>DASTMZ010000220.1:0-26550 GCA_035713725.1 Micromonosporaceae bacterium
TGGTCGCGAACTGGTGGTAACTCGAGTGCAGGAATCGTTCGATGGTCTCGGCGCCAAAGAGATCGCCGAATTCGCTCCGCAGATTTGTCGCGGCCGTGCGAAGCGCGAGTTGTTGGTCGACGGTGAGGTCGGATGGGTTCAGGCTAGTTTCGGTCACGGCTG
This sequence comes from Micromonosporaceae bacterium, assembly GCA_035713725.1. Taxonomy (GTDB): domain Bacteria; phylum Actinomycetota; class Actinomycetes; order Mycobacteriales; family Micromonosporaceae; genus DASQPR01. The sequence continues at coordinate 163 of DASTMZ010000220.1, forward strand.
CCTCCGGGCAGGTGGACGGCTTGCGCCAGTCGGTCGAGGCGGGTGGCAATCTCGGCAAACGCGGCTTCGAATGCGGCGTCGGTGTCCACGATCGCGGGGTCCGCTACTGACCAGTGCAATCGTTTGATGGCCGCAGGCATCTGCTCGTGTGCGTTGTCGCAGACCGCGACAACGAGATCGTCGTTACGGAGCACGTCCTTGACGTCCCTGGTGAGAGGCGGCCGGTCGAGGCTGACACGGTGCCGCCGTGCCACCGCGATCGTGCGAGGGTGCACAGTGCCTGGCTGGGTGCCAGCGGAAACGGCTGGCACAGAGCTGCGGTCGGGCCACAAGGCGGCGGCAAGCTGGGAGCGCGCCGAGTTGTGGGTGCAGACGAAGACGATCCGCGCGGCTGGCGCTGCCATCGCATTGCCAACTGCACCCGCAACCTCGAGATTGAGTCGGACGTAGGTGCGCCGAGCGTCGCCGTGGGACCGGGATCGATCGACGACGCCCGCGTCTTGCAGGACCCGCAGATGGTGGGCAACAAGGTTAGTCGGCATGGTCAGGTGCGCGCCGATCTCACCGGGTGCCGCATCGCCGAGCGCGAGCATGTCGACGATCGCAAGCCGTGCTGGCTCACCGAGCGCGGCGTGCACCCGCGCTCGCTTGACGATCTCATCAGACCAGTCAGCCGACATTGAGTCAATGATCACTGACTGATGTCGCGCTGTCAACGTGGCGATGCCCCTGAGCGCATCTGATCGACGGTTTAGATGTTGGGACTGCGACGTTCGATCAAGGTGACGTCGCGCCACACGCCATGGTGCTGACCGAGGCGTTGCCGGGTGCCGACGACGCGGAAGCCGGCTGCCGCGTGCAATGCAAGACTTGCCGAGTTCTCCGGGAAGATGCCCGACTGAATGGTCCACACCCCGGCTGCCTCGGTGGACTCGATGAGGCGCGCCAGCAGGCGCTGGCCGATGTGCCGGCCACGATGATCCGGATGTACGTAGACCGAGTGCTCGACGACACCGGCGTAGACACATCGGTCCGAGACCGGCGTGCAGGCGGTCCAGCCGACCACGGTGCCGACGGCGTCGACCGCGACGTAGCGATGTTCCTCGGAATGGTCCGCGGTAAATCGACCCCACGGCGGGGCGATCGCCTCGAAGGTCGCGTTGCCTTCGTCGATGCCGTACTGGTAGATGGCCAGCACTGCATTGGCGTGCGCGTCCCGCATCGGCTCGATGGTGATCACGCTTGCCGTCAAGATCGTGCTCCCGTCTCAACGAACTCGACCGGTTGGCTCGCCAGCGACTCCGCCGCTCGCGGATAAACGATTGCGAGCACGGCCACGCCGATGACTCCGCCGATGGCCTGTGCGGCGATGAAGCCTAAGACCGAGCCCGGTGCGATGCCGGCGAACGTGTCGCTGAACGTACGCCCGATCGTGACCGCGGGGTTCGCGAACGACGTCGATGACGTGAACCAGTACGCGGCACCGATGTAAGCACCCACCGCGACCGGAGTCACGGCGGTCCGACCTGTCCGAACCAGCGAAAAGATCAGCAGGACCAGTCCCGCTGTCGCGACAACTTCGCCGAGCCACAGGTGCGCCGCCGTTCGGTCGGTGTGCGACCAGGACACGGCAGGCAACCCGTACATCGCATTGGCCAATACCGCACCGCCGATGCCGCCAACCGACTGGGCAACGATGTATGCGCCGGCCTCCCAAGCGCGCGAGCCGGTGTCGCGGCGACGCAACCACCAGTCTGCGGTTGTCACGACCGGATTGAAGTGTGCTCCGGACGCCGGGCCGAACACTAGAATCAGCACACCCAGGGCCAGCGCGGTCGCGAACGCGTTCTCGAGCAACTGCACACCGACATCACCGGGCGACAGCCTGGCGGCCGCGATCCCCGAACCCACGACTGCGGTCACTAGCAGCGCCGTACCTAGCAGTTCGGCCAGTAGGCGGCGTACGAGCGAAGCGGTCATCGGACCGCGGCTGCGACGCTCGACGCGTCAAGCAACTGGGACAGCGCACCGAGTGCGGCCGGGATGATCCAGTAGTAGACCCATGTGCCACGCCGCTCGCAGTCGATCAGCCCAGCCTCACGCAACACCCGGAGGTGGTGCGAGATGGTCGGGCCGGTGACAGCGAACGCATCGGTCAGCTCGCAGACGCATACCTCGCCACCGCCACGCGCGGCAATCAACGACAGCAGCCGAAGGCGCACCGGATCACCGAGTGCCTTGAACCCGCGCGCCAGATCGGTCGCGACGTCCTCGGTCAACGACTCGCTGACCATCGGCGTGCAGCAGCCCGTTTTGACGTCGTAGAGCGGCAGCTGTTTAGACACCCGTTTATCTTGACAGGCGTCAAGACAGCGTGCAAGGCTCTGTCTAGATGAACGTCTAAACAGCTTCGCGATCTCTGGAGGCAGATCATGTCCCGTGTTCAATTGGCGCTGCGGGTAGCCGACCTCGAAGGTTCGGTTGACTTCTACGCAAAGCTGTTCGGCGTCCAGCCGGCCAAGCGCCGCCCCGGTTACGCGAACTTCGCGATCGACGTACCGCCGCTCAAGCTCGTGCTCATCGAGGGCGCAACAGGACAGCCGACCGTCATCGATCATCTGGGTGTCGAGGTGTTCAGCGGCGAGGAGGTCACCGCCGCGGCCCAGCGCCTCACCGACCTCGGGCTGGCCACCGACTCCGAGGAAGACACCGAGTGCTGCTATGCCCTGCAGGACAAGGTGTGGGTACGCGGACCGGGCGACGAGCCGTGGGAGGTCTACGTGGTCAAGTCCGACGCCGACACGCTGACCAAGGCAGCCGATAGCGTGTGCTGTGCGCAGAGTTCTGCCAGCGGCCCGTCTTCGGGAGCGGCGTCCTGCTGCTGACGAGGCACTTTCAGGACTCGTGAACGCGCCCCGTAGCCCATCCGTGAGTGGATCTAGAATGGCCAGCGTTCTGGATGCCGCGCACGGAAGGACGACGTGTGACGCCGACGCAGCTGCGCGCCTTCGCCGCCGTCGCGCGGCTCGGTTCGGTCAAGCGTGCCGCGGCCGACCTCGAGGTCACCGAGGCCGCGGTCTCGTTGCACGTCGGCCAGTTGCGCAAGGAGCTTGGCGACAGGCTGTTTGTCCGTACGTCCTCCGGGCTCGCGTTCACCCCGGGTGGCCTGCGCCTCGCCAGTCGGGCGGCCGAGATGTTGAGCCTGCAGGACCGTACGATCATCGAGGTACGCCAGGCGGGCGGCGGCCGTCGCCTGTTGCGGGTGGCCACCTCGGCACTGTTCGCTGAGCACGCGGCGCCCGGCCTGATCGAGTTGTTCGCGGAGCGCGCCAATGATCTCGACGTCGAGCTCAGCAGTCATAACCCACGCCACTTCGAGTCGCTGTTGCTCAGCCGTACCGTTGACGCGGCGATCGGACCGCAGCCGACCAACCTGGATGCGTCGATCGTCAGCACGCACTTCCTGAACTACCAAGTGGTCGCGGTCGCGAGCCCGGATAATCCGATCGCGAGAATCGTGCCGGGCGTGGGTGCATTGCGCGATCAGATGTGGCTGCTCGGTCCGTCGGCGGCGTACGACACCGAGGTCATCCCGGAGATGCTGCGCCGCATCAACGTCCCCGAAGACCACCAACGCATCTTCCAGAGCCATGCGGCCGCGGTCGAAGAAGCCAAGCGGGGCAAGGGATTGGCGCCGGCCGTGTCGTTCGCGGTGTCGCAGAATCTGGCCAACGGCGACCTGAAGCGGGTGTCGTCGCCGGCGCTGCAGGCTCAGGGCGCATGGAGCATCCTCACGCTGGCCGCGCGCCAGGCGCCGTCGGCCGCCGAAGAACTGGCGCGGTTCGTCACGACACCGCGCGCCACCCAAGCGATGTTGCGCGGCGCTGGCGTCACGGTCGGCCGCTTCAAGCCGTCGATTCACGTGACGCTCTGGAGCTAGCGGCGGTTGCGCGCGGCTCAGACCGGCGGCCGGCCACGACCGTTGATGGCCTCCCACAGTCGCGACGGCGTCAGCGGCATGTCGGCGTGCCGGATGCCGAACGGTTTCAGCGCATCCATCACGGCGTTCACCACCGCCGGTGGTGAGCCGACCGTCGCGCACTCGCCGATGCCCTTCGCGCCGATCGGGTGGTAGGGCGACGGCGTGACCGTGAATCCGGTTTCCCAGTCCGGCACCTCCAACGCCGTCGGCAGCAGGTAGTCCATCAGCGAGGCGCCAAGACAGTTGCCGGCATCGTCGAACGAGATCATCTCCATGAGCGCCATGCCAACGCCGTCGGTCAGCCCGCGGTGCACCTGGCCTTCGATGATCATCGGGTTGATGCGGGTACCACAATCGTCCACCGCGATGAACCGGCGTACCGTGACGACCGCCGTACCCGGATCGACGTCCACCACGCAGACGTACGCACCGAACGGGTACGTGAGATTGTCGGGGTTGTAGTGGATCTGGGCGTCGAGCGCACCCTCGAGTCCGACCGGCAACTCGATGACGCCGTGCGCCTGCATCGCGATGTCCCGCATGGATATCGCGGTGTCCGGGTCGCCGATGACGTGGAACGAGCCCTTCGCCCACACCAGATCGTCCACCGACGCCTCGAGCACCTCGGCCGCGATGAGCCGGGCCTTGTCGCGCACCTTGCGGGCGACAAGGACAGTCGCCGCACCGGAGACCGATGTGGACCGACTGCCGTAGGTTCCCATCCCGAACGGCGTCTGATCGGTGTCACCGTGCACCACCGTGATGTCCGCCGGCGGAATGCCGAGTTCTTCGGAAACGATCTGCGCGAAGGTGGTCTCGTGGCCCTGCCCCTGCGTCTGACAAGACACGCGCAGCACCGCGGTACCCGTCGGATGTACGCGCAACTCCGCGCCGTCGGCCATGCCCAAGCCCATGATGTCCATGTGTTTGCGTGGCCCGGCGCCGACCGCCTCGGTGAAGAACGAGATGCCGATGCCCATCAACTCGCCGCGTTCACGTCGCTCCGCCTGCTCGCGTCGTAGTTCGTCGTACCCGGCGATGCGCAATGCCTCGCGGAGCGTCGGCTCGTAGTTGCCGGAGTCGTAGACCCAGCCGGTCTTCGTCAGATATGGGAACTGTTCCGGCTTCAGCAGGTTCTTCAGGCGCACTTGCACCGGGTCCATGCCCAACTCGTACGCGAGACAGTCGACCAGACGCTCGACGAGATAGACCGCCTCGGTGATCCGGAACGAGCAGGAGTAGGCGATCCCGCCCGGCGCCTTGTTGGTGTAGACGGCCGTCATGGCGCAATACGCTGCCTGGATGTCGTAGCTGCCGGTGAACACGCCGAAGAACCCGGCCGGATACTTCGACGGCGCCGCGACTCCGTTGAACGCGCCATGGTCGGCGAGCACATGGGTACGGATCGCGAGGATCCTGCCGTCGCTCGCAGCCGCGATGTCGCCCCGCATGATGTAGTCGCGCGCGAAGGCAGTGCTGGTGAGGTTCTCGGAACGGTCCTCCATCCATTTGACGGGCTTTCCGGTCAGTTGCGAGGCGACGATGGCACAGAGATAGCCGGGGTAGATCGGCACCTTGTTGCCGAAGCCGCCACCGATGTCCGGCGAAATCACTCGGATCTTGTGCTCGGGTAGGCCGGCGACCATCGCGTAGAGGGTGCGGTGCGCGTGCGGAGCTTGCGTGGTGCACCACATCGTAAGCGCGCCGTCGATCTGGTCGTAGTCGGCGATCGCACCGCATGTCTCCAGCGGTGCGGGATGTACGCGCGGATACACCATGTCCTGGCTGACCACAACGTCGGCGCTCGCGAACACCGCGTCGGTGGTCGCCTTGTCGCCGGTCTCCCAGTCGAAGCAGTGATTGTCGGTCTTGCCGTCGAGGTCGTCGCGGATCAGCGGAGCGGACGCGTCGAGTGCGCTACGCGCGTCCACCACCGCCGGCAACTGCTCGTAGTCGACGTCGATCAGTTCGAGCGCGTCGCGTGCCGCGTAGCGGTCCTCCGCGACGACGAACGCGACCTCCTGACCCTGGAAGCGCACCTTGTCCGTGGCGAGCACGGCCTGTACGTCGTTCGACAGCGTCGGCATCCATGCGAGGCCGCGCTCGGCGAGCATGCCACCGCTGACGACGAGCTTGACCTTCGGATGTGCCTGCGCCGCGCTGACGTCCACACTGCGGATCCGCCCGTGCGCGATCGGCGAGCGCAGGATCGCGAGGTGCAGCATGCCGGGCAACTGGATGTCGTCAACGAATCGGCCCTTGCCACGGATGAAGCGCGGATCCTCCTTGCGCAACATCCGGCCGTGTCCGACCGGCGTGAGGTTGTTGTCCACGAACGGATTCGCTGGCGCCGTCCCGGATTGCGCGCGGTCGCTCATCACTCACCGTCCGCTGCGACGGACGTGCGCGTACCGGCCTGCTCGGCGGCGGCCCATTTGACCGAGCGCACGATCGTGGCGTAGCCGGTGCAGCGACAGACCTGGCCCGAGATCGCCTCGCGGATCTCGTCGTCCGACGGATCCGGATTGCGGTCGAGGAGCGCTCGCGCGGTCATCAGCATGCCGGGCGTACAGAATCCGCATTGCAGCCCGTGGCATTCCATGAAACCGCGCTGCACCGGATCAAGTTCACCGAACCGCTCCAGATCCTCGACGGTGCGCACCTCGTGGCCACCGGCCATGGCGGCCAACACCGTGCACGACTTCACCGGCTCACCGTCGAGCCACACCGCGCACGCGCCGCAGTTGCTCGTGTCGCAGCCCCAATGCGTACCAGTCAATCCCAAATGGTCACGGAGGAAATGCACCAGCAGCAGCCGACCCTCGATCTCGCGGGTCACGTCCACGCCGTTGACCCTCATCGTGACGTACATGGCTACCTCTTCCCACCGCTGACCCGAGCAACCGCGCGTCGCAGCGCGCGTCTGGTCAACTCCCCCGCCAGGTGCCGCTTGTATTCGACGCTGCCGCGCTGATCGGAGACCGGCGCGCAGAACTCGGCGGCGATCGCACCGGCCTCCGCATAGGCGTCCTCGGAGGGCCGCTTGCCGTGCAGCGCTCGAGAAACGGCTGGGATGCCCGTGGTGTCCGGCCCGACCGCCGCGAGCCCGACGCGTGCATCCGCGATAACGCCGTTGTCGAGCCAGACCCCGACACCGCACGACACCACCGGCCAGTCGCCGGCCCGGCGTCCGACCTTCTCGAATGCGCTGGATCCGTTCGGCCGCACCGGGATCCGGATCTCGGTGAGGATCTCCGGGGCGCCGACCGCCGTCTCGTACGGGCCGCGATAGAACTCCGACATGCTGACGACCCGCTCGCCATCGGGGCCTCGGATGACGCACGTGGCGTCGAGCGTCGTACAGACCGCGGACAGATCCTCGGACGGGTCGGCCTGGCAGAGCGCGCCGCCGATGGTGCCGCGGTTGCGTACCAACGGATCGGCGATCACCTGTTCGGCATCATGAAAGATCGGAAACACGCCGCGCAGTTCGCTGCTCTCCAGCAGTTCGCGGTGGCGGGTCATCGCACCGATGCGGACCCGGGTCGGTTCGACGCGGATATAACCGAGCTCGCGGTGTAGGTCGTTGATGTCGATGAGGTATTCGAAGTTCGCCAGCCGCAACTTCATCATCGGCAGCAGGCTGTGCCCGCCGGCCACGAGCCGAGCGGTGTTGCCGAGCCGGCTCAACAGCCCGATGGCGTGCTCGACACTCGTCGCGCGCTCGTACTCGAACGGTGCCGGGACCTGCATCTTGCGAGCCTTTCGCCAGGGCGGTGTGAGGGACTCCCTGGATCCCATTGGGGGGCGGCCCACCGGCCGTTGTCAAACCCTTCAAGATCAGCCGGGTACGGCTTCGGGCCGGCACCGCATCGCGCGAGGCATGGGGAGGATGCCGCATTAATCACGATTCGCGAAGCCTTGTACGCTTGGTCATAGCGAGCCTGCCCACGCTGCAGCTCGACGCGCGGACGCCCGACGACACGCCGGAATTGATACCCGCGACAAGATCATGTGACCGTCTCCGGCAAGGCGTCGAGCGACGTAAGCAATAGCTTAATCAACGATTGCGGCCCCGGTGCCGGGGAGAGCAGTATTCCCACCACCGGCGATGGCGCCCTCGGGCGCTGTCTCGAGGGAAAGGGGCGTCGGTCATGGCGGTCGAGTCAAGCGGACATTCCCGCGGCAATCCGCGGCTGTACGAAGTGATCGAGAACGCACCGAAGACCGGCAAAAGCCCCACGGTGTGGGCATGGCCGCAGCTCATCGAATACCTCAAGGTGGCCGCCCAGCCGGTGCAGGGCCCGTGGCCACCGCACCAGCAGGCGCGCCCCGATCCCGACGCGGAGTCGATGCCGGTCGCCGTCCCGGACCCCGAGGCGACCCGGCAACCCGATCGCACGCCGGCCGAGGACTGACCAGGAGGTCGCATGTACCCGTCCCGGTTCCGCTATGAGGCACCGCGCTCGATCGACGAGGCGATCGCCCTGTTGCAACAGGGCGGTGGTGAGGCAAAGGTGCTCGCCGGCGGCCAGAGCCTGGTGCCGTTGCTGAAGCTGCGCTTTGCCGCGCCGGAGTTGTTGGTCGACATCAACGGACTGCCCGGTCTGGACTATCACCGGGCCGACGACGACGGCACGATCCGCGTCGGCGCGCTGTGCCGGCACGCCGACCTGGAACGGTCCGCGCTCCTCAAGTCACGGCAGCCCACCATGGCGGCCGCCGCTCCGCTCGTCGCCGACCCGATCGTGCGCAACCGCGGGACGCTGGTCGGGTCGTTGTGTCACGCCGACCCGCAAGGCGACTGGGCATCGGTGGTGACCGCACTCGGCGGGTACGTCGTCGCACAGGGCGCCAACGGCCGGCGCAACATCCCGATGGCGGACTTCATCACCGGGCCGTTCGAGAACCTGCTCGGCTACGACGAGGTGGCCGTCGAGGCGGTCATCCCGGCGCCGAAGGGCACGCCGGCCGGCGGCTATCTGAAGCTGGAGCGGCGGGTCGGCGACTTTGCGACTGCCGGTACCGCGATCGCGCTGGAGATGTCCGGCCGCACGGTCACCCGGGCCGGAATCGCATTGACCGGCGTCGGCGGCGCCACCATCAACGCAACGGACGCCGCGCAATCGCTCGTCGGCGGTCCGCTGAGCGCTGACACCATCAACAACGCGGCCGACCTCGCGGCACGAGCCGCCCAACCGAGAACCGACCACCGGGGCAGCGCGGAATACAAGCGCCACATCGTCCGAACCTTCGTCGCGCGCATCCTGTCGCGCATCGACCAGTCGACCGAGAGGGCGGCCTGACATGAGCGGCTTGTACGAGGAGATCCGTGAACAGCCGGCCGGCGACGTACCGATCCGGCGGGTCAGCCTCATGGTCAATGGCGAGAAGCGCACCGCGGACATCGAGCCCCGACTGCTTCTCGCGCACTTGCTGCGCCAGGGATTCGGGCTGACCGGCACGCACACCGGTTGCGACACCACGAACTGCGGCGCCTGCACGGTGCTCTACGACGGCCGGCCGATCAAGAGCTGCACGATGCTCGCGGTGCAGGCCGACGGCCATGAGGTCACCACGGTGGAGGGTCTGGCCGGACCCAGCGAGCTGCACCCGATCCAGGAAGGCTTCAAGGACGAGCACGGCCTGCAGTGCGGCTTCTGTACGCCGGGCATGATGATGTCCGCGAAGGCCCTGCTGGACGAGAACCCCGATCCGACCGAGGACGAGGTGCGGTGGGCGCTGTCCGGCAATCTCTGCCGCTGCACCGGATACCAGAACATCGTCAAGTCTGTGCTGTGGGCGGCTAAGAAGATGCAGGGTCAGTCCGCAGGCTGAGCCAGACGGGAGCAACGATCGTGACGATCCAGGCACGCGACGAAATAAAGATCGGCGGGCTCGGCGCAAGCCGCAAGCGCGTCGAGGACAACCGCTTCATCCGCGGCCGCGGCAACTATGTCGACGACATCGTGCTGCCCGGCATGCTGCACATGGAAATCCTGCGCAGCCCCCTGGCGCACGCCCGGATCGTCTCGATCGACACCAGCAAGGCGTGGGCGATTCCCGGTGTCCGGCTCGTGCTCACCGGCGAGATGATGGCCACCCGCAACCTCGCATGGATGCCAACGCTGTCGTACGACACCCAGGCCGTACTCGCCACCGACAAGGTGCGGTTCCAGGGGCAGGAAGTCGCGTGTGTGATCGCCGACGACCCGTACATCGCGAAGGACGCGTGCGAGGCGATCATCGTCGACTACGAGGCGCTCCCGCCGATCGTCAGCCCGATGCAGGCGATGGCCGAGGGCGCCCCGGTGATCCGGGACGACAAGGAAAACCAGCACGACAACGTCGTGTTCGATTGGGAGGTCGGCGACAAGGCCGGCACCGATCGCGCGTTCGAACAGGCCGACATGGTGTCCAAGCTCGAGCTGCACTATCCGCGCTCGCACCCGTCGCCGATCGAGTGCTGCGGATCGATCGCGGACTTCAACCGTGCGACGCAGAAGCTGACCGTCTACATGACCACGCAGGCGCCGCACATCATCCGTGCCGCCGTCGCGCTGGTCGCCGAGCTTCCGGAGCACATGATTCGCATCGTGTCGCCCGATCTCGGCGGCGGATTCGGCAACAAGGTGCCGGTATATCCGGGCTACGTGGCGTCGATCCTCGCCTCGATCCTGCTCGAGCGGCCCGTCAAGTGGATCGAAGACAAGACCGGCAACCTCATCTCCACCGGCTTCGGTCGCGACATCTACCTGCGCGGTGAAATGGCGCTGCGCCAGGACGGCAAGATCCTCGGCGTACGCATGCACACCGACTCCGACCACGGCGCGTTCTTCTCCGACGCGCAGCCGAGCAAGTTCAAGATCGGACTTATGCACTCGGCGTTCGCGTGCTACGACATCCCGGCCGCGCACCTGACCGCGCGCGGTGTCTACACGAACAAGGCACCGGGCGGCGTCGCCTACCGGTGCTCGTTCCGCATCACCGAGGCGATGTTCTTCCAGGAACGCATGGTGCAGGCGGCCGCCGACGACCTCGGCATGGACCAGGCCGAGTTCCGCCGCCGCAACTTCGTTCGCGATGACGACTTCCCGCACCGTACGCCGTTCGGGTTCCTCACCGACTCCGGCCAATACGGCAAGTGCCTCGACGTCGGGCTGGAGGCCATCGGATATCAGGACTTCCTGGCGCAGAAGGAAGAGGCGCGCAAACGTGGCCGCCTGCTCGGCATCGGCATCTCGACGATGACCGAGCCGCTCGGCGCCGGCAACAGTCGCGAGTTCGACATCCTTGGCATCAAGATGTTCGACGCCGCCGAGTTGCGCGTACATATGACGGGCAAGGCGATCCTGCGTACCGGCGCGAAGACTCAGGGCCAAGGCCACGAGACCACGTGGGCGCAAATTGTCGCGCACGAGCTAGGCCTGCCCGCCGAGGACGTCGTCGTCGAGGAGGGCGACACCGACACCGCTCCGTTCGGCATGGGTACGTACGCGTCGCGCAGCACACCGGTGGCCGGCGCCGCGGTCGCGATGGTGTCCCGCAAGGTCCGAGCGAAGGCCCGCAAGATTGCCGCGCATCTGCTCGAAGTGTCCGAAGAGGACATCGAGTGGGAGCTCGGGCGGTTCTACGTCCGCAGCGCGCCGGATCGTGGCGTCACGATCCAGGAGACCGCGATGGCGGCGTATAGCAACATGCCCGACGGCATGGAGCCGGGCCTCGAGAACGTTGCGTACTACGACCCGCCGAACCTCACATGGCCGTTCGGCTGCTACATCGTCACGGTGGAAGTTGATCCGCAGACCGGCGTGTGGGACGTGTTGCGCGTGGTGGCGGTCGACGACTGCGGTGTCCGCATCAACCCGATGATCGTCGAAGGTCAGATCATGGGCGGTCTCACCGAGGCGTACGCGATGGCGAGCATGCAATTCATCACGTTCGACGCCGAGGGCAACTGCGTCGGGTCGAACTACATGGACTACCTGCTGCCGACCGCGTGGGAAGCGCCCGGGTACGAGTTGCACGAAGTCGTGACACCATGCCCGCACCACCCGATCGGCGCCAAGGGCGTCGGCGAGTGCGCCACGGTTGGCGGCCCGGCCGCCTTCGTCAACGCGGTGTTGGACGCGATCAAGGACAGCGGCGTCCGCAACATCGACATGCCGTTGCTTCCGGACCGGGTCTACGAGGCGATGACGCAGCGGCGAGACGTCTCCGGCGCGCCACCGGTCCGGACGGACTGACGATGAACGATCCACACGCGAGCGCCACGCCACCCGTGGATGGTTGGGACATCCTCGAGCGGGCCGGTGAGCTCTCGCGACGCGGCGAGGAGCTTGCCCTCGCGACGGTGGTCTGGCGGCAGGGTCCGTCCTCGGGCCATCAAGGCTCGCGTGCGCTCATCACCGGGAGTGGGCAGCTGCACGGCTGGATCGGTGGCGCGTGCGCGGAGCCGGTGGTGCTGCGCGAGGCGCAGCGTGTGATCGCCGAGGGCAAGCCGAAACTGTTGTTGCTCGGCACGCCCGAGCAGTTCGGCACGTCCGTGCCGGACGGCATGATGGTGGTACCCATCTCCTGCCAGAGCGAGGGTGCGCTGCAGGTCTACATCGAGCCCGTGAGCCCGACCCCGCACGTGACGATCGTGGGTCGGTCGCCGATGGCGTACACGTTGGCGGATCTGGCGCGGGCGCTCGACTGGCGAGCCGACGTGTGCGACGGACCGGACTTCAGCGCAGCGGAACTCGACGCACGCTCGATCGTCGTCGTGGCAACACAGGGACACGGCGACGAGGAAGCGATCGAGCAGGCGGTGTCCGCTTTCCCGGCTTTCGTCGGGCTCGTGGCATCGCGCAAGCGCGGTGAGGCGGTGCTCGGCTACCTTGCCGACCGCGGCGTGCCACGCAACCTGCTGGACCGGGTGCGCGTACCGGTCGGAATCGACCTCGGCCACACGTCGCACCGGGAGATCGCGGTCGCCGTGCTTGCCGAACTCGTACAACTGCGGGCCGCCGGACAGCTCGCGCCGGCGACGACCGTGGCGCCGGCTCGTCCGGCACCGGTCACCGCGCGCGATCCGGTGTGCGGGATGACGGTTCGCGCCGATTCGTCCAGCCATCCGTACGAACATGACGGCGTCACGTACCACTTCTGCTGCGTCGGCTGCCGGGACACGTTTGCCGCGAACCCGCACGCCTACCTCACCACCCAGGAGGCCTGATGCTGATCAAGAGCGGCTTCGATGTCGCGCAGCCGGTCGACAAGGTCTGGCATTTCTTCGACGACATTCCACAGGTGGCCGCGTGCCTGCCGGGCACCCAGTTGACCGATGACCTCGGCAACAACCAGTACCTCGGTAAGGTCGCCATCCGGATGGGACCGGTCCGGCTGCAGTTCGCCGGTAAGGCACACATCAAGGAGCGCGACGACAGCGAGAAGCGCATCGTCGTCGACGCGACCGGCGCCGACGAGAAGGGCCGCGGCCAAGCAGCCATGCTGGTCACCGCACAGGTCACTGCGACACGCGGCGGCTCACACGTCGACGTTTCGCAGGATCTGCAGCTGTCTGGCGCCGCGGCGCAGTACGGCCGCGGCATGATCAACGACGTCACCACCGTTCTGATGCGCGACTTCGCCTCGAATATGCAGGCGCGCATGGATGCGGTCGGTCGCGGCGTTTCAGCCGACAGCGTCGGCCGCGCGTCATCGGCCAGCGGCTTCACGATCGGTCTGCGCGCGGCTCGCCTCGCGCTGGCTCGCGTCTTCCGCCGCTTCTTCCTGCCGTACCAGCCGAACCCGAGTTAGGGGGACGTGGAGATGACACTCTGGTGGATCGGCAACGCGATCCTGTTGATCGTCGTTGTGCCCGTCCTCGTCGCGTTGCTCAACCGCGTCCTCGCGGCGCTCGAGCGGATTCGCGGCGCCTCGGACGAGATCCTGGCCGGCGGCGTTGCGCTGACCGGTGAACTCGATGACGTGCCGGAGATGCTGGCCGTCACCGACACCACCATCCACGATGTCACCGTCGGAGCGGTCCGCTACGCGGGCTCCGTCGGGAAGCTTCTTGGCTGACCAGAGCCGCGCTAGAGAGGAGTGCTCGCCATGCCGGCAGTCGCCTGGGTGACCCTGGTTATCACCGCACTGATCATCTTGGCCGCAGCGGTCGGCCTGCTGCGTGTCATCTTGCACCTGCGCGCCATCCGTCAGACCCTCGGCACCGTCATCGTGGGCGTCCAGGTTGTCGCCCATCAGACGCGCACCGTGCCGCAGGTCGTGCCTTCGGTGAACGCGAACCTCAAGCCGGTTCGCGACTTCTGCGAGTCGATCTGAGCCGGGAGGGAGCCGACATGTACGAGTTCAAATGCGGCAGCCCGGTGTGCAAGACGCAATTCACCGCGCCCACCGAGGATGAATTGATGGCGAAGGTCGCAGACCACGTGCTGGTCAAGCACCACATCGCCGCGCCGACCAAGTCGCTGGTGCAGTTCCTCAAGGACAACACCATCCGCGAGGTCCCAACCGTGAAGGCGGGCTGATCCAATGAACGTCATCGCCGCGGCGGACACCAGCATCACGGGCTGGGTGGTGGGTTACGTCATCACCTTCGTGGTCGTGATTGTGGTAGTCGCTCTCGTCGTTCCGATCCTGGTGCTCGCGCACTCGATCGGCAAAGAGGCCACGATGATCGACGACTCGCTGACCGAGTCGGTGCACAACACGGCGGCACTCAAGCAGTTGCAGACCACGATCGAGCACGCCGAGGTCATCACCGCGGGACTGCGCCGCGGTCGCACCCGGCTGGGAGGCTGACCATGGGCCACATGAATGTCGAGGCGTTGACGTCGACACAGCGCGGCCTCTGGTGGGGCGCCATCATCGGCGGGTTCGTGATCGTCCTCGCGGTCGCCGCGCTGCTCACGATCCTGGTCATTCTGGTGCACCGGATCGACCAGCGCGTGGTCAAGGTCCGCGAGACGCTGCGCGCCGCCGAGGCGAACACCGCCGACACGGCGCTCATCGGCCAGACCGCGGATCGTGTGGACGGTGTCCTCGCCGAAGGTCTTCAGCACCACCTGTTCCTCGGCCGAGTTCTGGACAAGGTGAGGTCATGACCACGTTGGTAGTGCTGTCCGTCGTCGTCATCGCGCTGTTGATCGCCGGGCTCGCGTTCTACTTGTTCGTGGTCGGCGGCCAGCTCAGCCGGATCGCCACGAACCTCGAGGAGTGCGCCGGCATCGTCCGCAAGATTGTCGCGAACGCAGAGGTCATCGAGCCGGGCGTGGAGCACATCAACCGTACGGGTCGGGTCATCGCCGGTGCACTTCCGCTGCTCTACGGCATGGCCGAGGGCATCGTGACGGGCGTGACACCGCGACCGGAGGAGCCGCAGGCGCGTCCACCGGCACGCCCGGCGTCCGGGCACCGCCGCTCGCGCCTGCACGAAAGCGTCGGCTACATCCCGGCCGGCACACACGAAGGCGCTGGCGTTACGGAGTAGCCCACGGTCCGAGTCAGCGCGTCGACCCGTCGCCTGGACCGACAGTGCCGCCTGGCTCGGTCACGCCGCGTGGGTCGCGTCCGGTGGTCAGCGGACCCGCAGTCGGCGCCGTGTACTCCCCGATCCAGTGGTCCTCCCACGAGCGGTCGAATTGCTGCTCGTTGCATTTCGGGTGGTAGATGGAGCACAGTTCCTGCGCGATCTGTTCACGGTGCGACGGCAGGCCACCGGGCACCTCGTACGTCGCAATGTAGACCGCCCATCGGCTGCCGGCGCGTTGGGTCCAGCACGCCGCGCGCGGGTGGCTGAACGGGAACTGTTCGGCAGACAGATCCTCGGTATAGCCGACGTAGATCACCGCGTACGTCTCGGGCTTCTTGGCGGCATCCGGCTTGTACATGATCGCGTAGACCGCGGGGCTTACCGGCGGCGTCCAGCCGGCCAACACCCGGGGACCCTCGAACGGGTAGCCGGCGAGCGACCCCAGCCTGATCACGCGAGATCGCCGAGTTCGTCGTCGGCCTCGCTGATCGCCTCGACGTGCGTGATCGGCCAGGACGGCAGCCCGGCTCGGATCGCCGCGCGGGCGAACTCGTCCTTTCCGCGTTCCACCGCCGCCTCGCGGTCCTCCGCGTCGATCACGAGTTGGGCGCCGTAGGTCGGCGTACCGATGCCAGAAGCGATGCCGCCGAGTACGGCGACCGCGTCTGCGAGCTCGACCACCTCGTCCCGGCTCACCTCGCGATCGCCCTCGGCGATCACCGACACGCTCCACTTCACGGGTCGACTCCTCACTCGACTCAGGCCTCGGCAGTGCGGCTCGGTCAACTCAGCTCGGGCAGCAGCGCCGCGAACTCCTCCAAGCTTTGCAGGCTATGCCCGGACAGGAGCACGTCGACGTGTGGCGCGGCGACCATCATGCCGAGCGTGCTCGGCCGGAAGTCGCGGTTGTCGCCGCGGTGCGGATTCAGCCACACGACTCGGTGACACAGCCGGGATAACCGTTCCATCGCAGATGCGAGGACACGCGGATCGCCACGGTCAAGGCCGTCCGAGCAAATCACGACGATGCCGCCGCGACACACGCCGCGCCGACCCCAATCACGCACGAACGCGTCGATCGACTCGCCGATGCGCGTGCCGCCCTCCCAGTCGAAGACGGCCTTCGCAGCCTGCTCCATCGCGTCGTCCGCGCGGCGGCGTTCCAGCGCCCGCGTGATGCGGGTGAGCCTGGTGCCGAAGCAGAACACCTCGACCCGACCGGTGGCGTGCCGCGCCGAATACGCGAACTGCAACAGGTTACGCGAGTAGTCGGCCATCGAACCGGAGATGTCGAGGATCAGGATCAGCGGCCGAAGGCGGCGCCGCCGTTGGCGCCAGAACAGCTTCGACGGCTCGCCGTGGGTACGCATGGTCTCGCGTACCGTGCGACGCGGATCCGGGGCGCGGCCGGCGCGCGCCGGCGTAGTACGTCGGGTCTTGCGCCGGGGCGGTGCAAGGCGCATTCGCGCGATGATGCGGCGCACCGCGGCGAGCTCCTCCGGCGTACATGCCGTGAACGCCTTATTCCGCAACACTTCCGCGTCCGACGCGACGAGACCGAGGCGAGCCTGCTGCTCCTCGTTGCCCTCGGTGCCGGGCTCGGTCTCCGGCACGACGAGCACGGCCTGAGCCTCGGCGGTTGCGTGGGCAGTGAGCCTCAACTGTTCCGGCAACTCCTCCGCCTCGTCGAGGAAGAACTTGCGGAAGACGCGGTCGTAGACGGGGATGTGGTCGCGACGCGTCACGATCGTGGTCCGACCCGCCCAATACAGGTCGACCAGATCGGTGGGATCGAGGCGCGCCATCGCTGCGCTGTAGGTCAGTACGTCACCGGAACCCACTGGGAGCCCGGCATTGCGTAGCTCGTCGGCAAATGCGACGAGGACGCGTACGAATGGCGCGTCCTCTGCGACGGGCGGTGCGGCCGTGTCAGGCACCCGAGGCGATCCCGTCGAGATTCGCTCGTACGAGTTCGAGGTCGTCGCGCTCCTTCACGACCGCTCCGAGGGTGTCCTCGACCGTCTGCGCATCGAGATCGCTCGCGCCGACGACGTCGAGCGTGCGCACCCAGTCGATGGTCTCCGCGACACCCGGCGGCTTGGCCATTTCGAGGGTACGCAGCCGATGCACCGCGGCGACCACCTTGCGCGTCAAGGCTTCCGAGGCGGCGGGCTCGCGCACCAGCACGATCTCCACTTCGCGCTCGGCACTCGGATAGCCGACCCAGTGGTAGATGCACCGCCGTTTCAATGCGTCGTGGAGCTCACGCGTACGGTTCGACGTCAGTACGACCAACGGCGGGGTGGCCGCCTTGATGGTGCCGATCTCGGGAATCGTGATCTGGAAGTCGGCGAGGATCTCCAGCAGGAACGCCTCGAATTCGTCGTCCGCGCGGTCGACCTCGTCGATGAGCAAAACGGCTTGGTCACCGGCGCGCACCGCCTCGAGCAGCGGCCGCTCCAGCAGGAACTTCGGACCGAAGAGCTTGTCGACGGCGCCATCGTCATCCAGCTGTCGCTCGGACAGCGCTCGGATTTGGAGCATCTGGCGGGCGTAGTCCCACTCGTAGAGCGCCTGGTTCGTGTCGATGCCCTCGTAGCACTGTAAGCGGATCAGGCGCCGCTCGAAAACCTCCGCGAGTGCCTTGGCCACCTCGGTCTTCCCGACGCCCACCTCGCCCTCGATCAGGATCGGTCGACCGAGCGAGAGCGACACGAATAGCGCCGTCGACAGCCCGCGGTCGGCGAGGTAGCCGCCGTCGCGCAGGAGCCGGGTCAGCTCAGCAACGGTCTCCGGACGGTCCATGCAGTCTCTCCCTCACCGCCCGCGCAGTGTCATGTCCGGTGGCCGTACGGCCGGTCAGCGCGACTCGGAGGAGCCCAGCACGAGGTCGCGAATGCTCCCGCCGTCCTCGCTCAACTTGCCCTCGCGGCGCAGCCGATCCCGCCAGGCATCCGTCAGATCGCTGCCCGGCTCGGCGAATCCGTCAAACGTGACGTCCCGCATGTTCTTGCACTGCTTCGTCGGCCCGCACGCCTCGTCCAGGTCCTCGGCGCGCTGTCCGTCGGCGGCCCACACCGCGCGCAGCACATCCACCGCGTTATCGGGCTGATGCGTCATGGCCAACCATCCTCTCCGGCCCGCTGTCCGCTCAGGTCAACAGTAGGCCGCGCCAGCGGCAGACGCGACAGGAGATTAAGGCTTCACTTACCCCGCTGACTAACACCCGCAACGCACGGTTGTCGTTGCTTGCGCCTTGATCAACGGGTACCCGCTGAGCCAGCCCTAGTGGATCGCGCCGGACTTCTCGCGGAGGTTGCCCGTACCCGCGCTGGATTTGACCGCAAGCGCCTCGGCGGCGATGGACACGGCGATCTCCGCCGGCGTGTTCGCTCCGATGTCGAGGCCGGCCGGACCGTGGATGCGCGACAGGTCCGTGACGCCTCGGTAGGCCAGCCAGTCGGCACGAGACTGCTGCGTGCGGCGTGATCCGAGCGCACCGATGTAGCCGACCGGACTGGACAGCGCGGCGGCGAGCGCCGGCCCTGCGACGTCGTCGTCATGACTGGTCACGACAAGCTTGTCCAGCACTGCGAGCGCGGCGATCACACCGGTCGCATTGCTCGCGTCCGTCACGACCTGTGTGTGCCAGCCGAGGAGTTCGCCTTGGCGCACAAGCGCTTCACCTACCGCGCCGGTCCCGACGATGACGAGCTTGGGGACCGGCCACAGCACGGTCGTAACAGCCTCCGGCGCAACGATCGTCGCCGTCTCGCCTCGACCGAACAGACGGGCCGCGTCCTCGCCCGCGCCGGCGATCGTGTCCGGCCCGTACATCGTGGTGTCCACAACGCGGTCGCCGTCGAGTCTCGTGACGAGGCATACCGGATCACGGTCGCGGAGCCGATCCCAGAGTTCCTCGGGCAGATCGACGGCCGGGATCAGAAGGCAGCGCGCATCGCCGCCGCACGACAGGCCGGCAAGCTCGGCCTCGAAGTCCCCAACGTGCAGATCGACGAGCCGTCCCGCGGTGCCTCGATCAGCTAGCTCGGCAAGCTGCTCGTTGATCGAACCGGACAGCACAGCACCGATGCGGCCGCCGCCCGGCGTGATGGCGAGCGCCTCGCTCTTGTCTCGAGCACTGAACCCGTGCGTTTCGACAACCCACGCGACGTCCACCTGGGTACCCGCGCGCAGGCAGGCCGCAACGCTCAATGCGATCTCGTACACGCCTCAAGCGTAGAGCGATGACGTGCCCGCACCAATCGTTCCGGCCGACCCGCGAGCCAGCGCCGAACTCCGCCCTATGTGTCAGCGGACTGTGCCGCGGTTTCCGGCCGCGACCCGTCAGTCGCCTGCGATGGCCGGCCAGTCGCGGTACGGGAGCGCCGCTTGCCCTGCGTACGCGACGGCTCGAACTCCTCGTCCTCAACGTCCGGCGCCTCGGTTTGTACCGCCGGATCTGGCGCGAACCACCGTTGGGCGATAGCGGTCGGCACGACCGCGGTCAGGACGACAACGCACACCAGCACCGAGAACTCGGCGCGCGTAATGATGCCGGCGGTGTAGCCGTAGGTGGCCGAGATCGTGCCGAAGGTCAGGCCGGTGGACATCAGCAGCGTGGTGAAGGCGGCGTGCGGCCGCGCCCATCGACGGGCCAACGGATAAACGGCGACCGACTTGGCGATCAGCTTGGCCACCAGCAGGATCGCCAGAAGACCGAGGTTGGCCCACACCAGTGGGACGGACACGTTCATTCCCGACTTGAGGAAGAAGAACGGCGTCAGGAACGCGAACGCAACAACCCGGAAGCGTTGCTGCGTAGTGCGATGACGCTCGAAGCTTCGAGACACCGCGAGCCCGAGCAAGAATGCCGGCAGCACCGCCTGGCTGGATGCCTTGGTGCCCAACCACATCAACACCAGCAGCGCGGCGAATGCGCCTTTGATCTCCGGCTCGATGACTCGGTTGCCGTAGCGGCGGAAGAACCACTCGTCCAGACGCGGCATGACCGCGATCAGCACGATTGACACCGCGACAAACGGTGCGAGCCACCAGGTCGGCCGGATGAAGAGCAGGGACAACGCCAGTACGGTTCACAGGTCGGTCACGAATGTCGCCGACATGATCAGCTGCCCGATGCGTGTGCTCGACAAACCCGACTCGACGAGGACTGCGTAGACCACGGCCAACGATGTCGTGGACAGCGCAATGCCGCCGATTTGCGCGGCTCGCCAATCCCAGCCGGCCAAGTAGTGACACGTCAGCATGGCGACCACGAACGGCGCCGCGAACGACAGGGCACCGATCGCCGTGCTGGCCGTCAAGGTCTTGCGCAATGCGGTCGGGTCGACCTCCGCGCCGGCGAGGAATGTCAGCACAACAGAGCCAAAGCTGGCCATGAACACCAGCCAGTCCGGCGTTGCTAGGTGGATCGTGTTGCCGATGACGATGCCGGCGATGATCTCGATAACCGCGACCGACAGGCCAATCTCGACAGAAATCATGCTCGCCACTAGCGCAGCGACGGTCAGCACCGTAGCGACGGTGAGCGTGGTCATACAACCTCCACAGGCGTTGACTTCCCGGCGTTGCCAGGAGCCATCAGCCAGGTGGCGGTTCGGGTCGGAGGTCGACCCCGGAGGGTTCCATCGCCGTCCTCGTCAGTGAAAGGCATCGCTTGCCGGGCCGTCAAGACTTCGCCCACTCCGCTGGTGTGCGGAACCTGAGACAGCATTCCCCTGCTCAATACCGAGGATTCATCGGAGATTGGTCCAGCGTTCAATCCTGATCGACAGGTTCAGGCCATGACTTCTGGACTCCTGCATCGCAAACGAACCCGGATCGCGGTCGCGGTCAGCGCCGCGGTTGCCCTTGTCGGCACCGGCGCAGCGGCCGCACACGCCACTGGCTGGATGTCGGCGCCATCGCACGACTTTCGTGTCGTCGCCGACTCGTTCACCGGCCACGGCGCAGTGACTGGGAACGTTCTGCGAAATGACGCCGGCGCCACCGCTGTCGTACGCCACACGAATCCGTCCGACGGTACGGTGACGGTCAACGCGGACGGCACGTTTACGTACACGCCGAACGCCGGCTTTACGGGTACCGACACGTTCACATATACGGCAACCGACGCCGTGCAGCTGTTCCAGGACAGCCAAGCGAACGGGAAACCGCTGGCGCCGATCGCCGAGGTGGCTGGCCCGGGCGATACGACCACCGAGATCTCCGGTGAAGGCTTCGGTTCGTCGTTCGCGCCCGTACCCGGAAAGTCAGGTTTGTTCTACGGCCTGACGGACCGCGGACCGAACGCCGATGCGCCGGACGGCAACAAGTCCGAGATGCTCCTGTCCTTCACGCCGGAGATCGGCGAGTTCAAGCTTGCGGGTGGCAAGGCCGAGCTGCTCAAGCAGATCCTGCTGAAGGGTCCGAAGAGCCTCGGCGGCGTGAACTACAGTGGCCGCCCACCGCACGACACCAGCGAAGTTATCGACGATGTGAACGCGACTAACGCGACGCTGAACAACGGTGTGGTGACCCCGACTCCGGTTGCCAAGGACCCGTACGGCTACGACTCCGAGGGCCTCGTCGCTATGCCGGACGGCAGCTTCTGGGTCTCCGACGAGTACGGCCCCTACATCACGCACTTCGACGCCGACGGCTTCGAGATCGGCCGGCTCACTCCCTACCAGAACAGCCCCGACAACGCGTTCCACAAGATCATCGGCTTCCTGCCGCCGGAGCTTGCCTTCCGGTTGAAGAACAAGGGCATGGAGGGCCTGACGATCACGCCGGACGGCTCGACTCTGGTCGGCATCATGCAGTCCGCACTTCAGCAGCCGGATCTGGGCAGCACCAAGGCAGCCAACGTTTCGCCCACCCGCATCATCACGATCAACCTTCACACGTTCCAGACGAAGCAGTATCTCTACCTGCTCGACAACCCGGCGACGACGGGCGACGCGAACAGCGAGATCACCGCGCTGTCCGACACGAAGTTCCTCGTCGACGAGCGGGACGGCAACTTCGAGCCGTTCGCCCTGAAGACCCTCTACGAGGTCGACATCAACGGCGCCACCGACGTCAGCGGTCTGGCGATCGGCGGCAAGTCGCCCGAGGCCTTCGTCGGGACGGACAGCACGAACGCCGCACTCACCGCGTTCACCAACGCGGGCGTCCACGTCGCCCAGAAACAGCCATATCTGAACATCGGTACGCTCGTGAGCCAGCTCGACCCGAGCGGCGCGTTGTTCGGGCACGACAAGGTCGAGGGCGTTGCCACCGCGGATGCCGGCAAGACGCTCTACCTGTCCAACGATGACGACTTCGGCATCGACACCATCGTCGTCGACCCGGACGGCACCTGGACGGTCCACCAGAAGGTGCTGCCGGCCACGGGTCAGACCGACAATGGCGAGGTGCTCAAGGTCGACGTCACGAAGCTGCCGGCGGTCCTCAAGACCGTCACGGTGACGATTCACGTGCACTGACGCACTCCTGCTGTCAGGCCCGTCCACTTTGGTGGGCGGGCCTGACTGCGTTCGGCCAAGCGGCTAGCCTGCGGCGTATGAGCGCGTGGATGTTGCACGGCATCGAGCTGCCCTTCGGTCGTGACACGAGGTCGTGGTGGATCGACGAATCCGGTGCCACGCACGACAGTCCACTGGCAGAGGCCCAAGCACTGCCGGGCCGCTTCGTGCTCGCCGGCCTGGTCGACGCGCATGCGCACCCGACCGTCGCGGCAGGATCCGAAGGTCCGATGGTGCTCGACGCTGGCACGACCGCTGCGACGCTGGCCGATTGGGCACGCGCCGGCATCACCGCGGTACGCGATGTCGGCTCACCAGGCGGCATGACGCTCGAGCTCTCGATCGGACCGAGTCTGCCCGTGATGCAGATCGCTGGCCGCTTCCTCGCGCCGCCCGGGCGATACATTCCCGACCTGCTCCGGGAGCCGGTCGAGGAAACCGACCTCGTCGCGTGCGCGCTCGCCGAGGTGCGTAGAGGAGCGGTGTGGGTCAAGGTAATCGCGGACTTTCCGGACCTGAATGCGGGTACGGAGGCCACCCCGACGTACTCGATCGAGGCCATCACGCGCCTGACTACGGCAGTGCATGAGGCCGGCGCTCGAGTCGCGGCGCACTCGACGGTGTCCACCGTGGGCGAGCTCGTCGCGGCCGGCGTCGACTCGATCGAGCACGGTGCCGGACTCGACGATGCCGCCGTACGGAGCATGGCCCGTCGCGGTACGGCCTGGACGCCGACCCTCGGCGCGATGATCGCGATGAGCCACGCGCACGAAATGCCGCCGGATCGCTTGCAGCGGCTCAACGAAACCCGCGAGCGGATCACCGAACTCCTACCACTGGCCGCGCAACTGGGCGTACCGGTGCTCGCTGGTACGGACATCATGGGCTCGATTCCCGGTGAAGTTGCGCTGCTGGCGCAGTACGGGCTAGATCCAGCGCAGGCGCTGGCGGCGGCGAGTGTCTGGCCGCGCCAGTTCCTCCGCCTCGACGGCGCGTCGCCGGACATCGTGACCTACCACCACGATCCACGTGACGATCCTGACCAGCTCGCCACCCCAGCGGCTGTCGTGATGCGCGGAGTACGCGTGCGCTGAACCGGATTCGGACCGGCGCCTGAACCCCGATTCTGTGAGAAACGGCCGAATGTCGTCATCCACCGTTTCGTCGGCGAACCCGCGCGTAGCGTCGCCGGACGGGGTGGACGCCAAGCCCTCGGTACCCATGACGGGAGGACGATCATGACCAATGCTGGAGCATCCGACAAGGTCACCGTGGCCCTGGTCCATGGCGCGTTTGCCGACAGCTCTGGGTGGAACGGCGTCATCGAACGGCTCCAGTCGGACAACATTCCGGTGACGGCTCTGGTCAACCCGCTTCGCGGCGTAGCTGCTGATGCGGCGTACGCGGCTAGTGCCATGCGCCAGATTCCCGGGAACGTACTCGCCGTCGGACACTCGTACGGCGGCGCGGTCATCACTAATGCGGCCAGCAAGGCCGACAACGTGGTCGGACTCGTCTACGTTGCCGCTTTCGCACCGGACGAGGGCGAAACGCTGCTGGACATCGAGGGCCGGTCGCGCGACAGCGTCCTAACCAGTGCGCTGCGGCAGACGGAGTATCCGACGGCCAGCGGAAACGCGACTGAGCTGTCCATCCAGCCTGCGTCCTTCAAGCAGGCATTCGCCGCCGACCTACCCGACAAGCAGGCGGCCATCATGAGCGCGGCGCAACGGCCGGTCGCCGAGTCCGGGTTCGGAGAGCTGAGCGGTCCGCCGGCGTGGAAGAAGCTGCCGTCCTGGGCGGTCGTCGCGACCGGCGACAAGGCGGCCGGCGCCGACGTCGTGAAGACGATGGCACAGCGGGCCGGTGCGAAGATCACCGAGGTGGAAGCCTCGCACGTCGCGATGATTTCGCACCCGGACGAGGTGGCGAACGTCATCCGGACGGCGTGGCAATCGGTCTCGTAGCGCGATTCAACGGCATCTCGGCCGCGACCGCCCGTTGGTGCGGTCGCGGCCGCGTCGTTAGCCAACCTGAGTTCCGGTGCGTTCCGGGCTACCAAACTCCCGGAACGAGACGAGACGTCGTGCGCTGGTAGCTGCGGTACGGGTCACCGAGCACCCGCGTCAACTCTGCCTCCTCGACCGCCATCCGGGGTACGAGTCCGAGCGCCGGGAGGACAGCGCAGACCGCAAGGGAGAGCCAGTTGGCCGCACCAAGACCGAAGCCGAACGCGATCAGCAGGAGTCCGGTGTACGACGGGTGTCGCACCCATCGGTAGGGGCCGCGGCGTACGACTGCCTGCCCGGCGTCGACCTGCACAAACGTGCTGAATGATCGGCCGAGCGTCACAACGGCCCAGATGCGCAGGGCCAAGCCGAGCCAGATCACGACGACTCCGGTCCACGCAAACACCTGCATAGCCGGTGCGTTGAGTGCCGGCAACCATTGACGAAACAGCGTGCCGATGAAGATCGATCCGCCGAGCGACAACGCGACGATCGCGCGCGTGCCACGGTCGCGTTCCAACTTCGCCTTCCGCCGGACAACGTCGCGGACGACGAGGCCAATCTCCAGCACGATCCAGCACCAGAGCGAGACCAGGACCGGAACGGTGAACACGTCGCGCATGTTGCGCAATGTAGTCCGCGATCCTTGGACGGTGGCGGATCGGCGCAGCCGGTGGCGGAACGTCTGCGCCGGTGGCGGGCGCTAAACGCGGCGCAACCGGTGGCGGAACGGCGGCGCAGGTCGCGGGCGCCAAACGCGATCTAACCGGCCTCGGCCGGTTAGCTAGTCGGCTGATTCGGCGCGGCCGCGCCTCGCTTCGCGAGCAGACCGCCGAGGAGCATGACCACGACCGCGATCCCCACGCCGCACAACGTCCACAGCACCCGGTATCCCACGGCTGCATTGTTCGAATGTTGCGGTAGATCCACCAAGATCAACACCCCGGCGGCAATCGCCGCGCAGTAGATCGCGTAGTTCCAGAATCGGGTCGCCGCCCCATGCATCAGGAAGACGAGCGCCACCACGTCAAGTCCGTAATCAACCGCCACCAGCTTCGAGCCGTGTTCGTTGGACGGGATCAACAACAGAAGCGCCGCCACGCCCGCGCCGATCATCGCGCCGGCAAGCCGCTGCGCGCCGATCAGCGTGGTCTGCGTCAGGCTCGGTTTCATCGCCACGAGCGTCGCGATCGGCAACCAATAGCCGTGCGAAAGGTCCGGTCCGAACGCAATGGCGACGGCACCGGCGATGGCGATCGCGCGGATCACCGCAAACATGATCAGTGGTCGGGTCAACTTTCGCCCCGCGGTATCACTGGGCAGTTC
>DASTMZ010000221.1:0-54384 GCA_035713725.1 Micromonosporaceae bacterium
CTGGCCGCTGCGCGGCCGTACCAGACCGGACAGCGTACGCAGCAGCGTGGTCTTGCCGGCCCCGTTCGCTCCGAGCACCGCGGTGATCGTCCCGGCCGGTACGCTGAGGTCGATGCCGTGCAGCACGGCCGCGCCACCGTATCCGGCGACGAGGCCGTCGACTTCGAGCAGCGCGTCGCTCATCGGCTGTCGCCTGCCTCGCCCAAAGCGGAACCTTCGGTGCCGGACGGTGCGCCGTCGCTGTCGTCGAGCGCGGCGATATCGACCGCCAGGCCGCTGCCGTCCGGCTCAGCGTCGGCAGCCGTACCCAGGTATGCCTTCGTGACAGCCGCCGAGGCGCGAACCGTCGCCGGGTCACCGGACGCGATCACGCGCCCGAAGTCCAGCACCACGACCTCGTCGCAGACGCGCATCACGAGGTCCACGTGGTGCTCGACGAGCATCACCGCGCAGCCGCCCGATGCGGGGTGCTGGCCGCCGACGGCCGAGTCGCCACTGGTCTGCGACGGGACGTGGGTGGTCACTGACGGACCGTCGCTGGTCTCCGACGGGACGCCGCCGTCCTCGGTCGCATCGGGTTCGACGTGTCGCGGAAGTTCGCGGATCGTCGCCGCCAACTCCTCCACCTCGTCCGCGCCGAGGCCAGCAGCCGGCTCGTCGAGCAACAGCAGCTTCGGCTTGGCGATCAGCGCGCGGGCCAGCGCGACCCGTTTCTGTACGGCGAACGGCAGCGCACCCGGGAAGGCGCCGGCATACCGTGCGATGCCGAGGCGATCGAGGTGCATCATCGCGGTTTCGTAGAGCCGACGCTCGGCGCGGTCGGCGCGCGGCATCGCGAACAGCGTCGGAGTGAATCCGTTGCCGCCCACATGCGGCGCGCCGGCCATCACGTTCTCGACGACCGACAGACCGGCGAACAGTCCGACCGATTGCAACGTGCGGCCGATCCCGAGCCGTGCCAGGCGATGCGGCCGCGGTTGCAGCGGCTCGCCCAGCCACGTCATCGATCCGGCGGACGGTCTGACGAAACCACAGACCACGTTGAACAACGTCGTCTTGCCGGCGCCATTGGGTCCGATCACGCCGAGGGTACGTCCCGGAGCCACGTGCAGAGACACATCGTCAAGCGCGACGAGCCCACCGAACCGCACGCCGATGCCATGCAGACTCAGGCCTTGACCCGTGGACACCGCCGCCGAACTCATGAACGTCCTCGCTTGGCGTCGGACGCGCGTGAGGCACGAACGCGCTGAGCCATCTGATTCGGACGCTCGCTCATGCGGCGGGCCTCGTCTTTCAGCTGCGGGTGGGGGCAACGAAACCAGCTGAGAAACTAATTACATCGGGAGTGTACTTATCCCGATCGGCCCGTCAATCCCTCGTAATCGCACTGTCACACGTCCGCGACGTCAGGGTGACAGGCGACATCTCGTCGCCTCGCGGTCGGCATCGGCGCGCGCGAAGGTTGTCGATTGTTCAGCCGCTGTGTCACCCGGCGTGGAAGCACTGCGCGGCAGCGCTGAGCGGCACGGTCAGGCGGTGCGCACCGGCAGGTCGTAGCGACGTCGAATGCTCGTACCGAGCGTCGACACGTCGGCGCCGTACACGTGAACCGAGATGACCGTGTCGTCGCTCGCGTTGCATACCTCGTGGATGTCGCCCGGCGGCGCGAAGAAGCTGGTCGTGCCCGCGAGGTTCGCGGACTGCCCGGCGCGCACCAAGTGCGCCGGCTCGAGTCCGTTGTCAACCAACCGGTAGAGCGTCTCCTCCTCCACGCCCTGGTAGACGCCGACCACGCACCACGACACGTGATCGTGGATCACGGTGCGCTGCCCCGGCATCCAGACCAGCGACACGATGGAGAACCGACTGGCCGGGTCAACGTAGAGCACGTGTTGCGTGTAGCAGTCCGCCCGACCGCGAGTCTGTTCCGCGCCGAGCAGGTCCGGCATCGCGAGAAATGGCGTCACCGTGTCGGCGACCTGCCGGGACACCTCGATCGCCGGGGCATCCGACCGGACCACGGTGGCGACGTCCGCAGCAAGCGCCGCGATCGCCGGGGTCAATGTCCTGATTGCCATACATATGACGGTCCCAGTGCGCCGGATCACGCACCAGCCGGCAATCCGGCGCACGACCATAAGGACCACTTATGGGTACCGCGTGCTCTCGGATGCCGCTGACCGTGGCGATACTGGTCATGCGGTCGCTCCCGGGCGCAACGTGGGGCGCATCAGCGCTCAACGCGACGTCGATGGCGCTACGCCCGATCGCCTCGTCGGCGGCGATGCCCGTGCCGGTCCATGGGTTCGGACAGGGTCGCGTATAACAGCCGCGCTTGGACCAGCTTCGGTGTCAGACCCGGGCGGCGATCAGCGTCGACTCGTAGAAGTGCCGGCGGTCGTCGAACCAGCGCCCGCTCCGCCGGCACACCGCGCCGCCGCCCGGGCGCACACCGTCACGGATACCTTTGGATGGGCTCGGACTTGAAGGAGGCCGTCAGCTCGGGCAGGACCGTCACGTCACTCGCGAGTGCCCTCCGGCGCGCGCGCTTCCCCGTGACGAGCATGCGCAACAAGATAAGAGGCGCCTATGCAGCGAAGGCCGCGAGATGACCACGCCTGACACGCTCGACGCCTACCGGGACCGCGCCGGACTCGGCACACACGACCCGCGTGCTTCGCGTCTGGTGTCAGCACGAAACCACTTGGCACACTCGCACAGCCGGACCGAAGCCAGGCGGCACCGCTCCGCACACTGCACATGCCCGCCAGTTCACACCGCAGCGTCGGCTCCATCTTCCGCGAAGTCGGACCCATGACCGAAGCCATGCCGCCGAAACGGGTCATTGAACGGCTGCCGCGCATATCACTCCAGCAAACGCGAGCGGAAACCCGCCGCCCATGAACGCGCGTCCCTCTCGTCGGGCAGGTCCTCGGCCGACCCCACACTCAGACCGCCCATCATGCCTACGATCCGATCTGTAAGGTCGTCGAGTGTGCCATCCGGCGCGACACGCCAGGATCGGCCGGCATGGTCTCGGAACCTCGCGCTGATAACAACATCGGCCTTCGTGGTCGGCGTATCCGCGAGAACCGTGCCATACGTACTCAGGACCGCGCCCGGCGCCATCACTCTCTCGGCCTCGCCAGATCTGTCGATCGAGCCCGTCCAAGCGTTACCCCCAAAGAACGCCTGGACGAGCACGTCGTAGATCGGCAGCGTGCTTTGGTTTGTCAGAGTGAAATCTACCCCCACATCGCAATATCCGTCTCGGCGATCGGTGACGCTGACCTCGATCGTTGTGTAGACCAAGTTCGCCTGCTGCCGGCGCCGCTGGACCAGCGACTCGCGCAGCTCTGCCGCCTGCCAGGCCATCACCTCAGCCTGCTTCTGCTCGAACTGTTGAGCCCTCGTCAGTTGTTCATTCTGCGCGCCGAACGCGCGCTTCGCGTACCACAGGGCACCCGCCGCGAACATCGCGGCCGCCGCGGTCGAACAGGCTTCGATCCATGCTGGCAGGTCCATGGCCGACAGTCTCCGGCATCAGGCCTGCGCGACGCCGCACCGACGGCACGCCACACCGGACGGCAAAAAACGACCAGTTTGCCCGCATAGCAGAGCCCGAACACCGTCCTCCGACCTGTCCGTGATCGACGTGGTCGCGCTCGGAAACTTGACCGCGGCGGGCCGGCGTTGCTGTATCGCAACTACTTCCCGAGCGACGCGCGGCCGTTCATACTCGCAGTCCGGATCCTGCGGTGCGGGTGAAGCTGGCGACGTTGGCGGGCTGCCTGTGCTGAGTTCTGTGGTGTGAGGGGTCGCCGGGATCAGCCCGACCGTGGCCGGCTGTGGGGTGGCCGTTGTCGTTAATACCGATGGCGGCATCATCGGCTCAGGGCCGGACCGACGGCTGCTCGTCGCGGTCGCGTTCGACCAGCCGAACCCGTGTCCGGCCGCCGGGTGCTTAGCCGGCAACACCCAACACCGCACCAGCTCGATCAACCTGCACATACACCTCAGTGATGCGCCGATTGCGGTGCAGGAAACGGCGAGAAGAGCCGACAACGCGAGATCCCGTTTCCGCTTGTCACAGCGGAACCCAACGCATGAGCGCAGCGTCACACGCATGCGGCGGACACAAGGACCACTTATGGGTACGGCGTGCCAGCGCGGCACCGCTGCCTCGCGCGCGGGCCCGCGTGCGCCCGTGTCGGCCGCGCATGACAGGGTGTGCGACATGCCCGGCAAGGCCACGCGCTACGTCGTCTTCTTGCGTGGGATCAATGTCGGCGGCCACGCCAAGGTCGCCATGGCCGATCTTCGCGCGATGCTGACCGACCTCGGCTACACCGACGTCGCGACCGTGTTGCAGAGCGGCAACGTCGTGCTGACCGCGCCGGCCACCGCGACCGGCGTTCGCAGCGCGATCGAGGCGAGGCTCACGGCGGATACCGGCCTGTCGATCACGTGCGTCATGCGTACGGTTGACGAGCTGCGCGAGGCGCTGGCGCGCGATCCGTACGACGGGCGCGCGGACGATCCGACCAGGTATGTCATCGGTTTCATGGACCGAGCGCCGACCGACGCCGCGGTCGCTGCGATGGATGCGACGCAGTTCGCGCCGGACGAGTTTCGGATCATCGGCCGCGAGGCATACATCTGGTGTCCGGACGGCCTGCGCGACACGAAGCTGACCGCGCCAAACTTCGAGCGCAAGCTTGGCGTCGCGATGACGGTCCGGAACTGGAACACCTGCCGCAAGGTGTTCGCTTTGGCCGAGGCGTGACCGATCCGCCGGATCGACCGGTTGCCCGCGCCGAACGCGAGCACGTCAGTTCGCCGTACCCGAGGAGCGTCATGCAGCCCACCACCCGCAGCGTCGTCGTCACCGGAGGTGGCACGGGCATCGGATTCGAGATCGCGCGCACGTTCGCACTCGGCGGTGCGGCGGTGACCATCACCGGCCGTCGTGCGGACCTGCTCGCGGACGCGGCGGCGCGCATCGGCGCGCGTGCGGTCCCGTTCGACGCGAGCGATCCCTACGCGGTCGCGGCCGCGCTGCCCGACCTGCCCGAGCGAGTGGACGTGCTGGTGAACAACGCAGGCGGCAACACCGATCTGCACCACGAGCCGGACGAGCCGACGCCGGACCCGACGACGTCCGACGGGCTCGTCACGATCGCGGCGCAATGGCGCGAGAACGTCGACGCGAATCTGTTGTCGGCGGTGTTGGTGACGAGCGCACTGGAGCCGCGTCTGTCGGACGGTGCGCGGGTGGTGAACTTCAGCTCGATCGCGGCGCGAAACGGTGCCGGCTCGTACGGTGCCGCCAAGGCCGCCGTCGAGGCCTGGACCGCAAGCCTCGCGAGTGATCTCGGACCGCGCGGCATCACCGTCAACGTGATCTCACCGGGCCTCGTGCTGGACACGGAGTTCTTCGTCGGACGAATGACCGACCGCGGCGTTGCGGCACGCGTGTCGGCGACGCGCAACGGCCGCGCCGGCTCGACGGCGGACATCGCGGCGACGGTCGAGTTCCTGGCGTCGCCGGGCGCCGGACACGTCACCGGGCAGATCATCCACGTGAACGGTGGCGCGTACCTCGGCCGGTGACATCCTTGTCGCGACGGCGACTCGCATCTGCCCGCGCGTGCCGCGATCGAAACCGTCGACTGCTAGCCGGTGCCGCGCGGCCGACGTCGGCGACCGCCGCCCGCCTCCGCGGCGACCGCGCGAAGCGCGTTGAGCGTGTCGCGGACCGCGCCGACCTTGGCGAGATCGGCCCACGTGTACGCGACCACGTGCCGCCAAATCGCCGGCTGCACCGGTAGTGCCACTACTCGCGGATGGCGCAGGAACGACGACACCAGATGCGGCACGAGCGTCACGCCGAGCTCGGCGGCGACCAGGCTCTGCAACGCCATGTTGTCGTCGGTCGAGCAGACGATGTCGGGCGTGAACCCGGATCGGTCGCACGCCGACGCAAACGCGACACGGCACGTCGGGCACCCGGCGATCCATCGCTCGTCGGCGAGGGCGGCCAGGTCGACCGGCGCCGGTGGCTCGCCGGCGTCCAGCCGGACGTGGTCGACCAGCCGATGGCCGATCGGAACGAGCAACTCCCACTGCTCGTCGAGCAGCGGCGTGGCGATCATCCCGGCGGCCAGCGTGTCGTGCTCGGCCGGACGGAACGCGGCACCGCGTACGTCGTGATGGCTACTTCCGACCGCTGCGACGGCGCGTGCGTCGGCAGGCGCGACGGCGTCACCGGTCTCGTCACCCGGCCGGTCGTAGTGGAACGCGATCACCACATCGCACTCGGCGCGGCGCAACAGGGCGTACGACTCCGGCGGCTCGGCCTCGCCTAACTCCAGCCGGACATGTGGCGCGGACGCCCGCAGCATCGCTGCCGCCTGCGGCACCAACGTCGCGTTCGCGCTCGGAAACGCGCATAGCCGTACGGTGCCGAGATCCAGCGCGGAGACCGCCTGCACCTGCCGATGTGCCACGGCGAGATCGCCGAGGATGGCGGCGCAGTGGCGGGCGAGCACCTTGCCCGCCTCGGTGAGCTGGAGCGAGCGACCCACACGGACGAACAACGGTCCGCCCATCGCCCGTTCGAGCGCCCGCATCTGCTGGCTGATCGCCGGCTGCGAGCAATGCATGGCACGCGCCGCACCCGAAAACGACCCAGCGTCGATCACCTGCTGGAACATCTCCAACTGGCGGGTGTCGATCACCACCAAACCATAACCGGAGCTTGGGGAAGGTCGCACATATCCCCCGGTTGTCGATGGGTACGGCCGTCCCGGATCATGTCTGGATGCCCGCGAAGCACCTGCGCGACGTACCGGTCGCCGGGATGACCAAGGTCGCGGCCGAGGCGGTCGCGCACGGGTTCGCGCCCGACGATCCAAGCTGGATCAACCTCGGACAGGGTCAACCGGAGATCGGCGCGATCCCGGGCGCACCGCCGCGCATCGCGCAGATCGACTTGTCGCCCGGCGACCACGCGTACGGTCCGGTCAACGGCGTCGCCGAATTGCGCGAGGCGGTCGCCGGCTATTACAACCGCCGGCACCGCGCCGGCCGGCGCAGCCGGTACGAGCCGGCGAACGTCGCGATCGTCGGCGGTGGCCGGCCGGCGCTGGCTCGGGCGGTG
The DNA here is from genome assembly GCA_035713725.1 of Micromonosporaceae bacterium. Classification (GTDB taxonomy): domain Bacteria; phylum Actinomycetota; class Actinomycetes; order Mycobacteriales; family Micromonosporaceae; genus DASQPR01. The sequence goes on from DASTMZ010000221.1 coordinate 7,166, forward strand.
GCGGCGCTCGGTCACGTCGACGTCGGGTACCTGCGTCCGGACTACTCCGCGTACGAGGACCTGCTGGACCGCAACGCGCCACGGATCCGTCCGGTCGGACTGACCATGTCGCGGCCGGCCGACCTGATCGGCGCCGCCACCGCGTCGGGCGTACCGGCGCTGCTGCTGTCGAATCCCCGCAACCCGACCGGTGACGTGCTCGCCGGCGACGACCTCGGTGCCCTCGTCGCAGGCGCCACCGCGGCGGGCTGCGCGCTGCTTGTCGACGAGTTCTACAGCCACTACGTGTACGACGTTGGTCCCGACGGGCGCGATCGTCCGGCCGCCGGACCGGTCAGCGCGGCGGCGCACGTCGACGACGTGGCACGGGATCCGGTCGTGCTCTTCGACGGACTCACCAAGAACTTTCGCTACCCCGGATGGCGGCTGGGATGGATCGTCGGTCCGGTCGAGACCATCGCCGTCATCGAGCGCGTCGGTCAGGCGCTGGACGGCGGGCCGTCGAAGGTCGTTCAGCGCGCCGCACTCGCGGCACTCGAACCCGGGTACGCCGACGCCGAGACGACCGCGGTCCGCGCGCACTTCGCCGCGAAGCGCAACGTGATGGTCGACGGCCTCCGTACGGCCGGCATCGACGTACCCACCTCGGCCGGCGGCATGCGCGGCACCTTCTACGTCTGGGGATCGCTCGCTCGGCTGCCCGAGCCGCTCCGGGACGGCCAGTCGTTCTTCCGCGCCGCGCTGGCACATCGTGTGATCACCGTGCCGGGCCGGGTGTTCGACCTGAACCCCGGCGGGCAGCGCACCGACGACGGAGCATTCGACGGCTACGTACGGTTCTCCTACGGGCCGCCGACCGACGCGATAGCCGACGGCGTTGCCAGGCTGCGGGCGATGGTCGACTCGTACCGGTGACGGCCAGGCCACCGTGAACAAATTGTGGTGAAAGGATTGTCGTGCCGCACCGCGACGGTGTGCCGCGCACCACGATCCTTGGGAGACGCGCTGATGCAGATCGGACTCCAGATCCCTGACTTCACTCGACCGGAGGGCGCCGCCACGCTCGGACCGGCGCTCGCGCAAGTGGCGCGCACCGCCGACGACAACGGCTTCGATTTTGTCGGCGTGATGGACCACTTCTTCCAGATCGGCGCGGTCGGGCCGGCCGAGGACGACATGCTCGAGGCATATACGACGCTTGGTTTCCTCGCCGCGCATACCGCCCGCGCAAAGCTGCTCACCATCGTGACCGGTGTGCACTACCGGTCCGCGGGGCTGCTGGCGAAGACCGTGACGACGCTTGACGTGCTCTCCAGCGGTCGCGCCTGGCTCGGCATCGGCGCCGGATGGAACGAGGAAGAGTCACTCGGCCTCGGCCTCGGCTTCCCGCCGGTCGCCCAGCGGTTCCAGCAACTCGAGGAGACACTGCAGATCTGCCTGCAGATGTGGAGCGGCGACGAGACGCCGTACGAGGGGCGTCATTACCAGCTGCGCCGGCCGCTGAACGTACCGCAGGCGCTGCAGCGGCCACATCCGCCGATCATGATCGGTGGCGGCGGCGAGCGGAAGACGCTCCGGCTCGTCGCGAAATACGCCGACGCGTGCAACTTGTTCGCCATGCCGCAGGTCGGCAAGAAGCTCGATGTGCTCAAGCGACATTGCGACGACGTCGGCCGCGACTACGACGAGATCCTCAAGACGGCCTACTACCGCTTCGACACGAGCAACGGTCCGGAGAAGATTCTCCATGACCTCCGCCGGCTCGCCGGGCTGGGATTCCAGGCGGCCATCGGCGTCGTTCGCGATGTGTACGCGTTGAAACCGCTCGAGATCATCGGCCGGGACGTCATCCCGGAGGCCGCCGAGTTCTGAGCCGCCGCGATCGGCGCGCACAATGGATGCGGCATGTCGGGTCATCGCCGACCCATCGTCGACGACTGTGAGGACCCGTGGCCCCGATTTCGGAGCGCATGACGCTGCAACGTGACCGGCCGACCTGGCTTATCTACACGCAGCTCAGCGTCTACGCCTACTTTCTGTATGCCTTTGCGCCGACGGTTACCTTGCTGCGCGACGAGGAACGCGTCAGCGACGCGGTGGCCGGTCTGCACGGCACGACGTACGCGGCCGGCGTGATCGTCATCGGGCTGCTCGGAGCGCGCATCGTGGCACGGCTCGGTCGGGAACGCGCGCTATGGCTGTTCCTCGCCGCGCTGTGCGCGTCGATCGCGGTCTACGCGAGCGTGCCATCGCTACCGGTGACGCTTATCGGTGCGTTGGTGTGCGGCGGATCCGCGTCCGGAATCACGTTCGCGGTCGCCGCCGCGTTGGTGGAGCGGCACGGCTCGGCCGGACCGGCGGCGATGACCGAGGCGAACGCGTTGGCCGCCGCGGCCGGCGTTGTCGGGCCGCTGGCGGTTGGTGGCTCGGTGAGCCTCGGGTACGGATGGCGGCCGGCCGTCCTGATCGTCATCGCGTTGATCGCCGTGCTCTACATGTGCCGGCGCGCATTCCGCGACGTCGGCGGCGTGGCGCCGATGCGAGCCGTGGGCGGTTCGGCCGTCGCGCCGCAGCAGGATGCGCGGCGTCCCCCGCTCGGGCGCCAGTTCTGGCTCGGCTGCACCGTCGTCGTGCTCTGCGTCGGCGTGGAATTCTGCATGACGCTGTGGTCCGCACAGTTGCTGCGCGATCGCAGCCACGCGACGCCGGCCCTCGCGGCGACCGGCGTCACCGCGATCGTGGGCGGCATGTGCGTCGGTCGCGCGCTCGGCTCGCGACTGGCCCGCCGATACCGCGTCGATCCGCTGCTGTTCGGCGCGTTCGCGGTGACCGCGGCCGGTTTCGCGGTGTTCTGGACGGCGACCGACGCCGCGGTTGCGTTCACCGGTCTCGCGATCACCGGGCTCGGCATGGCGCTGCACTATCCGCTGGCACTGTCGCGTGCGATCGACGCCGCGTCTGGCTACGCCGACCGGGCCAGCTCGCTCGTCACGCTCGGCGGCGGCTTCGCGATCGGTGCGGCGCCCTTCCTGCTCGGTGCGATCGCCGACGGCGTGACGGTGCGGTACGCGTTCCTCCTCGTACCCGTGCTGCTCGCGGCCGCGACCGCGACGCTTGTCGCAGCGCACAACCGACCGCGCCTGGATCGGGTGCCGCTGCCCCGTGTTGACACCGCGGACACTGCGACGGTGTCCGCTCCACATGCCGGGTAGCCGGGTTACCGCCGCTCGTGGACGGTGCCGCGCGACACGTCGACGCGTCGCGTGGTGTGAACCGCGTCGAGCATGCGCCTGTCGTGCGTCACGAGCAGCAGGGTGCCGGGATAGCTGGCGAGCGCCGACTCGAGCTGTTCGATGGCCGGCAGGTCAAGGTGGTTCGTCGGCTCGTCGAGCACGAGCAGGTTGACACCGCGCGCCTGCAGCAGAGCGAGCGCCGCTCGAGTGCGCTCCCCCGGCGACAAGGTCGCGGCCGGCCGCAGCACGTGAGCGCCGCGCAGGCCGAACTTCGCGAGCAGCGTACGAACGTCCGCGTCCGACATCGACGGCACCGCCGCGCCGAACGCGCGCGCCAGCGTCTCGGTGCCGAGGAACAGGCCACGCGCTTGATCCACCTCGCCCACGACCACACCGGAACCGAGCGACGCGTCACCGATCTCGAGCGGGATCCGGCCGAGCAGGGCGCCGAGCAACGTCGTCTTGCCGGACCCGTTCGCGCCGATGATCGCGACCCGGTCCGCAAAGTCGATCTGGAGGTCGACCGGGCCGAGCGTGAAATCGCCACGGCGCACCACGGCGTTCCGCAACGACGCGACGATCGTGCCGGAGCGCGGTGCCGCCGCGATCGTCATCCGCAACTCCCACTCCTTGCGCGGCTCGTCGACGACGTCCAGCCGTTCGATCAGCCGCTCGGTCTGGCGTGCCTTCGCGGCCTGCTTCTCGGTCGCCTCGGCATGGAACTTCCGGATGCGCTTGTCGTTGTCGGTCGCCTTCCGGCGGGCGTTGCGGACGCCGACCTCCATCCAGCTGCGCTGCATTCGTGCGCGCGCTTCGAGATCCGAGCGGGTCTGCGCATACTCTTCGTACTCCTCGCGAGCATGGCGCCGGGCCACGTCGCGCTCCTCGAGGTAGGCCGCGTAGCCCCCGCCGTACGTGTTGACCTGGTGCTGTGCCACGTCGAGCTCGACGACGCGGGTGACCGTACGGGTCAGGAACTCCCGGTCGTGGCTGACCACCACGGTGCCGGCGCGCAGCCCGGCGACGAATCCCTCGAGCCGAGCGAGCCCGTCGAGGTCCAGGTCGTTTGTCGGCTCGTCGAGCAGGAACACGTCATAGCGCGACAGCAGCAGTGACGCGAGGCCGGCGCGAGCGGCCTGACCGCCGGACAGCGAGGCCATCGGCTGGTCCAGGTCGATCGCCAGGCCGAGATCGGCCGCGACCGCCTCGGCGCGCTCCTCGAGGTCCGCGCCGCCGAGCCCGAGCCAGCGTTCGAGTGCACGTGCGTAGGTCTCGCCGGCACCTACGGCGTGGCGCGCGAGTGCGTCCGCGGCCGCCGCCATCTCGTCGTGCGCGTCGGTCACGCCAGTGCGGCGGCCAACGAACGCTCGAACCGTTTCGCCGGGCCGGCGTTCGGGTTCCTGCGGCAGGTGCCCGACCGTCGCGTGTGGCGGGCTCACCGCGACCGTGCCGTGTTCCGGCGCATCGAGCCCGGCGAGGATGCGCAGCAACGTCGACTTGCCGGCACCGTTCGCTCCGACCAAGCCGATCACGTCGCCCGGCGCCACGACGATGTCGAGGGCGGCGAAGAGGCTTCGGTCACCGTGCCCGGCCGCGAGTCCCTTGGCGACGAGAGTGGCGGTCATGACGTGTCGATCCTATCGGGGCGGCGGCGCCGGCCGGTCGCGAAGTCGGCGCCCGGGACCGGCGCTCCTGCGGTGGGGACCGGCGCGCTGGCATGTCAGGCGGTGCGCAGATGGTCGATTTCGTGTGGGAACGCGGCGAGGTATGCGTGCACCGACATCGGTTCGTGACCAGTGATGTCGGCGACCGTGGTAGCGATCGAGGCGAGTTCGCTGGCGGCCACCGCGGCGTACGTCGTGACCCACCCCGCGACCTCCCAGTCCGGCGCGCCGTACGACGCGCGGGAGGCGTACGCCTGATCCAGCGTCTCGGCGTCGTACGTGATGAGTCGACCCGACGCGGCCGTGAGCGCCGCCACGAACTCGGCCATCGTGATCGCCTCCGGCCCGGTGACGTCGTAGGTCCGGCCGTGGTGCGCCGTCTCGCCGGTGATCGAGGCAGTCAGTACGGCAGCCGCGACGTCCGCGATGTCCTCGCGCGTGACACCGGCGAACCGCCCGTCACCGGCCGGACCGCGCAACACACCGTCCGGGCCGACGAAGTGCGTCAACAGATCCAGGTACAGGTTGTTGCGCAGCATCGTGTACGCCACGTCGTGCGACTTGATGTGTTCCTCGGTGTGGTAGTGGTCGCGGGCGAAGGTGAACGTCGCCTGCGGCGCTGCGCCGGCGAACGACACGTAGACGACATGCGCTACGCCCGCGTCGACCGCCGCGTCCACCGCGGTCGCGTGCACCGCACGACGGTCCGGCGACTCGCTCGCCGAGACAAGGAACACCGTGTGTACGCCGGAGAGCGCCGCGACCATCGCGTCTCCATCGCGGTACCCACCCGGCAACGCGGTCACCTCGGCGCCTGGCAACGATGGCGCACGTGACGCGTCCCGTACGACGAGTCGCTGCGCGACGCCGGCCGCAGCGAGCCGACGTGCGACTCGGCTGCCGAGCGCACCAGTCGCCCCGGTGACGGCGACGATCCGACCGTCGGATGGGGCGCTATCGAACGGGGCGCTGGATGTCATGGACACATTCTGCCTCGCCGCGAACGGGCGCCCGGTCGCTTGCGCGGCGCGAACGGCGCGCCGACCGCTGGGCGGTCCGGCCGCTTGCGCGGCGCGATCGCCCGGCCGATGCGACACTGCCGGACATGAGCCAACGCTCCGACGGCCTGAGCGCGATGCGGACCTTCGACCCGGTGCGCCTCGGGCTCGCCGAGGCCGACGCCTGGGTGGCGTACTACCGACGGCAGTGGTTCGCGTTCCTGCGCGCCGTCGTCGCGATGGTACGCATCGGATTTGCGTTGCCGTTCCCGCGCAGCCTGCAAGGTGCGTGGTACGTGCTGCGTGGCAACCAGTTGTGGGCGCCGTTCCCGGACAACGACGCGGCCGGGGCGCTCGCGCAGATGCGCAAGTTCTACGAACTCGTAGCAGCCGCCCACGACGAGGTGTTCAACGTCAAGGACGCCGCGGAACTCGAGATCGGGTGGTGGCGTGCCCATCGTGAGCTGCAGCACCGGGACGCCTACCCGGAGGCGACCCACGATCGGCTGGTCGACGCGCTCGCCTCGCTCTACGCGCATGTGTATAGCGTGCCGGTCGAGAGCGTGGAGTCGGCCGCCGAAGCGCGCGCCGAGGCGATGGCGATCTCCGACGCATGGGTGGCCGCCGGATGCGACCCGTCGAGCCCGGCGTTGGACGCCGAACGGCAGGCGCTCGTGCGTGGGTACACCGCGTTGCGCGCCGCGGTCGGGTACGGCTGACCGCTCGTCAGGTGTCCATGATCACGACGAGTGCGGTCTGGTGGTCGTCGAGAGTCCGGTTCCGGCCTTGATCACGACAATAAGACCGCAGTCGTTCGGATCATGAAGGCTCAGCCGACGAGAGTCTTGACCGCCGCCACGAGTTCGGCCAGCCCCTTCTTCGCGTCCGCGAAATACATGCCGGTCTTCGGGTCGGAGTAGAGCTCGTTGTCGATGCCGGCGTACCCGGTCGCCATTGACCGCTTGATCACGATCACGCTCTTCGCATGGTCGACGTCCAGGATCGGCATGCCGGAGACCGGGTTGCCGGGACGTCGAGCGGCCGGGTTGATGACGTCGTTCGCACCGATCACGAGCGCCACATCGGTGCGCGGGAAGTCGGGATTGATCTCGTCCATCTCTCGCAGCAGCGAATACGGCACGTTCGCCTCGGCGAGCAACACGTTCATGTGACCGGGCATGCGACCGGCGACCGGGTGGATGGCGTACGACACGTCGACGCCGCGACTCTCCAGCAGATCGGCGAGCTCGCGCACCTCGTGCTGCGCCTGCGCCGCGGCGAGACCGTACCCCGGCACGATGATCACCTTCGACGCGTACGCGAGCTGGATCGCCGCGTCGTCCGCCTTCACCTCGCGCAGTGATCCGCCGGTCACCGCAGCGGTATCGCCGGCCGAGTCCCCGGTGCCGAACCCGCCCACGACAATCGCTGGTATCGACCGGTTCATCGCGTCGGCCATCAACTTCGTGAGGATGCCGCCGGACGCGCCGACGAGCGCACCGGCGATGATGAGCACGCTGTTGTTTACGACGAAGCCGGCCATTGCGACGGCCGTACCCGTGAATGCGTTGAGCAGTGAGATGACCACGGGCATGTCGGCGCCACCGATCGGCAGCACCATCGTGACGCCGAACGCCAGCGACGCCACCAACACCGCGGCGAGCAGGCCGATCGCGGCCGCATCGGAGGTCGGTGGCGCGGCGATCAGCCAGATCCCGCCGCCCAGCATCACGACGGTCAGCACGATGTTGAGGATGCGCACGCCGGTGAACACGATCGGGCTCGACGAGATCGTGCCCTGAAGCTTGCCGGACGCGATCAGCGAACCGGCGAACGTGACCGCGCCGATGATGACGTCGAGTACGGTCGCGATGATGCCCTTCGAGCCCATCTCCGCCGCACCGCCGTTCGTGGTGGTCGTGACGAAGTCGTAGATCGCGACGATGGCGGCCGCACCGCCACCCACCGCGTTGAACAAGCTGACCAGCTGCGGTATGGCGGTCATCGCGACGCGCCGAGCGCTCAGCAGGCCGAGGCCCGCGCCGAACGCGGCACCGACGATCAGCACCACCCACCCGATCGGCTTCACCGTGCCGGCGTGAATGATCAGCACGAGTGTTGCGACGACCGCGGCGATCATGCCAGCGGCCGATACCTGGTTGCCGCGCCGGGCGGTGGCCGGCGAGTTCATCAGGTGCAGACCGATCACGAAGCACACCGCGGCGAGCAGGTAGACAAGCTCGACGCCGTTCTCGACGCCGCTCATCGGGTGAGCTCCGCCGCGTCGCGCCGGTCGGCAACCGACTCCGTCACCGGGTCGCCGGCGGTCACCGCGGGCGGTGTCGGCCGCTTGCGGAACATGCCGAGCATGCGGTCCGTGACGACGTATCCGCCGACCACGTTCATGCCGGCGAACGCCGCCGCGATGAAGCCGAGAATGTAGCCGATCGCGTTGTCCGCGCTGACCGCTATCAGCATCGCGCCGACCAGCACCACGCCGTGGATCGAGTTCGCCGCCGACATCAACGGCGTGTGCAGCGTCGCCGGCACCTTACTGATCACCTCGAAGCCCACGAGCAGGCTGAGGACGAAGATGCTGAACGCGGCGAGCAGGGTCATCCGGCACGTCCTTGGTCGGAGGGTTCGCCAGCGGTCCCGGCGGGGATCGGATTCAGGGCGCCGTTGGTGGCGGCGTGCACGACCGCGCCGTCATGCGTGATCACGATGCCGGCCTGGATCTCGTCGGTCAGGTCGATCGCCAACTCACCGTCGTGCACCAGGTGGGTGAGAAGAGCACAAACATTGCGGCTGTACGCGGCCGATGCGGCGCCCGGTGCGTCGGCCGCGAGGTTGCCGGCGCCCACGATCGTCACGCCGTTGGCCGTCACAACTGTCTCGTCCGGCCGGGATCCGGCGACGTTGCCACCGAACTCGCTCGCACCGAGGTCGACGACGACGGATCCGGGCGACATCGCGGCCACCGCCGCCTCGGTGACGAGCAGCGGTGGCCGGCGACCGGGCACCTGCGCGGTGGTGATGACCACGTTGTGCTTGGCGATGTGCGACATGAGCTCGGCCTGTTGCGCCTGCTGTTCCTCAGCGGTCAGCGCGCGGGCATACCCACCTTCGCCAGCGCCGCCCGCCACGGACGTCAGGCGCAGGAACTGCGCACCCAGCGACTCCACCTCCGCGGCGGATGCCGGCCGCACGTCGTAGGCGCGGACCACCGCGCCGAGCCGCCGTACTGTCGCGATCGCCTGCAGTCCCGCGACGCCGGCGCCGAGCACGAGGACCTCGGCCGGACGCGCGGTGCCGGCCGCGGTCACCAGCAGCGGGAAATAGCGGTCGTACACGGACGCCGCGAGCAGCGCCGCACGGTAGCCCGCCACACTCGCCTGCGAGCTCAACACGTCCATCGACTGCGCGCGGCTGACCGTGCGCGGCAGGCCGTCCAGACTGATCGCGGTCACGCCCGCGGCCGCAAGGTCGGCGGCGTAACCCGGATCCGTGAGCGGTCGCAACAGGCCGATGACGACCTGTCCGGGCCGCAGCGCGCCAATCGTCGCCGGCGCCGGTTGACCGACCGACACGAGCACGTCCGCGGTCTTGCGCACCTCGTCGCCGTCCATCACGTTCGCGCCGGCCTGTTCGTACGCCTCGTCGGGGAACCAGGACGCGGCGCCCGCGCCGGTCTCCACGAGCACGTCGATGTCCAGAGACTTCAGACGCCCCACCGCCTCCGGCGTGAGCGCGACACGGCGTTCCCCCGCCGCGGTCTCCTTGATCGCCGCAACCTTCAACGCCATGTGGTGCGAAACCTCCTCCAGCCGCGGGTGGCCCGCCGGTTCGCGGCGACCACAGCCGCGCCGGTCCTCGGCAACCGACGTGCTCCATCCCACCGCACGCTGACGAGCCGGGTCGGCAACCTGCGCAAGCATATGCCGCTACGCCCGTGCGACCGCGACCCCGGCACGCGCGCACCGGCACGCCGTCGGTCAGACTCGCTTCGGGACGGGTACCCGGGCGAGGTCCGTCGCGACCACGATCTCGCCGTTGAATTGGGTGCCCGCCTCCGCACCGAACGCGGCCGGATTCGGATAGCGCTGCGAGAAATGCGTCAGCACGAGCGTGCGGACGCCACACCGCTGCGCGACCTGACCGGCCTGTGCCGCAGTCAGGTGGCCCCACTCGCGCGCCATGTCGGCGTCCGCGTCCAGGTACGTCGACTCGATGACGAGCATGTCCGCGCCGACCGCCAGCGCGTAGACGTTGTCGCAGAGCCGGGTGTCCATCACGAACGCAAAGCGCTGCCCGCGACGCGGTTCGCTGACCTCGTCGAGCGTCACCGTACGGCCGCCGACCTCGATCGCGCCGTCGCGCTGGAGTTGCGCGATCGCCGGCCCGGCAACGCCCTGGGCGGCGAGGCGATCGGGCAGCATCCGACGGCCGTCCGGCTCGACGAGCCGATAGCCGTACGCGTCGACGGTGTGCGACAACGCCGCCGCGTGCAGGTCACCGACCGGGCTCCGGTCGACCAGTCCGTCGCGCAGCACCGGTAGCTCCCGCAGATTCGCCCGGTTGTCGTACGCCGCCGCGTAGCGCAGCCGCGCGAAGTAGTGCGCACCGGCGGCCGGGTAGTGCACGGCAACCGAATGTGCGACCCGTTCGGAGGCGAGTCGCGCGACGATGCCCGGCACGCCGAACGTGTGGTCGCCGTGGAAGTGCGTGATGCAGATGCGGGTGATGTCCGCACCGGACAGGCCGGCCAGAGTCATCTGTCGCTGGGTGCCCTCGCCCGGATCGAACAGCACGCCCTCGCCGTCCCAGCGCAGCAGGTATCCGTTGTGATTGCGCTCGCGGGTCGGCACCGCGCTGGCCGTGCCGAGCACGACGAGTTCGCGTACCGACATAGCTAGGCCCGGGCGCTGCGCACGGCGCCGTCAGGTGCGGCAGGTTCGACCGGCGCGCCGTGTGCCGGTACGGCAGCGCTGGCCGGCGCGCCGTGCGTTGGGACGGCAACGCCGATGCGTTCGATCAGTGACATCGCGGTTCGCGCGGCCGGGTGCGTGGCGAACCGCGCGAACGTGATGTCGCCGCGGCACAGTCGGGTGAACGCGCGCCATCCCGGTCCGGTGGCCACCGCCGCGTGGAACGCCGCCGGCCGGCGCGCGAACGCGTCGAACAGCCGCCGCCCGGCAGCCATCTCCGGCACGAGATCGCCGTGCACCGCGTCGACGTACGAGTCGAGGTCGCCACTCGCCGCCGCGGCCCCGGCGAGCGCGCCGGAACGCAGCGCATGGCTGATGCCCTCGCGCGTCCACGGATCCAGCAGGCCGGCCGCATCCCCCACCACGATCACATCGCCGCGGCGCAGTGGCGAGTCGTCGGCTCGGCAACGCGTGAGATGGCCGGAGTCCTGTTCCGGCGCGATGCCGTCGAGCCCGATGCGGCGGCGGAATCCGGCAAGATAATCTCTCGTCTGCTCGCCGGCGCCGCGGGCCGCGATTACGCCGACGGTGAGCTTGTCGCCCTTCGGGAAGACCCACGCGTACGCGCCCGGAATGTCACCCCAGTCCAGCAGCACCCGTCCGCGCCACCGGTGACCGACCGGCGCCGGCACCGGCAGTTCCACTTCGAGACCGAGGTCGACCTGCTGGTACGCAACGCCGACGTACCGTGCCGACACGCCCGACGACCCGTCCGCGCCGATCACCGTACGGGCTGCGACCGACGTACCGTCCGCGAGCCGTACCGCCGGGTGGTGGCCGTCGTCGGTGATGCCGCGCGCGGTGGAGTGTTCGCGGACCACCGCCCCTGCGGCGACCGCCGCCTTCCGCAACGCGAAGTCGAACTCCTCGCGGCAGACCATGTCGAGCACCGGACCATCGCTGGCCCGTCGCGTCACGCTGCGTCGGCCACGATGGGTGAACGTGACGCTGTCGATGCGCTCTCGCGTCGGCACGTCGATGTGTCCGGCGACCGCGGCGAGGGATGCGCCGATCAGACCTCCGCCACACGTTTTGTAGCGCGGGTGTGCGGCACGCTCCAGCACGACCGTTCGCGCACCGCTGGCCGCTGCCACCCGCGCCGCGGCCAGCCCGGCGGGACCGCCACCCACCACGGCGACATCCCAGGTGTCCTCGGCCGGCCCGGTCACCACCGCAGCCTAGACGACGACGGTCGGTCGGCCGCTTGTCCGATCCGTACCACGGCGACCAACGTCCCGAGTACCGATGGCGCGAGGCACAGCGACCCGGTCTCGTCATCGGCCCGATCGATCAGTACGGCGTCGTATCCGCCGAGTTCGTCGGCGTCGGTGGCCGGTAGGTCGGCGGTGCCCTCGAAGTCGGCGGACAACCGCGCCGCGCCGTCAAGCAGAACGGCGACCACCGCGCCGGTCGCTTCGATGCGAGTAGCGCCCGTCGGACGGATCACTTCGACGCCCGACGCGCGGCGGCCTATCACGTTGAGCGCGAGCACCGGACCACTGAACAAGCGACACATCGCGGGCGTACCACCGTCGAACGCGAACGGCTCGTTCCGTCTTTCGATGCGATGCGCCACGCCGTCCAAGATCAGCTCCAGGCCGTCGCCCTGCACGAGCGTCATGACCCTGGTGTACCCGTCGTAGCTGGAGAAGGGGCCGTCGCGATCGATGTCGGCGAGCGACACGCGCCAGTCGAAGCCGGTCTCGTCCGCGCCGCCGACGGCCACCTCACGCGTGCTGCCCGCGCCGTTACGCCACGGCACGGCGACACGGTCGGTGGCTCGCAGCACCCGTACGCTCACAGTGGCTATTGTCCCGGTTCGTACGGCTCCACCGCGCGCCGTCCGCGCTTCGCTGACCGATGCGGTGACCTCGGTCGAGCCGGCCGACCGAGCGGACTTCGACATCCGCGACCACTCCGAGCACAGGTGAGAGCGCCTCAAGACGAGACGCTCTCATGAGGCGTCGGCTACGTCACCACTGTGATCACGGAGTTTCGGGCCTCGCAAAAACCGTACGCGCACCCCATACCCCTCTGATCCGGAACTGCCCGAATTTCCTTCGGGTTGGCATCGCGGCGTCGCTCCATCCAAGATCACCGACGGCCCGCCGCGGTGCTCCGCTCGGGCGGCCCCGGACACGGTGCTCCGCTGGGGCGGTCCGACCGCGAGGACCTCGGCCGCCGCGCGCCGGCCGCTGCGCAACGCTCCTTCCATCAGCCCGCTCCATTCGCCGGCCGTGTGCTCGCCCGCGAAATGTAGCGGCCCGACGGTCGCGGCGACGTCGCCCGCGACCGGCTGGGCGAGGTACGCGCACCGCGCCCACGGATCGTCGGCCCACGTGGAAAGCACCGCGCTGGCACTCTCGATCGAGAGATCCGGACGCGTGTCGCGCAGCCGGTGCAGCCATCGGCCCGGGCCAGCCGCGACAGCCAGACCGTCGAGTGCTCCGGGCGAGCCGGCGAAACAGTTCACCACATCGGGCACCGCACCGGACGCGTCGCGAGCAGTCCACGACCAGAATCGGTCCGGCACCGACATCACCGCGCTGGTACCCGCCGGCCGCGTGAGGGCCACGTGCAACTTCGCCGCGACGCCGACAACCGCCGACGCCCACACGTCACGTTGGTACGCCGGCACCGCGGGCGTGATCGGCAGATCTCGCAGCACCGGTAGCGGCACGGCGACCACCACACGGTCCGCCTCGAGTGCGCCGTCGTCGGTGAGCAGCCGTACGGCCGGCGCGTCCAGTCCGCGGCCGGGCCGATTAACGTCGCCGGCCGCGGCGCGGGTCACGTCGCCGGTCACGTCGATGCCGGCGGTCCGGTCGATGCCCCGGACCGGGCAGCCGAGCCGTACCCGGCGACCGAGCCGCTCCGCGAGGCGCTCGGCAATCTGCATGTTCCCGCCCGCCACCCGGTGGCTCGGCAGCGGCTCGAACGCCGCGATGTGCCGCAGCACCTCGGCGTCGAGCCGGTCAGCGCGCTGTGCGCAGGAGATCTCGACGCGTGCGACCACGGCATCCGCAACGGCCGGGTCGAGCCCGACGGCGCGCACCAGGTCGGTGACCGAGCATCGCGGCCGCTCGTCGAGTGCGGTCGCGAGTCGGCGGCCAGCGGCGATCATGGTCGCGGTACTGACGCCGGGCGCCCCGACCGGCTGCCGGACGTAGTAGCTCATTCCGGTGTCGGCGAGCGTCAGACCGAGCCGGGACGCGTACCGCGCCATGGTGTCGTACCCGTCGAGCACGAACTCGGCGCCGCGCTCGATCACCGGCGACGCCGCATCCCCCGGATCGAGTGGCATCGACCAGACTCGGCCGCCCACGCGATCCCGAGCCTCCAGCACGACGACGTCGACGCCGGCGTCTGCGAGATCCGAAGCGGCGGCGAGTCCCGCGAAGCCCGCTCCGATCACAGCGACGCGCATGTCATACCCCCTCGGGAACGGCCGCGCGCATCGTCACCGCGGGACGCCGCCCACGTCAAGCCGCAAAGAAGGGCCGCCGAGAAGACGCGAGCGGCCGTGGCGATCAGAACCAACACATGCCCGGCGACACGCACCGTGACCGGCCGTTATGCGCTGGCGCGCGGTTCGGGCCGCCGGTACGGTGGTCGTCATGTACTCCTAGGATGCGCCGCGGAACCGCCCCGAACGTTGACGTCGCCAGCGGGCCGCCTTCCCCCCGGAGCCGTACATCGCGTCGCAGTCGGCGCTCCGCCCTGGTTGCCACGAGATCAGCCGTCTCGACATCAGCCGCCAAACATCAGCTGCTACGACATCTTTCGTACCAAGGAGATACACATGCCAGCGCGCAAGTCATCCAGCAACGGCAAGGCGCCGCGCCGGACCGAAGCATCGGCACGCGCGCCAAAGGCGGCACCGGCGGACGCGGCCCCTGACGCGACCAACGCGGACGCCGACCCGGACCAGCCGCTCGAGGACGTACCCATGAACCGTGCGCAACGCCGCGCGAAGGGCAAGCATGGCGCGCAGCCGCGCCCGGTCGGAAAGATCCTGCCGGGTCGGACGAATCTGGTGCACGGACCGCGCGCCTACAGCAACCGCCGCAGCGGTGGTGGCGGCTGATCCGCTGCCCCAGACCAAACCGGCATTTAAGTACCACATTGGACAGCGGGGCGTCCTCGGAGCCACCGATCCGTCCGGTCCGTTGTGGAGGACGACAAAGTCCTTTCGCATCCGAGGTGTAGTCCATTACACTGCGGACTGCAGACTGGGGCGACGATGGTCGTTTACCAGTGGGCAACTGAATAGCACAGCGACGGGCCGGAGAGCTTCGGTTAACTGAGGATCAGACGACGCGGGTTCGACTCTCGCCTGGACTTCGTTCCAGTGGCTCAACTGGCAGAGCAGCTGACTGTCCGGACTCGAATACATGTCCGTCGCGCCCTGTACCGCCGGTCCGCGCGGGCCGGAGACGATCGGTTACCACTTGTCATGGTGAGGACGCAGGTTCGAATCCTGCCGCCGGCACGTCCGGCGTAGCTCAGTGGCCAGAGCGCATTCCCCGGACGTCGCAACATGCCCGCGCGGCCTCGGCGGTCGAAGTGAGGATGAAATGCCCGACGCACTAAGCGCCATCAACCTGCGCAGCACGCCGCAGTCGCGGGCGGCTGAACGGATCCAGGTGCCTAACAATGCGGGCGGCTTTGCATTCACGGTCGCCCCTGTGGAACGGCTGCGACGCTTTCTTGTCCTCGGTACGGATGGTGGCACCTACTATGCGTCCGAACGGGCGCTGACGAAGGAGAACGCCGAGGTCGTCCTCGCGTGGGCGGGTGAGCAGGCGGCTGCATTGGTGGACGAGGTCGTCGCCATTTCGGTTGCCGGACGTGCTCCCCGCAACAACGCTGCCTTGTTCGCGCTCGCCGCTGCGGCCTCGCTAGGTGACGCCGAGGGTCGTAAGGCCGCCCTCGCCGCGTTGCCGCACGTCGCACGGACAGGCACGCACCTGCTGCTGTTTGCTGGGTACGTCGAGCAGTTCCGCGGCTGGGGCCGGGGCCTGCGTCGCGCGGTGTCCGACTGGTACGTGTCGAAGCCGGTCGACGCGGTCGCATACCAGGCGGTGAAGTATCGGCAACGTGAGGGCTGGTCGCATCGTGACCTGCTGCGCCTGGCGCACCCAGCTACCGACGAGCCGGACCGCAAGCAGCTGTTCGACTGGATCTGCGGCCGTAGTCAAACCGGCCCAGAGGTTGTCGAGGGCTTCCAGCGCGCGCAGGCCGCAACCGCGGTGAGCGAGTGGGTAGCGATTCTCGATCGCTATCCGTCGCTGTCGTGGGAGATGCTCCCCGATGCCGCGGTGCGCGAGGCGGCCGTGTGGGCGAAGCTGATTGACAACGGTGTCCCACAGACCGCACTGATGCGTCAGCTTCCTCGCCTGACGCGGCTCGGTCTTCTCGCGCCGATGTCGGACGCGCTCGAGACGGTCGTCGGTCAACTTACGGACCCAGAACGGCTCAGCAAGGCTCGGGTCCACCCGGTGAACATTCTGGTTGCCGCACGCACCTATGCCTCGGGCGGGTCGGCACGCGGGCAGTCGGCGTGGGAGCCGATCGGACAGATCGTCGACGCGCTGGATGCAGCCTTCTACGCCGCGTTCGGCGCGGTGCAGCCGGCGGGCAAGCGTACGTTGCTGGCACTTGACATCTCCGGGTCGATGGTCGTGTCCATCTCTGGCTTGCCGATCTCGGCGCGCGAGGTCTCCGCAGCGCTGGCGTTGGTCACTGCCGCGACCGAGCCAAAGACCACGACGGTTGGCTTCACCGCGTCAGCTGACGCGGCGCGTACCGGCCTATTCACGCGGGACGTCCCTGTAGATGGGATCTCCGCGTTGTCGATCTCGCCCCGCCAACGCCTCAACGACGCGGTGCGGGCGGTATCGGATCTGCCGTTTGGCCGCACGGACTGCGCGCTGCCGATGCTCTGGGCGAAGGCGAACAAGATCAAGGTCGACACGTTCGTCGTGTACACGGACAACGAGACATGGGCCGGCAACGTGCACCCGCATCAGGCGCTGCGACAGTATCGCGACTGGTCCGGCATCAACGCGCGGCTGGCTGTGGTCGGCCTGACCGCGACCGACTTCACCATCGCGGATCCGAATGACCCCGGCACGCTCGACATCGCGGGCTTCGATTCGGCCGTACCCACCTTGCTGACCGACTTCTCGGCTCGTGTCGTCTGACGCCAGCGTCCAGCAAGCCCGCGAGCACCATCGCCGCGCGGCCGAGGCGCTGGCGTTGGCCGAACGCCATCGGCAGCAGCGGGACGCGTTGGTCCGACGTGCCAGGCGCGAGGATCCTGGCCGCTGGTCATACAACGCGCTCGCTGCCGCCGTCGGCTGCAGCAAGGAACTGATCGCCGCGATCATCAAGGGCCGGGTTTGACTGGCCATTGCGCGATCAGGGCGGCGACACCAAAGGTGGCGGCCGACGTTACGGCGCCGGCTTCAGCACGTACCCAACGCCACGCATCGTGTGGATCATCGGCCGCCGGCCGGCGTCGACCTTCTTGCGCAGGTACGAGATATAGAGCTCGACGACGTTCGCTTGACCACCGAAGTCGTAGCGCCAGACGCGGTCGAGGATCTGCGCCTTCGAGAGGACGCGCTTCGCGTTGCGCATCAGGTAGCGCAGCAGTTCGTATTCGGTCGCGGTCAACTCGATCAGATCGCCACCGCGCCGCACCTCGTGGCTGTCCTCATCCAAGGTGAGATCGCCGACCGTCATCACCGCGTCGTCGCGGACCGACGTCATACCCACGCGGCGCAGCAGCGCGCGCAGCCGCGCCACCAGTTCCTCCAGGCTGAACGGCTTCGTCACGTAGTCGTCGCCGCCGGCCGTCAAACCGGCGATGCGGTCCTCTACCGCTTCCTTGCCGGTCAGGAACAGCACGGGTACGTCGGCAACCTGAGTACGCATCTGCCGCAGCACGGCGAGGCCGTCCATATCGGGCAGCATCATGTCGAGCACGACCACGTCCGGCTGGAACGACCGAGCGGTCTCCACGGCTGACTGACCGTTGCTCGCGCCGCGCACCTCCCAGCCCTCATAGCGCAGCGCCATGGACAGCAACTCGGTCAGCGTGGACTCGTCGTCGACCACGAGGACCCGGACGGCCGAGCCGTCCGCGTGACGCAGCGCGGAGCGAGAGAGCGTGACTTGCTCGGGGACGGGACGGTAGCCAGTGTTCACGATCGACATGTGCCCATCCTTGCCGAGCGCACTGAGACGATTCTGAGACTCTGCTGTGCGAGGACTGTGGCGCGGCGTCGCGCTCCCAGGTTTGGGCCGGCAACGCCGGTTCGGACGCCACCTGGCCGTCCCCCTCACGCGCCGGTGGCCGGCACTGGATCCGCGGTCCGCGCGATGACCTGGGCCGCGGTGGAGGTCGCCCACGCCCCCGACGACACGACGCCCAATGCGAGCACGGCGGCACCGGCGCCGGCGATGATCCACCAGCCAACGTGGCTCGCGCTTGCGAATGACGACGCGAACGCGCCGTGCAGACCGGACACCACGGCGGAACCGATGACGGCGACGCCTAGCGACGACCCGACCTGCCGACTCGTCGACGCGATGCCGGCTGCCACCCCGGCCTGCGCGCGCGGCATACCCGACACCGCGGTGTTCGTGATCGGCGCGTTGAGCCACGCGAAGCCCAGGCCGAACACGACGTACGTGACCAGCAGATACTCGATCGACGTCGCGCCGTCGAGACCGGTCAACATGACGCCCGAGGAGGCGATGCCGAGTCCCGCGATCACCAACGGCCACCGGGTACCGTACGCACCGACGAACCGGCCGCAGATCGGCGCGAAGACGAGCGCCATGAGTGCGATCGGCAGCGTCACGACGCCGGTCCGCAACGGCGAGTAGCCGCGCACGTCCTGCAAGTAGAGCGTGTTGAGGAACAGGAATCCGGACAACGCGGCGAATCCGCACACCGCGATCACGGTCGCCGACGAGAACGGGACGCTCGCGAAGAACCGCAGGTCGATCAGTGGTTCGCTGCGGCGCCGCTCGTACGTCACCAGGCCGCCGCCAAGCAGCGCGGCGGCCGTGAAGCACGCGAGGATCGGCGGCGCCGCCCAGCCGCGGCCGGGACCTTCGATGATGCCGTAGGTGAGCGTCGCGAGGAATCCGAGGACCAGCGCCTGACCAACCCAGTCCGGACGTCGTGGTCGGTCGGCGCGGGACTCCGGCACGAACCAGGCGGTGAGTGCGAATGCCACGATGCCGACTGGAATGTTGATCCAGAAGATCGACCGCCACCCGATCGAGTCGATGAGGGCACCGCCGACCACCGGACCGAGCGCGAGGCTGATGCCGATCACGCCGCCCCACACGCCGATCGCCTGCGCGCGCTCGCGTGGCTCGGTGAAGACGTTCGTGATGATGGACATCGCCACCGGGTTGAGCATGCTGCCGCCGATCGCCTGCACCATCCGGAACGCGACGAGCCAGCCGAGACTCGGCGCGAGGCTGCACAGCAACGAACCGAACGTGAACAACACCAGGCCGGTCTGGAAGATGCGCCGGCGGCCGACCCGGTCGCCGGTCGAGCCGGACAACATGAGCAGGCTCGCGATCACCAGCGTGTACGCGCTGATCGTCCACTGCAGTCCGGCGACCGAGGCGTGCAGGCTGCGCTGGATCGCGGGCAGCGCGACGTTCACGATCGTGCTGTCGAGACCGACGATCAGCAGGCTCATGCAGCAGATCGCGAGGACGAGCACGCGCCGCCGGCGCGACAGTTCTGGCATGGCAACCATCTTGTCTCGCCGATGCGCGGTCGCCGGCCCGCGTCCTGCCAGCCGAGCATGAGCCGCGTCACGCGACAGCACGCCGTGCGCCTAGGCTCGGCCGAATGCGTAGCGCGTTGCAGGCCACGGCGTGGGTCGTCGCGGGTCCGCCCGGCGCCGGCAAGACAACGGTGGCGCGGTCACTTTCCGCGCGTCTGTCGCCGCCGGCCGCGATGTTGGACAAGGACACCGTGTACGGCGGATTTGCGGCCGCCGTCATCGCCACGGCCGGCGAGGCACCCGGTCGGCGCGAGGGACCGTGGTATGAACTGCACGTCAAGGCGTACGAATATGCCGGCCTTGCCGCGACCGCACGTGACATTCGAGCATCCGGGTGCCCGGTGGTGCTTGTCGCGCCGTACACCAACGAGATTCACGATCCGGCACAGTGGCGGCGGCTGGTCGAGGCGGTCGGCGGCGAGCCGGTCCGGCTGGTCTGGCTCGACTGCGACGCGGACTCGCTCTTTGCACGGCTGGTGGAGCGCGCATCTGCGAACGACGCCGCCAAACTCGCCGACTACCGGTCGTACGTGGACCGCATGCGACCCGGCGAGCCGCCGGCCGTGGCGCATGTCGCTATCGACAATCGTGGGCCGATCACGGCCATCGAGAGTCAGGTCGACGCCCTCGTCGCGGCCCTGCCGCGTTGACCTCTGGCGGCACCTGGCACGAACCTACCCGCACACACGAATCGACCCGGCTACCCCCCGAAAGGGGCCACCGGGCCGATCGTGAGGCTAGTCGCGGCCGGTCATCGCCGAGCCGAAACCCAACGACTTCCTACCTCGCCATTGCCACGTTGCCGAGGATACGTCTATCCATCGGCGCCTGGGCCGTCCACGTCTGGCGGTCCAAGGACTTGCTAAAGCTTGGTCGGTCCACGTGCGACGGTCAAGCACACCACCGTCATGTGCTCGTAGCGACAAGCCGGGCGACGTTCACTTCGTCGTCATATCCCGGACGCTTACCGTCCACTCGTGATAAGCCGGACGCGGTCGATGGACAAGATCTGCGACCTCCGGCGTCCACCGAGGTCGGCATGTTCGCCGGCCACGGTGGACGCCGTCACGGTCAGTCGATTTCGGCCACTGCCGAGGCGAACTGCGCGGTGTAAAGCCGGGCGTAGGCACCGCCGGCGGCGAGCAACGAGTCGTGCGTACCCTGCTCCACAATCTGACCGTGCTCCATCACAAGGATGAGGTCGGCGTCGCGGATGGTGGACAGTCGGTGCGCGATAACGAAGCTCGTTCGACCCTCGCGCAACGACGACATCGCCCGTTGGATCAACACCTCGGTCCGGGTGTCGACCGAACTCGTCGCCTCGTCCAGGATCAGGATCACCGGTTCGGATAGGAACGCGCGAGCGATCGTGATGAGCTGCTTCTCGCCCGCCGACAGGTTTGAGCCTTCCTCGTCGATGACCGTGTCGTAGCCGTCCGGCAACGTACGCACGAAGTGGTCGACGTGCGTGGCGATCGCGGCCTCGACGATCTTCTCGCGCGTCGGATGGTCCGCACCGTAGGCGATGTTCTCCGCGATCGTGCCGCCGAAGAGCCAGGTGTCCTGCAGCACCATGCCCATCTCGTCGCGCAGCTCGTCACGCGTCATCTCGGCGGTGTCGATGCCGTCGAGCGTGATGCGACCGCCGTTCACGTCGTAGAACCGCATCAGCAGGTTCACCAGAGTCGTCTTGCCGGCGCCGGTCGGGCCGACGATCGCGACGGTCTGTCCCGGCTCGACGGTGAGCGAGAGGTCGTCGATCAACGGCACATCGTCCTCGTAGCGGAAGGAGACGTGCTCGAAGGCGACGCGCCCGTGCACCTCCGCGGGGCGAGCGCCGGGCACCGGTTCGTCGGACTGTTCCTCGGCGTCCAGCAGCTCGAACACGCGCTCGGCCGACGCGACACCGGACTGCAGCAGGTTTGCCATCGACGCGACCTGCGTGACCGGCTGGCTGAACTGACGCGAATACTGAATGAACGCCTGTACGTTGCCGATCGACAGGTCGCCGGACGCGACCCGCAGCCCACCGATGACCGCGACCAGCACGTAGTTCAGGTTGCCGATGAACATCATGGTCGGCTGGATGAGCCCGGAGACGAACTGCGCGCGGTACGCCGCGTTGAACAGCTTGTCGTTGTGCTCGGCGAAGACGTCCATCGCCTGCTCTTGGCGGCCGAAGACCTTGACGAGCGAGTGGCCGGTGAACATCTCTTCGATGTGGCCGTTCAGCTTGCCAGTGGTCGACCACTGCTTGATGAATTGTGGCTGGGCGCGCTTGCCGATCCGCGCCGCCGCGAACACCGACACCGGGATCGTGACGAGCGCGATCAGCGCTAGCAACCAGCTGATCCAGAACATCATGGCCAGCACGCCCACGATCGTCAGCAACGACGTGACGACCTGGCTCATGGTCTGCTGGAGTGACTGGGCGATGTTGTCGATGTCGTTGGTGACACGGCTCAGGATCTCGCCGCGCGACTGCCGGTCGAAGTAGCGCAGCGGCAACCGGGACAGCTTCACCTCGACCTGCTGGCGCAGCGTGTGAACGGTGCGCTGGACGACCACCGTGGTGAGCCGGCCCTGCAGGTACAGGAAGATCGACGACAGCAGGTAGAGCACGAGCACTAGCAGCAGCACCTTGCCGACCGCGGTGAAGTCGATGCCCTTGCCCGGCGTCACGCTCATCGCGTTCAGCATGTCGGCGAGCTTGCCCTGGTTGCGCTCGCGCAGGATGGCGACGGCCTGGTCCTTGGTCGTACCGGCCGGGAAGTCGCGGCCGAGGATCTGGCCGAACACGCCGGAGAAGATCAGATCGGTGGCGTGGCCGAGGATCTTCGGACCGAGCACCGACAGCGTCACGCCGACCACGCCGAGCGCCAGCAGCGTCGCGACGATCGGCTTCTGCGGTGCCAGCATGCGCAGCAGCCGCTTGCTGGATCCCTTGAAGTCCAACGACTTCGCGGCCGGGCCGCCGAACATCGCGCCGGGGCCGAAACGCGCGCCGGTGGGTCGGGAGGCGGCGTTCGTCTGCGAGCTGAGCACCGCCGGTGCGCCGGACGGGCTGCCGCCCGCCGGCCCGCCTGGACCGCGCGAACCGGGAATGCCGGCATGGGTGGGCGCGGCGCCGCTCGTCGGACCGGATGACGGCCGGTACGAGCTGGGTCGGTGTGCCGCCCCGCGCGGACCCCGACCCGCCGCGCCATTCGGTGTGGGGCCGGCTGGAATGGGGCCGTCGTCGATCGGGCCGTCGCTGGAGTGTTCGTCACGCTCGCTCATGCTGCCGCCGCCTCCTTCTCGGTGAGCTGCGACAGGACGATCTCGCGGTACGTTTCGTTGGTCGCCATGAGGTCGGCGTGCGTACCCGTGCCGACCACCCGACCTTCGTTCAGCACGACGATGCGGTCCGCGTCGCGGATCGTCGACACGCGTTGCGCGACGATGACCACCGTCGCGTCCGCCGTCGCGTGGGCGAGCGCGGACCGCAGTGCGGCGTCCGTTGCGTAGTCGAGTGCCGAGAACGAGTCGTCGAAGAGATAGATCTCCGGCTTCGCCACGAGCATCCGCGCGATCGCGAGGCGTTGACGCTGGCCACCGGACACGTTCGTGCCGCCCTGCGCGACCGGAGCCTCGAGCCCGCCCTCCATCGCCTCGACGAAGTCCCGGGCCTGCGCGACGTCGAGCGCCTGCCACAGTTCGTCGTCGGTCGCGTCCGGGTCGCCGTAACGGAGGTTCGACGCGACCGTGCCGGAAAACAGGTAGGGCCGCTGCGGGACAAGACCGACGGTCCGCGCCAGCAACGCCGGATCGATGTCGCCGACCTCCACGCCGTCGACGAGGACGGCGCCGCCGGTCGCGTCGAACAGCCGCGGTATCAGGTTCAGCAACGTGGTCTTGCCGGCGCCGGTGGACCCGATGACCGCGGTCGTCTCGCCGGGCCGCGCGATCAGGTCAACGCCGTGCAGCACCGCGTCCTGCGCGCCCGGGTACTGGAACGTGGCACCGCGAATGTCCAGCATCCCGTGTCCGGCCAGCGTGGTGACTCCGGTCTCCGGCGGCACCACACTGGACTCGGTGTCGAGCACCTCCTGGATGCGTTCGGCGCACACTTCGGCGCGCGGCACCATGACGAACATGAACGTCGCCATCATGACCGACATGAGGATCTGCATCAGATAGGAGAGAAACGCGGTCAGCGCACCGATCTCCATGCCGCCCGAGGCGATCCGATGCCCGCCGAACCACAGCACCGCGACACTCGACACGTTGATCACGATCATGACGGTCGGGAACATCAGCGAAAACAGCCGGCCGGCGCCGATGCCGACGGCCATCAACTCGTCGTTGGCGGCGCCGAACCGCTCCCGTTCGGGCACGTCGCGCACGAATGCGCGGATCACGCGGATGCCGGTGATCTGCTCGCGCATGATGCGGTTGATCTTGTCGATCCTGGTCTGCATCGACCGGAACAGCGGGCGCATCTTGCGGATGATGAGGAACACCGCCAGCACCAACACCGGCACGATGACGAGCAGCAGCGATGACAGCGGTACGTCCTGGCGCAGCGCGAGGATCACGCCGCCGACGCACATGATGGGCGCGGCCACCATCAACGTGAACGTGAGCAGCGCGAGCATCTGCACCTGTTGGACGTCGTTGGTGGTACGCGTGATGAGCGACGGCGCGCCGAACCGTCCGACCTCGCGCGTCGAGAACGACTGCACGCGGCGGAAGATGGCGGCACGGATGTCGCGGCCGGCCGCCATGGACGTACGAGCGCCGAAATAGACCGCGCCGAAGGACGCCGCGACCTGAGCCAGCGTCACGCCGAGCATCACGCCGCCGATCCGCACGATGTAGCCGGTGTGGCCGGTCGCGACGCCGTTGTCGATGATGTCGGCGTTCAACGTCGGTAGATAGAGCAGTGCGATCGTCGACGCCAGCTGCAGCACGACGACGATGGCGATCGGCAGCCGGTAGGGCGCCAGGAATGTGCGCAAGACCTTGAGCAGCATCACGATTCTTTCGGTTGTTCGGGGGTGGTGTTGTCCGGCATCGTTTCGGCGTGGATCCCCGCCGGGTCGGGCGTCGGCTCGGGCGTGGCGGTCGTGTCTGGCGCGCCCAGCAGCCCGTCGAACAGCACCGCGACGATCTCGGCCGGGTCGATACGCTGCACCTCGCCGAACGCGAACCCGGACAGGCCCACGAGATTCAGCATCAGCAGGCGGGCGGCATTGACGGGGCTGAGGCGAAGGCGCGCGGCGTCCGGCTCGAACACGGTAGCCAGCGCGTCCTGGATGCGCAGGTTGTTTTTGTGCATCTCGGCGCCGAAGTCGCTGCCTGGCCCGTGGTCAATGACGAGCTCGCGGGCGATCATGTGGAGCCGACCAAACCGGTTGAGGCCGGCGAGCATGATGGTCGCTGCCTGCGTGGCGCGCGCGCGAACATCCAATGTGGACGGAATCGCGCGAAGCGCTGCCTCACCCTTCGCCGGGTCCAGCGCGCTGCGGATCGCGGCCAGGATCAGCGAGTTCTTGTCCGGGAAGACGCGGAAGATGGTGCCCTCCGCGACGCCGGCGGCCTGCGCGATCTGTCGCGTGCTGATGGCGGAGCCGTATTCGATGAGCAGCGGCACGGTCGCCTCGACAAGCGCGGCGCGCCGGTCCTCGGGAGCCAGCGGCGCCACCCGCCGGCGCGGGTGTTCGCCGGGCGACCCGGCGCCCTCGTCGATCCCGCCCTCGACTTCGGTCGCTTCCTCGAAGCCGTCCGCGCGGACGTGCAGCGCAAGGCGGCCGTCCGGCTCGTCGGGTGGCGTACTCACGGCGTCAACCTTACTTGACGTAGTGATTGGGTGTCAAGTTTCGTTGACGGACTCGTCTCTTCGTCGTGCGACATGCTGTCGAGCATAAATGAGCGAGCACTCACTCATCCACTGGTTTTCGCCGTCGGCGTAGCCGCGCCGCGGTTGGGCGACGGGTCCGGCGGGCGTTCGCGGTCAGTCGCCCAGCGCAAGGCGAAACGTGTACGCCACCCGGCGCCACGCGCTCGTCGGCTCGGACCGCCCGGGCGGCGCGTCGCCCACGCCCGGCTCGAAGTCGACGATCAAGGCATCCTTGACGCCGAAAACGGTGTCCGAATCGAGGTACGCGCCGCCGGCCACGAACAGTTGCGTGACCAATCGCCGGTAGCCGGGCGCCGAGATCATGAAATGCAGATGCGGAGCGCGGTATGGATGACGTCCGGTCGCGGCCAGCATTGCGCCGACCGGACCGTCGGCCGGGATCGGATATTCCGACGGCAGGATCGACCAGAAGCGCACCGCGCCGCCGCCGTCCGAGACGAACCGCGCGCGCAGCACGGGACCGTCCAGATCCGGAAGCTGTACGTCATAGAAGCCATCGTCGTTGGACTGCCACACGTCGACCGTCGCGCCAGCGATCGGCTCGCCCGCCGGGCCGGTTACCCGTACGTCCGTCCACAATGGCGTACCGGCGAGACCGTCCGCGATGTCGTGGCCGTGCGGAACCTCCGGCGGGCCGGCGACATAGAACGGTCCGAGGACCGCCGATGGCGTGGTGTCCGGCGTCCGGGAGTTCGTCAACAGGTCCACCATGCTGGACACCCCGAGCGTGTCCGAGAGCAGCACGAACTCCTGCCGCTTCTGGTCGGTGAGGTGGCCGGCACGGGTGAGGAAGTCGATCGCGTACGCCCACTCGGCCTCGGTCAGGTCGTTGTCGTTCGCGAAGCGGTGCAGGTGGCGTACCAGGTCCGTGACGAGCGTCCGGACGCGCGCGTCTGGCGCGTTGGCGAAGCTGGCCACGACCTGGTCGGTGAGCCACCCGAAGTCTGGGACGCCTTGGTGGACAACGGATGTCGCGGGCACCGGCCTCGTTCCGGCCCAGGCGTCACGGAGTAAGGCGGCGATGCCCTCGGTGGTCAGCGGCTTCGGGTTCGGGTACGGCCGAGCCGATGCCAGCGCGGCCGCCCGGTCGATGTCGGCCTCGCGGAAACCGATCTCTGCCAGTGATGTCGGGCCGCCGAGCGAGCGGACGAGGTCGTACACGCCGGACGGCGCATCGGGCACACTGAGCGCCGTGGCGACGGTGGCCATCGCGTCCGGTGCCGCGGCGGCGTTGTACGCCATCGCATGCGGCAGCACGACGGTGTGCGTCTCGGCGTGTGGCAGGCCGAATGACCCGCCGAGCGTGTGGCACAGCTTGTGGTGCAGGCTCATGCCGACCGAGCCGAGACATGTGCCGGCCAGCCACGCGCCGATCAGCGCATCGCTCCGTGCGTCACGGTCGCCGGGATCTGCGACGATGCGCGGCAGCGCGGAACCGAGTCGCCGCAACGACTCTGCCGCGAGCCGATCCACGACCGGGTTCGCCTGCGGCGAGTAGAGCGCTTCGACGGCGTGCGCCATGGCGTTGACGCCGCTCGTGACCGACAGCATGACCGGCATGCCGAGGGTGAGATCGACGTCGTAGATGACCGTCTTCGGCGCCACGATCGGGTTCGTCTGAGTCGTCTTCTCGCCCGCCGACGTCTCACCGAGAAGCGGCGTGACCTCCGATCCGGCGTACGTGGTCGGCACCGCGACGAGCGGCCAGCCGGTGCGCAGTGCGAGCGCCTTGCCGAGTCCGGTCGAGGAACCGCCGCCGATCGAGACAACGCAGTCCACCGCCGCGTCCCGGGCGATCGCGAGCGCCGCGTCGGTCACCTCCACCGGTGTGTGCATCGCCACCCCGTCGAAGCGCGCGACCAATCGGTCGCCGAGCGACGCGGCGGCCCGGTCCGCGGCGGATGTCAGGCTCGGGTCGTGGACGAGCAGCACGCGGGCGGCACCAAGCCGCTGCACCTCGTCGCGGAGCGCGGACAGCGTGCCGGAGCCAAACACGATCCGAACCGGGTTGGCAACATATTCGAACCCGCCGTTGGCCACGTCGGCCATGGTAGGCGCCGCGATTGCCACGGCGGTGCGGCGACCGTCACCACGCGAGCGCGGACGAGGCTAGCGTGGTTTCCGTGGCGCGCGTGTGGGTGACCGGGTCGGCGGACGGCATTGGCCTCGCCGCGGCCGTCGCGATGGCCGCCGACGGCCACGAAGTGCTACTGCACGGACGCGATGATCGGCGTGCCGCCGACGCGATGGCGGCGGTGTCCGGCGCGATCGGCGCGGTCGCCGGAGATCTCGCGTCGGTGGACGCGGTACGTTCGCTCGCCGGCGCGGCAAGTGAATACGGCCCGTTCGACGCCGTGATCCACAACGCCGGCGTGATGATGGATGACGGGTCGCGCCGCCCGGTCACCGACGATGGGCTCGAGCTGACGTTCGCGGTCAACGTGATGGCCCCCTACTTGTTGACGGCGCTGATCCCGCAGACCGGCCGGCTGATCTACCTGTCCTCGGGCCTGCATCTGTCCGGCCGACCCGATCTCGACGACTGGCAGTGGGAGGGGCGGGCGTACGGCGGGACCCAGGCGTACTGCGACTCGAAGCTCGCCGTGACCGCGCTCGCGTTCGCGGTGGCCGCGCTCCGCCCGCAGACACTCTCGAACGCCGTCGACCCCGGCTGGGCTCGTACCCGGATGGGTGGCTCCGGTGCGCCGGTGCCGGTCGCGAAGGCGGCGGCCACACCGGTACGACTGGCCACCGGCACCGACGACGCGGAACGGATCAGCGGGAAGTATTTCAGCCGTGGTGTGCCGCACGCAGCTCATCGACTGGCTGGTGACCCGGCA
This sequence comes from Micromonosporaceae bacterium, assembly GCA_035713725.1. GTDB lineage: Bacteria > Actinomycetota > Actinomycetes > Mycobacteriales > Micromonosporaceae > DASQPR01. The sequence goes on from DASTMZ010000221.1 coordinate 35,616, forward strand.
TTTCAGGGCGCCGTGCGGTCCGCCTGCGAGAAGATCACGGGTACCCCGCTGGGCTAGCGCTTGCCTCCGGCGTACCGACGTATCTGATCTTTGCTCTTGATCTACCCATCCGGCCGCGTTCCCGGGCGTGTGTCGGCCATCGCCGGTATGGTCCGGCTTGGTTGGGTTGGCCAACTAACTGGAACCACGTCGGAGGTGAGCGACATGGCGGGCAAGGTTGTGCATTTCGAGGTGCCAGCGGACAACCTCGATCGTGCCCAGAAGTTTTACGCGGACGCGTTCGGCTGGCAGATCACGCCGATGCCGGAGATGAATTACACGATCGTGCAGACCGGGCCGACCGATCCGAAGGGCGGACCGACCGAACCCGGCATGATCAACGGCGGCATGATGGCTCGGGACGGCAGCCCCGCGGCCGCGCCCGTGATCACCATTGAGGTTGACGACATCGACGACGCGCTCGCCAGCGTCAAGCGGCACGGCGGCAAGACCGCGGTCGCCCGGATGCCGGTCGGCGACATGGGCTTCGCGGCCTACTTCGTCGACACCGAGGGCAACACCATGGGGCTCTGGCAGAACACCTGAGTAGCGACCGCCACACCTGCTGTCCACGGTCCGGTGGGAATCCGCAACCGCCCATCGGACCGTGTACAGTGATGGCCCGTGCCGCCTCGCCGCAGCGAGGCAGCGGGTCCGAGTGGCGGAATGGCAGACGCGCTAGCTTGAGGTGCTAGTGCCCTCTAACGGGCGTGGGGGTTCAAGTCCCCCCTCGGACACCCATCTTGGTTGAGTTTCGCCGCTCAAGCTGCACGGGCCGCTCCGCGCCTCGAGCGACCCGCACCGCTACGGTTTGCCCGCCGGCGCAGCGGAGTGCGACCGGCCGCTCGATTCCCGGACGATCAACTCCGTTGGGATCAACCTCCGGACGGGTTCACGTGTCTCGGTGTCGATCTGATCGAGCAGGATATTGATCAGCGTCTCCCCGATTTGGGGGATCGGCTGGCGCAGCGTGGTGAGCGGCGGCCGGGATCTCTCTGACGCCGGCAGGCCATCGAAGCCCACGATCGCCAGATCGTCCGGTACGGACAGGCCACTGTCGTTGATCGCGCGCAGAGCACCCATTGCCATCGTGTCGGACGCGACGAACACCGCGGTCGGCTGCCGGTGCAGAAGCTTACGCATGGCCGCGTAACCGCCGTCGCGTGACCAGTCACCGAACTCCACGAACTGGGCATCGAGACCGGCGTCGCGCATGCCCGCGGTAAAGCCGTCGTAGCGGTCGATGCCAGCGATCATCTGTTGTGGTGGCGCAATCGCCGCGATGCTGGTGTGCCCAAGGCCGACGAGATGTTGCACCGCCCGCCGCGCGCCCTCGAAGTTTTCGACGTCCGCCCAGCTGACGTCGTCGCGGTGCATCACACGTCCCAGCGAGACCATCGGCAGGTCGCTGTTGGCAACCTCATCCAGGAGCGGGTCGTCCTTGCGAAGCGCGACAAGCATGAGGCCGTCGACGAGTCGTGGCGACACGACACGCCGGTAGAGCTCAGCCTCCTCCTCTTCGGTCTCGAACAGGAAGAGCGAGAGCGTCGTGCCCGCCGCGTTGCTGGCGCGGCTGACGCCTCGAATCAGGCGGACGAAGTAAGGGTCCTCGAGAAGCTGCGACACACGCCACGGGATGACCAACCCGAGGACGCCGGTACGCCGGGAGACCAGCGACCGTGCGGTGTTGCTGGGCCGGAATCCCGTCTCGTCGATGACTTGGAGCACCCTCGCGCGCACCTCGGGGCGAACGTCGTCGCGTCCGTTCATCACCCGCGAAACCGTGGAGCGTGACACGCCGGCGAGTCGGGCGACGTCCAGGATCGTGAGCTTGCCGGGCTCGCTCACGGCTTGGTCGCTCCCCCGGTTAGCCTTGCCACCACCTGCTGGCCCACCCTGCAGAAGGTACCTGCCGGCGCTGTGAAGCCGTTCAACTCCTCGATCATGCCGGTGACGATTGACGATGCGACGCCGGCGAGTACTGATGGACGTCGACGTGTCGAAGACTTTGTCGCCGGCTCACCCAGACCTGCGTCCGGCGGTCTCCGGACGTGAGGTCGGCGATCGGGCCGGCAGCAAACCGTCGACCGGGCAGCTTGGGCTCGCCGGTCACGTCCGCGTTCATGACCGCCGGAGTGCCGTCGCGCTCCTCGAAGTTGGCGTCGGCGAACCGGACGCGCTCGAGGTCTCGACCGGTGATGGATTCGAGGCCGACGTGGTCGAACTCAGCCGGCAGGTTCGTCTCAAGGTAGACAGCGTCGCCCTCGACGACGACCGAGACGGTCGCGGTGGGAAGGACGACCGCGTCGCTTTCACCGGCAAACGGCGCCGCGGTGGCGGCGTAGACATTGCTCCGGGCGTACACGGGCTGCTTCACGTCCAGGAACCGCTGGTGGTCGCCGGGCGGCTGCGCGGCGATCCGCGCCATGTATTCCTCGAACGAGGCCGGGTAGCCGTCGTACCCGCAGGTTCCGGCGACTGCCGAGCCGAAGCCCTCCTGGCCGGCGCCGTACGCGATCGCGGCGTCGCCGCCGGCGAACAAGTTGCCGACCCAGCGGTCGTCGCCGCCGATGATGAACGCATAGCCGGCGACCTGAGTGCTGTGCGGCCGGTGGTACGGCGTGGCACGGTCCATCACGGACTCGAGCCGCAGCGTGCCGCAGATCAGGTTGTGTACGAAGGCGCCGCCCTGGCTCCACAACTCCAGCGCGGCCGGCGAGGCGAGGATGTTGTGCTCCACGAGGTACGGCCCGTGGCTCACCTCGACGAACAGGTCCCGATTGTTGCCGTGGAACACGTTGCGGGAGATCCGGGTGCCCTGGGTCTGCCAGTCCAGCCAGGTGCCGAGCGTGCAGTCGTGGATGCGGTTGTGGCGGATCGTCACGTCGATCGCCGCATGCAGCTTGATGCCGGCGATCTCGTACCCATAGAACTCGCGCTTGATGGCGATGTTGTAGATGTGATTGTCCTCGATCGTCGAGAACACACCGCCCAGGTGGCCGACAATACCGTTCTGGCCGCAGTCGTGAATCGTGTTGCGCCGTATGACGTGCGAGCCGATGTGCTCCTTGTCCCAGCCGATGCTCCGGGCGGCGAAGACCGACTCGATCTGGTACTGGTAGCCGGGTTTGTCGCCGCGCACGGTCGCGTAGTTGTGGCCGGTCGACGACTCCTTGCCGATCGAGATCGCCGAGCACTTCGCGTCGTGGATGTCGTTGTCCTCGATGATCCAGCCCTTGGCCCAGTTGGGGCCGATCAAGCCGGGCTGGTCGGCGGTCGGCGGGGTCCACGGACAGGCGGCCTGACACAGCTCGAATCCGCGCACGGTGATGTAGTCCAGGTGGTGCGCGGTCGGAAAGAACACCGCCGGACGCACATTTATCTCTACCAGCTCGGAATTCGGGTCGGCGCCTTGGAAGTTCGCCCAGATCGTCGTCTCGTCGGCGCGGACTTCCGCGTACCAGACGTATTGGGTCTGCTTCGGGTCGCGGATCGGGTCCGTGACGCCGGTCCAGTCGTCGATCGCCTCGGTGCGTAGCGGCGGATCGGCGACGTCGGCCCGCGACGACACCTCGTAGAAGCTGGCCCCGTTGAGGTAGACGTCGCCGAGATGCTTTCGCGCCTCGCCGGGTCGGTCGACGATCCAGTCGCCGGCGATCTCTTCGGCAAACGGATTGAAGTCGCCGAACAGCGCGTTCGGCACGGTCGTGTGCCACATGCTTCCGGCACCCGGCACCCAGCCGGTGATCCGCTCCGATCCCTTGATCACCACATGCTCGCCATCGGCGGCCTCGTACGTGATGCGCCGGGTGTCGCTCAGGCCGCCGCGCTGCGGCTTCACCCACTCTCGGTATTCCCCGGCATGCACGACCACGGTGTCTCCCGGTTGGGCGACCGCGGCGGCGCCGTTGAGCGTGCGGAACGGCCGCTCGGCAGAACCGTTGGCGTCATCGGCGCCGGTCACCGCAACGTGGAGTACGGATGTCATATGGGTGCCGTTCCTTCGGTAGTTACTTGCTGAAGCCGGCGGTGAGACCACTCAGTAGCTGCCGGCGCCCGATGGCGTAGAGAAGGATGATCGGGATCGTGGTAAGCGTGACGGATGCCGTGATGGCCGGAACGTCCACTCCGAACTGGCCCTGGAAGTTGACCAGAGCCAACGGGATGGTGCGCTTCTCGGGGCTTTGTGTCAGCACTAGCGGCAGGAGGAAGCCGTTCCAGATGCCGAGCGCGTTGTAGATCGTCACGGTGACGAGCGCCGGGCGGGTCAGCGGAAACGCAAGCTGCCAGAGGATGCGCCACTCGTTGGCGCCGTCCATGTGCATCGACTCGAACAGCTCGCGCGGCACGTCCCGGATGAAGTTGCTGAGAACGAGGACGGACAGCGGGATGGCGAACGCGATCGACGGCAGCACGAGGGCGAGCAGGCTGTCGTAGAGCTTGAGGCGGATGATGATCAGGTAGATCGGGATGATCACCGCTTGGAGCGGAATCGCCAGGCCCATCAGGAACATGCCGTTCGTCCACCGAAGCCAGCGGTTGCCGATGCCGCGGATGATCGCGTACGCCGCCATGAACGAGATGACGACCGCCGGGATCACGGCGCCGGCGGTGACGATGACGCTGTTGAGGAAGTACCGGATGATCTCGTTGTCGATGACCGTCTTGTAGTTCTCGAACGTCGGATGGCTCGGCGGCGCGAACGTATTGGTGATGAAGTAGTTCGCCTGCGTCTTGAAGCTCGTGATGACGATCCAGTAGATCGGGATCATCACGATGAACAGCCAGATCCACCCGAAGGCGCCGCCCGTCCAGTTCAACTTCGACAGCTTGGCCGACAGCTTGCTGCCGTGGTTGGTTTGCCGGGGAGTCTGGCGCGTCGGCGTGCTGGCGACGTCGACCGTCCGCGTCACATCAGACCCCGTGGTCGTCACGTCAGGCCCCTTCCATCATGCTCTCGTCGCCACGGCCACCGAGGCGACGCAGCAGCTGAGCGAGCAGCAGGCCGACCAGGACGAGGATCATGGCAATCACGCTGGCAAGGCCCATGCGATTGGCCATGAAGCCCTGTTGGTACATCTCCAACGCGAGAGCGCGAGTGGCGTCGCCAGGACCGCCGCCGGTGAGTACGTAGATCAGGTCGAAGAAGGTCAGCGAGCCCACCACCATCAGCGTCGACGACGTGATGATCGTGTACCTGATCTGCGGCAGCGTGATCGAGAAGAACTGCCGGACCCGTCCGGCGCCGTCGATCTCCGCCGCCTCATACATGTCGACCGGGATCTGGCGAACCGCGCCTTGGTAAATCAAGGAGTGGAAGGGGATGTATTGCCACGACACGACGAAGATGAGCACCCCGACGGCGAGCTTGGGGTCGCCTAGCCAGTCCTGCTTGAGCCAACCGATCCCCAGGCCCTCACCGATCCCGAAGTTCGGGTCGAGCAGCGCCTTGAACGTGATCGAGATGGCCGCCGAGGACAGCAGCAGCGGCAGGAAGTAGAGCACCGCCAGCAGTCCCCGGTACTTCTTGAACGCGGCCAGAAACACGCCGATCAGGATGGAGATCGGCGTCTGCACCAGCCACGAGATCGCCATGATCTCGAACGTGACCCACAGCGAATGCAGCAACCCTGGGTCGGCGAGTTCCGCCCGCCAGCTGGTGAGCCCGGACGGACGGATGACACCGATCCCGTCCCAGGTGGTGAAGGTCAGCAAGAGCACACCGACCAGCGGGATCAGGCCAAACGCCGTGAACATCAGCAGCGCGGGGAGCGCCATCCATCCGACGCCGCTCCGCCCGCCGGCGCCAGTGGACGCGTTCACTCGTGCGGCGGGCGGAGCGAGCGACGTCATTGACCGATGACCCCGTTCATGCTGTCGATCCACTGCTGCGGGGTGATCTGCAGCTGGAACAGCTTGGCAATGTTGTCAAGCAGGGTCTCCGCGACGGTCGGACTGAGGGCCTGGTCCCAGGACTGGGCGAAGACCTTCGCGCCGGATGCGATCGCGGACATGTCCTTCAGGTATTGCGCGTCGTCGCCGACGAAGAGGCTGGCGCTGTCGTTCAGCACCGGCACGCCGCCGGACTTGACCCAACCGGCCTTCTCGGCGTCGTCAACCAGGGTGGTGGAGAAGAACTTCTTCGCCACGGCCTGGTCAGCGGCGGACGCCTTCGACGAGATCGAGAGGTACTGGCCGGGGTTGCCAACCGTGTCGGTCGGGTCGCCCTTGCCGCCGTCGATCCCAGGGAAGTTCATCCAGCCTAGGCCGCCGGACTTGACGAAGTCGCCGCCGTTTGCCTGCTGGATGCCGTACGACCACGAACCGTGCACCATCATCGCGGCCTTGCCGGTGTAGAGCAGAGCCTGGTCGGCGTTGGAGTCGGCAGTGATCGACGAGAAGCCCTTGACGAACGCGTTCATCTTCACCAGGTTCTGGACCTTGTTCAGCATCTCCAGAACGGACGGGTCGGACCAGGCGTTCGGCGTGCCGGCGAACACGTTGTTGAACACATCGGGGCCGGCTTGGCGGTCGAGCAGGAACTCGAGCCACATCATGTTCGTCCACCGGGACTGGCCGCCCAGTGAGAACGGCGCGATCCCCTTGGCGTTGAACTTCGGGATCAGGTCGAGGATGTCGCCGTACGACTGCGGGGGCTGTACGCCGACCGCGTCGAAGACCTTCTTGTTGTAGAACAGCACGATCGGCTGCACGGTCTCGATCGGCAGCGCGTAGATCTTGCCACCGACGGTGGCGGCGCCGAACGACGACGGCAGGATCTTCTGCTTGACCGCGGCGTTCTGGCCGAGCCAGTCCGTCAGGTCGACAACCTGGTTGGCGTCGACGTACGCCTTGAGTCCGCCACCGCCCCAGCCCCAGATCATCGTCGGGCCTTGACCGGCGCCGAGTGCCGTCTTGATCTTCTGCTTGTACGCGTCGTTCTGGAAGAACGTCGCGGCGATCTTGGTGGACGGGTTCGCCTTGTTGAAGCGGTCGACAGCCGCTTGACGGATCGGCTGGCCGGGCGGGCCGGAAAGCGACCAGTAGCTAGCGGTGCCTTTGCTGCCGCCCGCGCCGGACGGGCCTGAGGTGCCACATGCCGCAAGTGCGGCAGCACCGGCGGTGCCCACGGCGAGACCAAGGAAGTTACGCCGGGACAGAGCTGGTTGACTCACGTTGACCTCCGTGCTCGAGACCTGAGATGCGCTCGCTGGGTGGACTGGGGGAAAGTGACGCTTTCGCGGGAACGCCGTACAAGACCTCGAACGACGTACGCCAAAGCAGCCACCGGAGGAAGACCGTACCTGAGCTGGGTCGGTGCTTGGGGTTCGTGATGATCACTTGTGGACGTTGCGGGAGCGTTCCCGTAACCGGTCCCGGGAACGTTCCCGAACGCTAGAGCGCGTCGCCCTTCCAAATCAAGATCAACGACGTCATCGATGCCGAACCGAGACCTGGCGACCGGCCGGAGCGCAGGAACGCGTTCACCGAGGCCGGAACGGCTGACGTCCGGCTCGCCTATCGGCCGAACTCGTGCCAATCGACCGGCCTCGCCAATCGACCAGACTCGCCAATCGGCCGCCTGCCGATCGGCGAGTCTGTGGAGGGATGGGCTCAGCGCCGTTCGAGCGTGAGCAGGGTGGCGGGATCGGGCGGCGCGGGCGCGCCGGGATCCGCGGCGACGACCTGCTCCAGCCGGCGAAAGCCGGCCTCCAACTCGTCCGGAGTGAACTGTGCGAGGGTTGACAGGGTGCGCAGCCGCAGTCGTTCGAGCATGGCGGCCCGGGTGCCGGAGGACGGCTCGATGACCCTGCCGAAGCTGGCAACCCGCCAGCCGTACGACGTGAATGTCGCGATGACCTCGTGCAGCGGCTGAAACAGCGCGGCGTCCACCTCGAAGCCGCGCGGGAAGTATTCCAACCACCAGCCGGACGGCGGTATGTGGTCGCTGAAATTCGAGCGCAGTAGCAGCCGCCCCCCGGGCCTGAGCACCCTGGCCAGCTCACGTACCGCCCGGTGCTTGTCGAGCACGTGGTGCCACGACAAGAACATGAGGACGTAGTCGGCGCTGCCGGACTCCACTGGCATCTCTTCGGCGCAGCCGGCGAGATATCGCACATCGGGATGCTCCGACTGCGCCTGCGCAGTCTCGCGCATGCGAACCGACGGCTCGACGCCGGTCACCGGCCCGAACGCGCGCGCCAACGCGGGCGTGAACCGTCCCGTTCCGGAGCCGACGTCCAGCCCCACCAGCGGCCGCCGCTCGGGCAGCTGAGCTTCGAAGGCGCGGATCCACGCCTGCAGCTGGTGCTCGGTGAGCGCACGACCGCGTACGTAGTTCTGGTACTGCTCCTTGTCGTAATCGATCCGCCTCATCGCAGCTCCCGTATCGACCGGCGACCGCACGCCGAGCCTGGCCTGGACCGGTCGCGCACCAACGACCGAACCTAGAACTGGCTGTGGTCGAGCCAATGAATGAACAGTGCTCCATCGCCACTGACCTGCACGCCCGGCTGCGCGGGGTCCAGCCGCCTGTTGAGCATCAGCAGGAGCTCGCGCGCGGGCGCTCGTACAGTCACATCCGCCGGCGCTTGCCGATGTTGCCAGTGGACACCAGCCGGCGTTTGTTCCACGTGCCATTCCCCCACGCTCGGATCCGCGTCGATGGCAACGAAGTGCAGCGTTTCGCCGGCTCCGACAAGCCCGGCGAAGATCGGGTCGCGGCTATCGCTCGGCGACAGCGTGGCGATCGAGGTGAGCAGGTCGGATATCCCGTCCGCGCCGAGGTCTGCGGCCAGGTCGCCGAGTCGACCGCCGGCGAGCTCCGCATCGAAGCGGTGCACGACCTCGTCATGCAGCATCTTGCGCAGCCAGAACTCGGCTGTGCGGTCGGGCTGCCAGGTCCACACCGGCTCGTCGGCGCCGGTGGTGCGGATCGCCTCGACTAGTCCACGGGCACCATCGACCAGCCACTCCGCCCATGCGGCGGGATCCTCGGGAGGATCGAGGACGACGTAATCGGGCGGTGTCTGGAGCCGCCCGGCCACGATCTGCGTCGACCAACGATGCCCCGTCCCGACATGGCCGACCAGATCTCGGACCGTCCACTCCGGACACGTCGGCACCGGTGCCAGAGGTTCGAGCTCGTTGGCCGCCGCCGCGAGCCGGACCGCCTCGGCCTCGAACTCCACTTCGTACCGGTCCCGTTCCAGCCACGCCACCGGCCAAGCGTAGACGTCCGTCGCGCCGCGGCAGTCACCGCGACCGGGGCCGGCGGATCTCGTCCGTCATCGTGTGCCGATCGCCCGCATGCCGGCGACCCAGCGCTCGCGAGAAGGTACCTGGCTTTGCGGTTCGGCCTTAGCGGGTCCGCGGCGCGAATAGGCTACTTACATGGCGACGTTGCCAGTGCTTCCGGCACTCTTCGTGGTTGACCGCGACGCCGGCGCGCTCGGCGTGCTGATCGAGGACCTGTCGCGGCGCTTCGGACATGACTTCGATGTGCTCGGGCACGCGTCACCCGCCACGGCGTTGGCCGAACTCGAGGCTCGGGCGCGCCGCCACGAGCCGGTCGCGTTGGTGTTGACTGCCGCTACGGACGCCGACGTGTTGTCTCAAGCGCATCACCTGCACCCGCACGCGAAGCGCGTGTTGCTCGTCGACCGCGACTACTCCGCGAACAGCCCGGCGGTGGCGGCGATGATGCTCGGACACGCCGACTATCACATCGTGCAGCCGTGGGCGGACACCGAGATGCTCTACGGCCCGATGAGCGAGTTCCTCTCGTCGTGGACCAGGGAACACGAGCCGAGCTTCGAACTGTTCCGCATCGTGGCCGCCGATGACGACGCGCGGGCTGGACAACTCCGCGACCTCATGACGCGCTTCAGCATGTCTCACGGGACGTACGCGGCGGATAGCGACGCCGGTCGACGACTGCTTCGAGAGGCCGGCGTCGACGGGTCGAGACTGCCGGTTGTCATCCGCTACGACGGCCGCGTGCTGATCGATCCGACGTTTTCTGATTTGGCGAACGCCATCGGCGTGGTCGTCACGAACAAGCTCGACACGTGCGACATGGTCATCGTCGGCGCCGGTCCGGCCGGGCTGACTGCCGCCGTCTACGGCGCCTCCGAGGGACTCGACACGGTGCTCGTGGAGGAAGAGGTCTCCGGCGGTCAGGCCGGCACGAGTCCGTTGATCCGCAACTACCCCGGCTTTCCGCACGGCATCAGCGGTGGGCTCCTGATGGAGCGCACCTGCGAGCAGGCATGGCTGATGGGTGCCCACCTGGTCTTCGCGCAGCGAGCCGTGTCGCTGGACGCGACTAACGGCGAACACGTGGTCCGCATGCTTGACGGCTCCTCGGTCCGGGCACGCGTCGTCGTACTCGCCACCGGCATCGACTGGCGGCGCCTCGGCGTACCCCGGCTTGAAGCTCTGGTCGGCTCCGGCGTGTTCTACGGCGCGGCGGTGAGCGAGAGCCGCGCGATGACCGGACAGCAGGTGTTCATCGTCGGCGCGGGCAACTCCGCCGGGCAGGCCGCGGTGCATCTAGCGAACCACGCGCGCACGGTGACGCTGCTGGTTCGTGGCGACCGCCTGCAGACGTCCATGTCGAGCTACCTGATCCGTGCGATCGAGGCAACACCGAACATCGCGGTACGCCTGCGTACCGAGGTGGTCGACGGTGGCGGTAACGGCACGCTCGAGTCGCTCACGCTGGCCGACCGCGACCGCGATGTGCGCGAGACGGTGGCCGCGAACGCGCTGTTCGTCATGATCGGTGGCGAGCCCAACACCCGATGGCTGCCGCCCGCCGTGGCACGCGACGCACACGGGTACGTGTTGACCGGCCGCGACGTTCTCGACGCGCCACGTGACACACATCCGCAGCGCGAACCACTGGCACTCGAGACGAGCGTGCCGGGTGTGTTCGCGGCTGGCGACGCGCGCCACGGGTCCATCAAGCGTGTGGCGTCGGCTGTCGGTGAGGGCGCGACGATCGTCCGCCTCGTCCACGAGTACCTCCGCGACACCGAGCCGGCATACGCCACCTGACGCTTCACAGCCCGAAGGCGCGAGTGTCGAGTTTACGACAATGCGCGATTCGTGCGTGCCCCACGAGAGCGCCCTTATCAGCCGACCACCGGCCGCTGCGCGGCGTTGGTGCTGTCGGGTTCGTCCACTGTGCAACGTCCGGTCTCGCCACGTAGAGTGCTCCACGCGTGTCCACCCTCTCAGCCTCCGCACAGCGGTCAAACGCGATGTGACGTCGGCAGATCCAGCGAACGGCCGGGGTGGCTGGATGTCGCGCGACGCCGAGCAGTCGGCGAAAACCAGCTGTACTCGATAGCACGGATGAAGCGCCGCACGAGTGTGGGCCCACTGCACCATCGAGGTGCGGCCACCGCGGCACGAATGGATTGGGGCGAGACACGGATGGGCTTTCTCGACAAGCTGAAGAACGCAGCCGGCGACGTGGTCGACTCGGCCAAGGACAAGGTCAACGACGCGACGGGACTCGACACCGACAAGGTGATCGACGCATCCCGCAACGTCGCGGACGCGGCTCAGAGCCTCAACGACGCGCAGGATGCGCTGACGGAAGCCAGGCAGCAAAACTGACCACGGACGGGCGGTTCGGTTAGCCGCACCACCGGCGGTTGACCGGACCACCGGCGGTTGACCGCGCCGACCCGCAGACCACACCGACCGCAGCAAACCCGTACCGACAAACGTTGGCGGCGTCCGCATCTCGCGGACGCCGCCGTTGCGCTTTGGACGGTTCGTGCGTGTCGACGAGCGCCCTGATGCGACACATTGTCGCGCCACGGACGTTCGTCCGATGCCGTCACGATTAGCGGCGGGCCACAATGTCGCCGGGCGGTAGGCAGGATCCGCCCTTCGTCGTGTCTGGGGGTTGTTGATGGCCGTCGAGCATGCATCCTCGCGTGGCAAACGCATCGCACTGTCGGCGACGCTTTTCGCGGTCGCCATGACGTTCATCGATCAGACCATCGTCGCGATCGCCGCGCCGAGCATCCAGACGCAGCTGTCACTCAGCCGCGATGGGACACGGTGGGTGGTCAACGCCTACCTGTTGGCGCTTGCCGCCACGTTCGCGCTCGGCGGGCGCCTGGCCGACATACTCGGACCGCGGCGCATGCTCACCATCGGCGTCATCGGATTCGCAGGTGCGTCGGCATTGTGCGGTGCAACGCCGACCGGGTCGCTCGCCGAGACGTGGATCATCGCATTCCGTGCCGTCCAAGGTGTAGCGGCCGCGGTGATGGTGCCGGCGGCGCTTGCCATCGTGGTTGCTGCGTTCCCGATCCGTGAACGCGGGCGTGCCTTGGCAATATTCTTCGCGATCAGCGGCGGCCTGACGTCGATTGGCCCGATCGCGGGCGGCTACCTGACGCAGTGGACGTGGCGCGCGATCTTCTGGATCAACGTACCGATCGCGGTGCTGTCACTGATTCTCATCGCAATGATGGCCAAGACCCCGCACGCACGGCGCCATGACCGCATCGACATCGTCGGCGCGGCCGTCGTCACGGTCGGCATGGCGCTATCGGTGCTCGGCTTCGAGCAGGCAAGCGACTGGGGCTGGGACAACGCGGGCACCTGGGCCTGTATCGTCGGCGGCCTCGTGGTGCTCGCCGTATTCGTACGCATCGAGTCGACCAAGGACAGCCCGCTCATCCAGGTGCGCATCTTCCGCGACCGCGCGTTCGTGGTCGACAACCTGGTGCTGTTCTTTTCGATGATCGCGTTCGTTCCAGTGTTCTTCTTCGGGAGCGTCTACTCGCAGGTCTCACTCGGCGACGACGCTAACGGGGCCGGCCTTTATCTGTTGCTCTTCTTCGCCGGGTTCGCGCCGGCCTCACAGGTCGGCGGCCGGATGCTGGACCGCGGCGGCGCGCGACGTCCGATGATCCTCGGCGCGGCGCTGGCGACCGTCGGATTCGCGTTGTGGGCCAACAGCGTCACACATCTGCATCTTGGCTCGCAGTGGCCGTACATCGTGATGTCCGGCGCCGGCATCGGCCTGCTGCTCGGTCCGGCGTCCACAGATGCCGTGAACCGCGCCATCGGCGCCTCCTACGGCGAAGTCACCGGCATCACGCAGACGGTGCGGAACTACGGCTCGTCGCTAGGCATCGCTGTGCTGGGCACGGTGCTGACGACCGTATTCGCCAACCGGTTGACGTCGTCCTTCGTCACGCTCGGGCTGCCGGAGCACACCGCCAGCACAATTGCGCACACCGCGGCCAACGGTGGCGCCGGCCAGTCGGACATCAGTTCGGCACCGGCCGCGCTTCGCAACCAGATCGCGGAGATCGTCAGTCGCGACTACGCGCTCGCCACTCGAGCGGTGCTCTATGGCATGGCGATCGCGTTGTTCCTGACGTTCTTGGCGGCGCGCGCGCATCCGGGCGGTCGAGCGGACAGCGCCGTCACTGACGAACAACAGGCCGAACCGGATCGACTCGCCGAGAAGCACTGATGACGTAACGGCGGCGTCATCGTCGCCGAATCGTCAGTACGGCCGAGTCGACCCGTGGCGGCGGGACGAACGCCCGACGTGGCACGGATCGACCGACGTCCACGGTCCATCGGCGAAGCCATCGCTGCGATCCGGGCACCCGACCGTCGGCGTAGCGGCGTGCGGCGGCCCGTTGCAGCACGAGGTCCGCGCTAATAAGCCGGGAATCCGGCGCCAACAAGGTACGCAGCACCGCGCTGGTAACGGCGTACGGCGGACTCGACACCACGCGGAACGGCCGGCGCGGCAGTCGCAGTGCGGCAGCATCCGCCCGTACCACCGTCACCGGCCGTCCGGCGAACCGCTCGCGCAGGTGTGCCGCGCGATCCGGGTGGAGCTCCACGGCCACCACCTGGGCGCCGGCCGCCACCAGATGCCCGGTCAGCGCGCCACGGCCCGCACCGATGTCGAGGACGAGGTCACCGGGGCGTACGCCGGCGTCGGCGACCACCCGCGCGGCCCACTCATCGGTGAGCGGATGCCAGCCCCACGCATTCGGTGCCCCGACCGCGGACACGACGTACCGCGATCATGAAGATTCCCACGGATCCGACGGTACGAATGTCGCGCGGTCGGTGCAATCGAGTTACGCGAGTGCTCAGCCGAGTACTGCTCGCCCGAGAGCGCGGCTGACCGAACACCTACCCGAGCAAGCGGATGTTCTCCACTGGCATGAAGAACCGGTGCCCGAGCGGACAGACGGCTCGGGCGTGTGCGACGGCGCCATCGGTGCTCGCGAGGTCAACCTCGTCGTACATCTCGGTCGCCTCGGTGCAGCCGGCTTCGGGACAGACTGCGATCCGCGTTTCCGTGCGATCGCGCGTCATCGGTCGTTCGAGAAGTGTTGCGGTCTGCATTTTGTCAGCCTCCTCATCAAGGACGAATTGGCAGGTCCGATCGGGGTTGTCGAGGCGACACCAGGTGTCGGCTCGGCTCAGGACGCCACGCGTACCCACGCTCCGAACATCGGCGGGCCGATGACGCAGCCATCGCGGTCGAGAGCCTCGGCGAGGAGCCGGTCGGCGAGAGTTGGCGGGTCCACCTCCGCACGCGTCGCGACGCCGAATCGCTCCATCAGTGGCACCGCCGCGCCGATCACGTTGGCCCACGCCCACGCCGGCGCAGCCGGCCCGCCAGCGGCGAACAACTCGACCAGCAGCGTCGGCTCGGCCAGCCCGGCGGCGCGGAACGTCGCGAACAGCGCGGGTCCGATAGCACACGCGATACCGGCCTTCTCCAACGCCTGTGTGAAGAACGTTTGCGCTTGATTCGACAATGGCCCCAACGGCGTGGCGCACGGATACGTGAGGTCGGCCTCGTGCAGGCAGACGATGCCGCCCGCGCGGACCAAGCTCGCCGCCCGGCGCAGCACGGCCACCGGATCGGTGAGGTACATCAGGACGAGCCGCCCCACCACCGCGTCGAAGTCGCTTTCCACACCATCGAGCGTCTGCACGTCACCGACTCGGAACTCGATGTTCGGCGCGTCGGTGCGTCGGCGTGCGAGCGCGACCGCGTCCGGGTCCCGCTCGATGCCGACCACGGCGCCGTCCGGCCCGACCAAGTCAGCGGCGAGCCGAGCCACGTTGCCGGCTCCGCTGCCGAGATCGAGCACCCGCATGCCGGGCGCCAACCCGGCCTGTTGTAGGAGTCGACGGGTGAGCGGGTCGAACAACCGTCCCTGAGCAACCAGTCGCTCGTCCTCCGCCACGCGATCCGCAAACGGATAAGTCATCGCCCATGCCTTTCTGCCCATTCGCTGTGCGACCAGCGTGGGCTAGCAAAGGCGGACTGTCGTTGGGCTACCGCGCAGAGCTGTTCACAACGCGTGCAGACTCTCGGTATTCGGCCGGCGGGATCCCGTGCATCGCCCGGAACGCCCGGCTGAAGTCGGCCGCACTGGCGAAGCCCCAGGTCGCGGCGATCGCTGCGACGGATCGCGACCTCAGCGACGGATCACACAGGTCGCGCCGACAGCGTTCCAGCCGCCGCCGCCGGATCCAGCCGGCGACGGTCAGGCCCTCGTCGTGGAACAGCTGGTGTAGCGAGCGCAGCGAGATGTGATGCGCCGCGGCCACCGCGGCGGGCGTGAGCCGCGGATCGCCGAGGTGCTGCTGGATGAACGCTTGTACGGTGGTCAGCTGCGCGTGTCGACGAGCTTCCGGAGTGCTCCAGCTATCGGTGTCCACTTCGTGCGCCAGCCGGGTGGCCAGCACTTCCAGCGCCGCGTTGGACAGTCGTGCCGCCTCGGCCGGACTGTAGTGATCGATGTTCCGCGCGAGCTGCAGCAGGAACTGTGAGGTCAGGTCTCCGAGCCCGGCGGTGGCCTGGATCCGCTTGGCGGTCAGCTGCCGGATATGTGTGCGCGACATGGGCAACAGCGACGGCGGAAACATGAACGTCATGATCTGCGTGGCCCGGTCGCGGCCGACCCCACAGTTGACCTCGTACGGCCGCCGCGTGTCGTAGAACGCGAACTCACCGGTGGTGAGCAGCGCTTGCCGGCCGTCCTGCTCGACCGTCGACGAGCCGTCGTCGCACACCAGCAGCATCTTCAACATGTCGGGGTCGGCTTGGGAAATCAGCGCCGGGGTGCGCCGCACGGTTATCGGCATCGCGTCCAGCACGACCACTTGCATGGCGCCGAGGCCGCTGGCGCGAAACTGCCCCCAGTAATTGGCCCGGAACTCGCTCCGGAGCTCCATCGGAACCCAGGTGCTGCCGGTCAGATCCTGGACGTAGTCGAGCCGGTCCGCGGCGGACACTTCATCGGTGCACATCAGCGTGCTCATCGTTCCCCCAAGCTGACCACCTAGCGTACGCCCGGGTGCGTCCCCGAACCGCCACCGTGCTGGGTACCCGACACACACACCACCCGACTAGCCAGTCCGACCGCCCGCGTCACCGAGCCACTCGGCGGCACCGTCATGCGGACCCGGATGAGCCAGGTCCGGCGGCAGCGGTACGCCTGGGTCGTAGACGAGCGGCGCGTCCCCGTCGGCCAGCGCGGCCGGTGCGTCCGCGAGGCCGAATCGGGACCTCACCCGGTCGAAGAAGTTCGAGTCGTCGACGCGGACGAGACGCGAGCGCTGCGGTCCGGCGTACACGCTCACCCAGTCTCCTGGGTCGAGCACGCCGCGCAGCTCGCCGTCGACGCTGACCGCAACCTGTCCGGAGTGCGGCAGCACGAGAACGCCGATCCGCTGCTCGACGGACACCACAAGGCTGCGGTTGAACACCATGTGCGGCGCGACCGGCGTGAACACGAGCGCGTCGAGGTGCGGCGCGAGAATCGGACCACCGGCCGCGAAGCTGTACGCCGTCGACCCGGTCGGCGACGACACGATCAGACCATCCGCCGAATAGGACGCGAACAGTCGACCGTCCACGTACACGCCGATGCTCGCCTGCCGGTCGCGCGCGAGCTTCTCAAACACGACGTCGTTCAGCGCGAGGATGTCGAGCGGTACGCCCCAGCCCAGCTCCTCCGCCGACGCGGCGCGCGCCTTCGGGGGTGGCAGCGCCGGGCCGCGGCCGTAGCGCAGCAGCGCGTCCATGCCGCTCGGCACCTCGAGCGGCCGTGATGCTCGCATGGTCAGCATCATCCGGGCGTCGATGGTGATCGCATGGTTCTCGACGGCGGCGAGGGCGTCGTCGAGGCTGTCCAGCGTCACCTCGGTGAGGAAGCCGAGCCGGCCGACGTTGATGCCCAGGACGAGCGCGCCGATCGGAGCCGCGATACGCGCGCCGCGCAGGAACGTGCCGTCGCCGCCGATCGTGACGACGAGATCTGGGTCGCCCGCCCGCGCCGCCTCTTCGCGCGCGCTCAGCCGTCCGAAGTCGGCGTCCCAGACGTCGACTTCGGTGCACCGGACCCCGCGGTCCGCTGCCCATCGACTGACGCGCTCGGCGGTCTCCCGCGCAATGGTCTTGCCGCCGTGCACCACCAGACCAATGCCCCGGATGGTCACGGCACGCTCCCTTGTCGTCCGCGCGGCGCGTCACCCGCGTGACGTGCTCGTGCTGTGTCGTGACCAGTCTCGGCCAGAACCGACCGCCGCGCAGCGAAGTGCGGCCGTCGCGAATGGCTTGCCGCTATCGGACGCCGGCCGCTCGGAACTGGATGCTGATCCGTGGTCCGGTCGGGCGTGCGGTCTTCGGGACAGCGTGGTCCCAGGTGCGCTGGCAGGTGCCGCCCATCACGATCAGGTCTCCGTGGCCAAGCTCGTAGCGCTGCGTGCCGCCGGAGTGGAACCGGGGTCGCAACAACAGTGCGCGCGGTGCACCGACGGACACGATGGCCACCATGGTGTCCTCGTTCGAGCCGCGGCCGATCCGGTCGCCGTGCCACGCCACGCTGTCCCGGCCGTCCCGGTAGTAGCACAGCCCGACCGTCCGGAACGGCTCGCCAAGCTCGAGGCCATAGTGCGCGTCCAGCGCCGCCTTCGCGTCGTCCAGCGCCGGATGAGGCAGCGCGTCGCCCTCGTCGTAGAACGACAACAGCCGTGGTACGTCGACCACGCGGTCGTACATCTGGCGGCGCTCCGCATGCCATGGCACCGCGTCGACCAGGTGCTCGAACAGCGCGTCGGCGCCTCGCATCCAACCGCGTCGCAACTCAATCCAGGCGCCGTCGGTCAACTCCGTGCGGCACAACGCACGATCGAGCGCGTCGACGCCGACCGGATCGTCGTTGGCGTCCACGAGGTCGAGCAGCGATCCCTGGAACGACGTGACCATGGCCCGACCCTACCACGGCTTTCGTACGCACGTACGAAGCAACGCTAGCCGAGCACAGATCGATAGACCTCGACGGTGCGGTCCGCGATCGCCGACCACGAGAACTGCTCAACGGCGCGGACCCGTCCGGCCACTCCCATCGCGCGCGCTCGCTGCGGTGATGCCAGCAACTCCTCGATCGCCTCGGCGAACTCGGCCGCGAACCGGTCCGGATCTACCGGCTCGCCGTCGGAGCGTTGCGTGATGGGTACCAGCAGCCCGGTCTCGCCGTGCGCGACCACCTCGGGGATCCCCCCAGTGGCGGTGGCCACGACCGGTGCCTCGCACGCCATCGCCTCGAGGTTCACGATGCCCATCGGCTCGTACACCGACGGGCACACGAACATCGACGCGTGCGTCAGGATCTGAATCACCTCGGGCTTGGGCAGCATCTTCGGG
>DASTMZ010000222.1:0-18737 GCA_035713725.1 Micromonosporaceae bacterium
TGCTAGAGCCACGTCCGGGGTAGGCGAGTCGAACGCCGCCACGATCCGATCAACGATCTCGTCGGGCGTCGCACTCGTGCTATCGCAGACCAGGTTGTAATTGCGCAGGTCGGTCTTGTCGGCGCCGTACCGTGCGATGAACCGCAGTCGTTCGCTGTCACTGCGACTGGCCAGACGTTGTTGCGCATCTGCCAGTGATTCGTATTGTTCCACCGCGCTTCCCGGCCGCCCGAGCGCGCGACTAGCGGCGACGGACGGGTCGGCGATCATGTGGACCTTCAGCGCGTCGGTGAAGAAGAACCAGGCGAGCCGGCTGTCGACCACCACCTGCTCGCCGGATGCGGCGATGTCGTTCTGTAAACCGTCGACGTAGAAGTCGATCTTGTCGTCAAGCTCGGCGTGCAGGTTGAGTTGAAGGGCGGTCATGCCACGCTGCAGTGCCATCTCGCGGTATACGTCGCCGACGCTAATGCGCCGGATCCCAAGCCGCGCCGCCAACAGGATCGAGACGGTGCTCTTGCCGCTGCCGAGGTCTCCGTTGATGACCACAGAACGACCGGTGCCCATGACGACACGCTACGCGTACTGGCGTTGACGGGCTTCGTTGCCGTCGCCGTGGCGTACCCCTGGCGGCGCATCGTCGTCTTACCGATGGTCTGTCACACGCGGTCCAGGGGTAGGTGTGGCGGTTCCGGAAACTCGACGAAAATCGTGTCGCCGGTCTTGACCGCGCCGCCGCGCAGGACGATGCCCATGATTCCAGCCTTGCGGACCAGGTCGCCGTGCTCGTCCTTGTGCAGGACGGCTTTGAGCATGCCCGGCCGGAAGTCGTTGATCTGGCTGCACGGATTGCGCAGACCGGTGATCTCGACGACCGCCTGCGTCCCAAGTCGAAGCCTGGTGCGGGCCGGAAGCGCCAGCAAGTCGAGGCCCTGGGTGGTGATGTTCTCTCCCATCTGGCCGGCCTCGACGGTGAACCCTTGCGCGCGCAGTTCGTCGTGCAGTTCGGCTTGGATGAGGTGAACCTGCCGCAGGTTGGGCTGCGTAGGGTCGACGGCGACCCGGGAGCGATGCTGCACGGTGACGCCGGCGTGGGTGTCGCCCTCGACACCGAGCCCGGCTAGCAGGACGATCTCGTCGGCAACGGTCTTGCTGAACCGATGGCGACTGTCGCGGCAGACCGCGATGACGACTGGCCGGGTGCTTTCGGTCACGACGACAGTCTGTCAAACACATGTCGCCGGCGTGACGGCGCACCGTGACACGGTGTCGTGCTTGATGTCCAGCGCGCAGAGCTGGTTGGCGAGGATCAGTCGCGCGGACTGAGCACGCAGAACTCGTTGCCCTCCGGATCCGTCATCACCACCCAGGTGGCCTCGGGTGATTGGCCCACCTCGACCCGTCGTGCGCCGAGTCGCTCGAGACGACTCACCTCGGCTGCCTGGTCATCGCCGGCACGCGGGGCAAGGTCGATATGCAGTCGGTTCTTCACCTGCTTTGACTCTGGGACCGCCACGAAGACCAGGCCGGGACCGCGCTCCTCGACCGGAATGGAGTCGCCTTTCGTGAAAGCGTGGGGCGGCACCAATATGACCTCGTCGGGTGCCTGATAGCCAACCTTCCAATCCAGGACGCTCGCCCACCACTCAGCTTGACTCGCAAGGTCTTTGCAATCGATGACGGTCGTATACCAACGGATTCCCATAGCGCAACCGTAGGCCCGACCACCGACAGTCGCCGTCCGTCTCGGTACGCAGACGTTCCGTCCGCCGCGTCGGCTGGCGCGCTCCGGCAGCGGTTAGTGTGTCCGTATGCAGCGGGCCGTGACCGTGAGCGACCTCGGTGGCTGACGCCGACGATGTCCGTCGCCTCGCACTCGCTCTGCCTCACGTGGCAGAGATTGACAGCGACGGCTTCGACTTCCGGGTCGGCAACAAGGGCTTCGTCTGGTCATATCCCGAGCGCATCCCCGGCAAGCCGCGCGTCATCCGGACCGACATCGCGGTGCTGTACGTCGGAGACGAAGCCGAGAAACAGGCGCTGCTGCTCGGTGACGCTGAGGTCTTCTTCACGACGCCGGCGTACGACGGCTTGCCCTTGGTCATGCTGTGGCTTGAGCGGGTGAACGTCAAACGGCTCCGGGATCTCGTCATGGACGCGTGGCGCATGCGTGCCCCGGACGAGCTCGTCGGCGATCTCGACGAGCGCTTGTTCTAGATCGCACACCGGAGCGCTTGTTTCTGGACGGCGGACCGCGTGTGCGTGTTGTCGGCCACCGCGAGCGCATGTTGTGGACCTTGCGGGGGAATCGTTGCAACCTAGGTGGAGGTTCCAACAACTTCCCCGCAAGGTCACGACCAGCCTGCGCGCCTGGCCCGCCCGCTTGCCGACTGACCCGCCCGCTGGCCGGCGGCCGCCGTGGCCCGCGAGACTTGGCACACCATCGATCCCAATGGAGACCTGCGATGAAGCTGCACGACTTCCCCCGGCACCAGCTGACCTTTGGCGCGAGCCCGATCCATCCGCTCAACCGGCTCGCCGACCACCTCGGCGGCGCTCGCATCTGGGCCAAGCGCGAGGACGTCAACAGTGGTCTGGCGTTCGGCGGCAACAAGATGCGCAAGCTGGAGTACATCGTCCCTGACGTGCTCAACAGCGGCGCCGACACGCTGGTGTCGATCGGCGGCGTTCAGAGCAACCACACCCGACAGGTCGCGGCGGTGGCTGCGCACCTCGGGCTCAAATGTCGGCTCGTGCAGGAGCGTTGGGTGGACTGGGACGACCCGGTCAACGACAAGGTCGGCAACATCCTCCTCAGCCGCATCATGGGCGCCGACGTGCGGTTGGACCCGGCGGGCTTCGACATCGGCGTACGTCCGTCGTGGCAGGACGCGATCTCGGAGGTCGAGGCGGCCGGCGGCAAACCGTACGCGATCCCGGCCGGCGCGTCTGAGCATCCGCTTGGCGGGCTTGGCTTCGCCAACTGGGCCTTCGAGGTCGCCGAACAGGAGAAGCAGTTCGGAGTCTTCTTCGACACGATCATCGTCTGCACGGTGACGGGCTCAACGCATGCCGGCATGATCGCCGGGTTCGCGTGTCTGCAGGGCAGCGATGGCCGCCCCCGCCGCGTAATCGGGATCGACGCCTCGGCCACCTTGGAGGCGACCCGCGCCCAGGTCGACCGCATCGCCCGAAACACCGCGGCACTCATCGACCTCGACCGCGATCTGCGCCCGGACGAGATCACCGTGCTCGAAGGCTGGGCGGGGGACTGCTACGGGATCCCGGTCGAGTCGACGGTCGAGGCGATCCGACTCTCCGGCCGCCTCGAGGGCATGATTATCGACCCGGTCTACGAGGGCAAATCGATGGCCGGACTCATCGATCTCGTGACCTCCGGCGAGATCGGCGCGGCCTCTACGGTTCTCTACGCGCACCTCGGCGGGCAGCCGGCACTCAACGCGTACTCGCGGATCTTCGCCTGACGCCGCACGTCAGCAGAACTGCGTGGCTTTCTCGAAGTTGGTCCTGAGGTAGTCGGCGTCAGCCGCCATCATCGACGTGACCGCGCCGCCGGCATTCAGCGCGAACAGGATGCCACGGCCCGACAGCGTGGTTACCAGAAACGCCTTGCTGGTCCCGGCCGACACCTCCTCGGTCTGGACCTGCGCGTATATCGTCTTCAGCTGCGCCAACTTGGTGCCGAGATACGCACCCGACGGCGTCGGGATCGTCGTCGACCGACTCACCGCAAGGTAGAGCGAGCCGTCGGCGTGAAATGACAGTTGAACGTCCTTCCAGACGCCGGTGGCCTGTGCCGTCGTGTTGCCCGGACACGGACCACCCGTGGTCACGTTGGTGAGGCCCGGGTCTGCCTGCAGGTCCGTGAGCATGCTGCCAATCTGATACGGACCCGCCCCATCGACGGTGAACTCGATCGCCGTGGATGTTGGCGATCCGCTGGGAGCCTCCGACGCGCTTGTGGCATTGGCCGACGCGCTCGCGCCCGGCGCAGAGGTGCCCGATGTTGGCGACGCGTTCCTCGATGTTGGATGGCTACAGGCCGGCAGCAGTAATACGGCGGCGAGGGCGGTGGCTGCGGCGATGCGTTGCTTCACGCGATCAGTGGACCGCAGCGGTGCCGCGGCGACAAGTGCCAACCTGCAAATGCGCTGTCAGTATTCGAAATCGTCGACCAGCGCGGCGACCGACGACTGCCACGGTGACGTGTCGGCCAAGTCGTCTCTTCGCCGCAGCCACCATGTGGCGAGCAGCGCGATCAGACCCCCAGCAATCGTCAGCCACGCGCCCAGGCGCAAATCCTTATACGGCAGGTATGTCTGGTGGTAATGCCGGGCGTTGAGCCAGATCCAACACCCGCCGGCGGCCAGTGCGATGACCGAGAATGTGCCAGCGAGCAAGCGTGACGCCATGAGACCGCCGACAAACAAAAGGATTCCCGCGGCCGCGACCACGACAGCGAACGACGTACCCGTGCCCGAGTGCGTGTACGTGAAGTGCCGTATGCCACCGAACGAGGTATGCGTAATGCCGGAGGCTGGCCGGGTGCCTCGCGCCTTGATCCATGGCAGCGCTGCGCCGGCTGTAATCGCGAGGCCGCAGAGCGTGACGAGCGCCGCGACGAGGGGACGTCGGGATGTCATGACCCTCCACCATACAGATGGAGCGTCGCTCCACCTATCGGCCGCCGCACCGGCCGACGCAGCGCCTACCCTCTCCGGTCCCCTCTGGTTGCGCAGTGGGGCTATCGGGTTGACGTCGCGTAGCGAACCATGTTCCTGTGTCGTACCTGTGCGCACGATCTGTTGAAAGGGGGGAACACATGCGAAAGCGACTTGGCGTCGTGATCGCGGCGGCGGCTGCCGCGGTCCTGGTGGCGAGCGCGCCGGCAAACGCGATCACGAACGGCCAGCCGGACGCGGGTGCGCATCCGTCGGTCGGCGAGCTTTTGTTCTTCGTGCCCGATGAGCCGGACTCGAGATTCGATGACTCCGGAGCCTGGTTCACATGCACCGGGACACTGCTGAGTGACACGGTTGTGCTGTCCGCGGGTCACTGCACGTACGCGATCGGCAAGGACGGCGCGTCCACAACCGCCGGCGGCGGCAATGGCTCCGGTGGCAACGACGTGTGGATCGACTTCAACGATGCCCCAGAATTCTCGATCCTGCCGCCGAGTTCGTCGTACGGCCGCGACCAGAACCCGCAGCGCTACCACGACTGGGCGACCGCGCTCAACGCATCCAGCGAGTGGCACCGTGCCACATCGCACCCGCACCCGCAGTTCGACCCGAACCAGTTCTTCCTCCATGACGCGGGCGTCATCGTGCTGGACCAGCCGGTCTCGACCGGCCAGCGCGGTCGCATCTCTCCGGCCGGTTTCCTCGACCAGTTCCAGACCGCTCCGAGCAACAAGCAGCGGTTCACGGTCGTCGGGTACGGCCTGAACAAGGAGCTACCGCACGCCGACTTCGGGGGCGATGTCCGGTTCGCCGGTACCACGAAGCTCGTCACGTTGAACGGCACGTTCGGTGTCGAACAAGGCACGATCGCGCGGTTCAGCAACGACAATGGCAAAACCCATCAGGGCGGTACGTGCTTCGGCGACTCCGGCGGGCCAACGTTCGTCGCGGGCACCACACAGATCGTCGCCGTGACGTCGTTCGGTCTCAGCCCGAACTGCACCGGTACCGATGACGAATACCGCATCGACCAGAGCGACGACCTGACGTTCCTCGCCGGGTTCGGCATCACGCCGTAGCGCGTTCGTCGCTCAGGTTCGCTGTTATCGACCGGCGGCCACCCGGCATCACACCGACGCTGTGGTGGCCGCCAGGCCATCGTTTTTGTGGTGGTTCGGCGCAAGAGCCGTCGCCGCCGGGTCTGCCTTATCCACAATCGACCGATGGAGACAGCGGCCGCCAGCTAACGCAGCTGTGCACGAAGAGCGTCAATGCGGTCCACGGACGCGCGAAACTTCGCACTGCCGAGCCTTCCGGAGGCGAACGCGGAGGCTAGCGCTCGTACGGCCTCGTCGCCTTGTCCCACGCGTTGACTCGAACAGAGAATTAGATCCATGCCCGCGGAGGCTGCCAGGACCGCCCGTTGGCCGGTGTCGCCGAACCCGTCGAGCGCGTGTGCTTCCAAGGCATCGGTGATGGTAACGCCGGTGTAGGCCAAGCGGTCCCGTAGCTCTGAGCCGACGACGATGGGCGACAGCCCTGCCGGGTAGTGGCTGTCGAGCGCCGGGTACACCGCCCACGAGACCATCACCAAGCGCACGCCGGCAGCGATTGCGGCCGAAAACGGGGCCTCGTCAACGCCCCGCAGCCGGTTGAGCGATTCGCGCAACGTTACGGCTCGAAGGTCCGTGTTTTGACCAGTACTCGCCGAGCCGAGACCGGGGAAGTGTTTAGCGGTCGTCATGACGCCGGCGCGCTGCTGGGCGGTGATGAATGCGCTTCCCGCCACGGCCACGATGTTCGGATCGCTGTCATACGACCGTTGGTCGTGGTCTACGAAATTGCCGGGTTCGGCGTAGACGTCCAGGACCGGGGCAAGGTTCACGTTCATGCCGACACTCGCAAGGTTGTCTCCTGCGCTAGCGCCGGTTTCGCTTGCGACCGCGGCCGGGTCCGCAGCCTGACCAACAGCCTTCTCGGAGAGGGCTGGCGGCCCGATCAGTCGGCGAACGAGCCCGCCCTCCTGGTCGGTCATGAGCAACAGCGGGAGTTTCACGCCGCTTTGTCGCTGAGCGCGTTGCAACTCGTCGATGACCCTGGAGATGTGTTCCGCGGTGCCGATGTTGTCCGAGAAGAAGATCACCCCAGCAACGCCACCTTCGCGCACGCGCTGCAACAGCGTCGGCGGCGGCGTTGGGCCAGCATAGGAGAAGATGACGCGCTGCCCAGCGATACGCTCCGCGGCGAGTGATGGGTTTTCAAATGACGGCTCGGATGCGGGTGCCGCGACGGCGAGTGACGCCGACAGCGCCAGCGCAAGCAGTTGGCGCGTTCGGCGCCCAGCGCGCCGCCACGCGCGATGGTCGATGCGCCGGTCTCCCGGTAGTTCCGCCTTGGTACTCAAATCACGGTCTGATTCCGTTGAGCAAGACCGTACTTGCGCGCTACCGGATTCCAGTCAGCTAGGAACCGTCGTTTCGCGCGGTCGGCGGCCTCGTTCGCAGCCACGACCGGCGCATACGCGGACCCTGATCGGGCCGGGCAGGCACCGTGTGCGGCGAGGACCCAGGTGAGGTAGGCCTGGTCGGCAGCAAATGAGGCCCGCATTGCCGCCGTCAGGTCGACCTTGATGCGATCGCCGTCGGGCAGGTCGGTGACGACCGTGTCACCGGTCTGGTTCAACAGGTTCAGTCGGGCCGCGGCAGCGTCGCGCACGTAGATCAGTGTCGAGCCGGTGACGTCGCACGCGTTGATGTCGTCGATAGCGGTCAGCAGGTATCCGCGTCCGGTGGTACTGCTGTCAAGCAGTTCGTCGATCGCCTTTGCTTGTGTCGGTCCTTCGGGTCCCCCACCGGACACCATCGGTTTGCCGGTGAAGACGACTACTGCGGCGAGGGCGACAACGACGAGAACGACGGCCGAGACCCAAAGCCGTCGGCGTCGGCGCCTGGTCGAGCTGACGTGCACGGTGGTGAAGCTGATACCGGACCGGGACTCTAACTGCAAGATCAGCTCTGCCTGACCCGCCAGGTCTGGGTCCGCCGCTTGCCGTGGCGTCCGGGGCGATTGTCTCGGGGCATTGCCGGCCGCAGGTCGCGTGTGGTCCGGTGGTTGAGTCACGGTCGGTCCTTCCGCGAGTGACTTCGGTCGTACAGATCGGTTCACCACGGTCGCGGGGATCCACGAGTTCCCCAGCCGTTTTGTACGCAATGTCAAATAACAGCAGTCCCGGCGCGAAGACTCCGGTCTTTTCCACCGCGGCCATCTCGTCGATTCCCGACCGATACCCGATTCGTACGTACTCGGAGTCGGATATACGACTACTTCGATTCGGTTCGAGTTCGCTGCGCAGCCTCGCAATGAGAAACGCTGCCGCCTGAATCGCCTTCGAGGCATCTGACTGCATGGCGCTCCAGTCGTACGGAATAGCACCATTCGCGAATTCGCGCGCGGCGTCGAACGCGGGCTCCTCGATGTTCGCGATACCCAAGGAGAAGTGATGAATCCGGCCGGCCGGAGTCCGAGATAGCCAATCGAATGTGTGGACGTCGCCACTTTCCCTGATCAGCGTCGCTAAAACAAGATCAGGATCGACGTCGGCGACGCGCGCCGCGTGCAGCACATCGTCGAGTTGGCTTGTGCTCGGCCGCCAACGCTCTCCACAGCTGATAGCTAGGTCGTTAACGGTCACTTCGACACATGCCTCCGAACGATCGGTAGGACACAGCACACGCAGCTGAGGATGCATCCCATTAATGTGACCGGACATAGCAAGACAACCCAGAATCAGAAGATGTCGAAACAATGCGTCTCCGTCGACCGAATCGAGGAATCTTCGGATAGTACGTGGTTGGTGCTTAAGGCTCTTCCGTCGTGCGGCCGCGAGAGGTCACCCGAATGTGCATCAACTGGCGTGCATTCGGCTTCTCCCGACGACGCGGGCTCAGTACGATGATGTCCGGATGCCGATGCGACGCAAGGGTCGACGAATCAGTTGGCCGATGTGGATCGCCATCGGCTTCTTGTTTTCGGCGCTGGCCACGATGGGGTATTTCTTCAGTTCGTCGTCAAGCGGGCGGATCGAAGCCGCAGGTCCGTATGCCAACATCATCAGCGTCTACTCGGCGGTGGGTCAGCTGGCGCTTGCCGCCATCGCGTTCGTCGTGGACAACCGCCGCAAGCGCGCAGATGCGCCGAAGGGCGAGCTCGACGAGCCGACTCGACTGCTCGCAAGGTTCGTTGGCGAACAGTGCATCGTTGAGGTGCGACAGCGGGGCCTGCGGTTCCCGTTGCCGCTACAGCTTCGCTGGCATTCCGTCCGCGGCGAATCGCGAGCCGCCCCGACGCACCTCGAATCGGGCGCACTGTCTGACGAGCTGGACCAGCGTCGGCTGGCGGCTGGTCTCGTCGACGGATTTCGGCGGCTGACCCGACAACGACTGCTTATCCTCGGTGGACCGGGCGCGGGCAAGAGCACCGTGGCGCTCTTGTTTACCCTGGCAGCGCTGGAGGATCTTGCAAGGCGCCGACATAACGCGCGGTCAAGCAAACTCAATGCCACATCATTCGTGCCCGTTTTGCTGAGCGTCGGCAGCTGGCGACCAGATGACGAGTCGATACGGGACTTCGTCGTGCGGCGCATACCTTTCGAGTACCCCGCGGTGGCAGTAGAGACTGCGCTGGACGAAGAGCTTCTCCGGCGGCTGTTCGACGACGGGCGTATCTTGCCCATACTCGACGGTCTGGACGAGATCCCGATCGCGTTCCTCGAGCAAGCCATCGGCGAGCTCAACGACTTCGGCAGCATCGACGACCGTGCGCTGTTCGTTACCTGCCGGGGGGACAGCTACGCCGCCGCAACTGAGTCAAGTGAGCAGCTGTCGGTCGATGAGATCATCGTCATCGAGGCGATCCGAGCTACCGACGTGACCGCATACCTGTCCACGTCAGGGCATCCGGACCGTTGGAACCCGGTCATCAAAAAGATCAACAGCGACCCCGACGGAGCACTCGCCCTGGCACTATCGACCCCGCTAATGGCGAGTCTGGCGCGGTCAGTCTATCGGGCGAATAACAGCCGGCCGGCGGAGTTGTGCGAACTGGCCACCGTTGACCTGATCGAAGCACACCTCTACAAGCGGCTGCTGTCCACTGTGTTCCCGGACGCGGCCTCCATGCGGAAGCAGGAACGGCCACTGTCGATCCTCGCCTACCACTTGGAGCCCGACCTGGCTTGGTGGGAACTCGCTCTAGCGGTGCCGCCAGCGGTCGTCGGCGGGCTCATCACGGCCGCAGCCGCCGTGGTCGGCGCCGTGGCCATCGCATGGCTGCAGCCCTTCCACGCGGATCCGATACACAATGCGCTGTATGGGCTGGTGATGGGCCTGGCATTCGGCGCAATCACCGGGATGAGTGCGGCGCGCAGCATGGTGCGTCGCCGCCCATCGACGCGCGCCGTCGTCTTGTCGGTGCCGGCTATCGCTGTCCGCGACAGCCTGACGGCCTTATGCATCGTCACGGCGGGTCTGGTCGCGATCGCCGGTTTGTCAATCACCACGACCGATATCGCTGGCATCGTCAAGGGCGCGGTCGCTGCCGGGCTCGCCGGATTCTTCGTGTCGCTAATCGCCAATGGCGTAAGCGCTGGGCGAGGCCTAGTGCCGACCAGAACGGCGGTGAGCTTGACCGGTCTGGCGTCCTGGCTCGGCGTCGGAGTGATCGCAGCTCTCATTCTGAGCGCACCGCTCGGCCTGGTCGTTGGGCTCGTCGCCAACGTCGAATACGGCGGGCGGAACGGTGTAAGCACCGCGCTTACCGTGCTGGTCATTGCGAGCCTCGGCATCGGGGTGCCGGTGGGGGTCGGCCGCTGGATCAGTGCTCCGATTCCCAAGAAAGACCTACCGACGCCGCAGGCAATGTTGGTCGCCGACCGTGCCGTCCTTCTCGTTGCCTCGACGACATCCGGCCTCGCCGTCGGGTTGGCCGTCGGTGTTCTCACCGGCGTTCTCAATGCCCTAGCGTTGGACACGTTCGGCTCGGCTCCGCCGGTCGCGGCCGGCATGGTCGCCGCCGTACTCGCCTTCATCGTCGTACTTTGCGGCTCGGGCTCTCCGTGGTTCTCGTACGTGTTCGCGCGAGCCTGGTTCGCGGCGGCGCGGCGTCGAATGCCGTGGAACCTGATCCGCTTCCTAGACGACGCGAACACCGACATCTTGCGAAACGCTGGCCCGGTATATCAGTTCCGCCACGCGCGTCTTCGATCTTTCCTTTCCGATCGGTACTTCGAGATGATGCGCCCCACGTCGTGGCTACTTGGCGGCACAGTCGTCCAGCGAACAGCATCCGCCATCAGCACACGTCGTCGTGGTTGGGTGGCCGTCGTACGCGCGTCAGCAACGGCAGTCGCACCGCTCGTCCTACTGGCGGGGATCGCCGTCATCACGGTTCCGCAGCTGAACGGATTCATCAACCGTCGTGATGCACGGGTCGCCGACGAACGCGCCCGTGACCTCATCCGAGTCGCTGACAGCCTTCAGCCAACCAACCCCGACGCGGCATTGCGCGTTCGCATTGCCGCGGCGGTAGTCGATTCCGACCCCGGCGCCCGCCAAGACCTCAAGGCGTTCTTGCGGCTGCGAGCCGCGTCGGCTACGTACTATTGGACGAGGACGAATCGGGTACTGTCGATCGGTGGCTGGGCCGTCACTCTCGATCCGCATGGCCTGGTCACCGGCTGGAACCTGCAAAGACCGACACCCGCGGCACAGTCGATCGCCCGTGGCGCCCAGGACATCACGGCGGTGGGCGAGACCGGGTGGATCGAGATCATCGGGCTCGACGGTCGAGCGAAGCTCGAGGATCTCAGTGGAGACGCGCCCGGACGTGCCATCGACATCGGCGCCGACACGGATGCCGTGCAACCCTTAGGTACCACCGGCTGGGTCGTTGTGACCAGGCCAGATGGGCTCACGGCCTGGTATCTAAACGGCAGCACGACACTGTCCGCGACGCTAAGTGACCATGGCAACCGCCACGCGGTCATCGACCAGACTGGGTGGGTTGTTGTCCTGACCGACGATGGTGTGGCGACAGCCTGGCACGGCGACTCGGACGGAATGCACAAGGTCGAGATGGACAGCCGCATTGACGCATTGCGCCAGCACTCGCACGACATTGTGGATCTTGCTAGCGCCGACGGAAGCATCGTTTCCCAATGGGATCTGTCGAGCAACCCATTCCGCGCAACCGATCTGGCCACGATCTTCGGCGACACCGCACCATCTGACTTGTACTCCACCGCAGACGGCGGTTGGGTATTCGTTGACGGAACCGGCGGCGCCTCGGCCTGGAACATTAGCGCCACTCCGCCAGAACCGGTGAACCTGTCCCCAGACCCGGTGACCGAAGTTGGACCGGCGGACTGGGCGATCACCACCGACACTCAAGGCACCGCAACAGCCTGGAACATGCAAACTACGCCGCCAACTTCGCTCCGGCTCAACCAACCCGTGACGAGCGTGTCCCCAGGGCCGGCGGACTGGCTTGTGCTGAACGGTCGAGCCGCGTCGTCTACGGCAGCCTGGAACCTCACAGCCTCGCCACCGGGCGTCCTACCGCTCGGGACTCAGATCGCCGGCACCGAAGTCGCTGACCTGGGCTGGCTCATCGTCCGCGTGGCTGGTCGGCCAACTGTGGCATGGCAGACGTCCGGCGCCCCGCCCCGGTCGATCTCCGTTGGCGACGCCGTAAGCGCCCAAATCGGGGGCGACGGCCGATGGGCAGTCGTCACGTATGAAGCACAGCCGGTAGAAAACATGACTGCGGTCGGAATACTCGGGTCGTTGGATACCGAGCTGCCGCCCGACGCCGAGGCAAACCCAGTCGCGTATGCATGCTCGGTCGTGCATCGTGGGCTGACTCGAACTGAGTGGAAGAAGTTCGTCAAGGGCCAGCCCTACGTGACCGCGTGCGTTTAGTCGTCGCGATGGCCCGACGAACCGACACAACTACGGCGCGAAACGCACGACGTTGGCTGCTGTGGGGTGCAGCGCCGATGGTTGTGGTGATCGCTACGCTATTCGTCGTCAATGGATTCGTGCTCGGCTGGGTCGAGGCCTACGAGATTCTGGTCACGATCGGCTCGCCGGCAGACACCAGCCACCGGGCCGTTGCCTGGATGCTGTCGGTAGCCGGATGGCTGGCCCAGCCGGTCACCGCCGCGGCCATCATCGCGCTTATCGTGTCTAAAGCGACGCGTACGCATGACGACTGTTAGCTTTCGCCGGCCGGCCGTGGCCGGCCGCGTCGACGACCAAGGGCGGCGTCACGTAAACAGGATCTCGCGCGACCCAGGCGTCATCCTCACTGACGCACAAGACCGTCCGAGTCTCGCGATTTCACCAGCGACGGGTCAGCGGCCGTTGGCGGAGAAATGCATGTAGTCCTTGAGCGATCGCCAGGTCCCGCCCCACTGCCAGCCGACCGCGGCGAAGGCCCGCACGACTGGTCCGTTGGGCAGCACCATCCCCGGTCGCACGTCGGCCCGGTCCAGGTAGGAGGTGGCCAGTTCCGGCAGCACGATCTTGCCCCGGTGCTCCGGGTTCTGGAACGGGTCGATGTCCACGGCGAGCCCGTACGCGTGCTGGGACCACGCCGTCTCGGCTCGTACCGGTCGGCAGACGAACGCCTCGGTGGTGTTGCCGTCGCCGGTCGGCGCCGCGGGTATCTCCCTAGGGTCGGTAATCTGCATTTGCTCGATCGGAAAGTTGGCTGCGAAGAGTCTTCCGAACACGGTCACCATGTCTTTCGCCGCCCGTACATTGACTAGCAACTCGCCGGTATGGGCGAGCCCGTCGAAGCCGCGGAAGCTGACCGTGACGTAGCGCAGGTCGGCTGCGGCCACCGGGCACCGCTTGGTCCAGGTGGACCGGGCGAGGACGCTCGCCGACACCTTCTGGATCGTGGCGTGGAACCGGCCATCGGGCGGCGGCGGCAGCACGTCGACCGTGATGATCGACCGGTTGCGCAGCTCCGGCGGGGTTTCCTGGGCCGCGGCGAACCCGTTCGGCCCTACCGGGAGGGGCCGCGTTCCCAGCCATTTTGGTGCGGCGCTGGCGTTCCCGATGCGGGTCACGGCGGGCGTCGGGTGGGTTCCTGCGGATTGGTTTGCTCCCGGGCTGGCAAGGACGCCGGAGCAGCCGCCTAAGGCGTAGGCGAGGCACACAACCACGACCAGCGGGCCTGCCACACGGGCCGCACCGCGCCGCACCGTCAACTCCATTCACCTCCGCCGCACGCGCCCGGCTCGCGGTCCCGGTCTACCCGCGTCGCATATCGTCGACCGCGAGTCTCGCAGCCATATCGACGAAGGTCCACCGCGGCGCGCTAAGCGCGCCGCGCGGCGTTCAGCGCAATTGGCGCCCCGCCCGGCAGCGCCGCGTCAACTCACCGAGCGGACATCGCTGCGCCGACGATGCCCGCGTTGTTTCGCAGGATGGCCGGAACAACCTCGGTGTCGATGGCTATGTGCGGAAGGTACTTGTCGGACTTCTTGCTGATGCCACCGCCAATGATGATCAGGTCCGGCCAGAAGAGACGGTGGAGAAGGTCTAGGTACTGCCCGAGGCGGTGAGCGTAAGCGTCCCAGCTGAGACCGTCTCGCTGGCGCGCCGAGTCGGCAGCGAAGTCCTCAGCGTCGCCATGGTGCAGATGGAGATGGCCGAGTTCGGTGTTCGGAACCAGTTGGCCGTCGATGAACATGCCGCTTCCGATGCCGGTGCCGAGCGTGACAACGATGATGAGGCCGGACCGGCCGGCGCCTGCGCCGAACCGAACCTCGGCGATCCCCGCCGCGTCAGCGTCATTGACGACGCCGACGCGGCGCCCGGTTGCCTTCTCGAAGACCTCGACCGCGTTCACGCCGATCCAGCCGGAATCGATGTTGGCAGCGGTGCGTACGACGTCTCCGCTGACCACACACGGCAGCGTGAGGCCGACCGGTCCGTCGACGCCGATCTGGTCGAGCAGTTCAGCGACCACGTCGGCGACGGCATGAGGCGTCGACGGCGCAGGAGTCGGCAACCGATGCCGCTCAATGATCAGTTCGCCCGTGTCGAGATCGACGATCGCACCCTTGATTCCGGTGCCGCCAATGTCGATGCCGACCGCGGACTTCGTTGACGCACCTGCTTCCGTCACCGGGCCTCCCAGAGCGCGCCCGCCTGGACGCGTGATGCCACGCTCCGACGCCGGCACCCGGGCACTGCCCGCCGTGCGGCCGCTCGGCAGCGTCAGTACTTAATAGCGTGGCACATCGCCGGCCGTCGCGTGCTCGGCGGCGGCGAACCCACCCAGTGGGTGATCCAACGAGGCCGCCGGCGCGACGGCGGTAATTAGTAGGCCATCCACGGCCATCCAACGGCCGCTGCACGTGCCTCGGGGGGAGCCGCCGGCAACCGGGTCATCATGCGGTGTCAGTGTTGCGACGAAGGCGTTTTGGTTCAGGTTCAGCGCTATCTCGACGTCCTCAAAGCCGAGCCACACGCGCATGAGTGGGTACCAGGCCTTGTACACCGCCTCCTTAGCACTAAATAGCAGCCGATCCCAGCGCACCGTCGGCGCCGCAACGGCGAGCCGAGACACCGCAACTCGCTCACGGGACGTCAACACCGTTGAGACCAACCCGTTCGGCAGCGGCTCGTTGGGCTCGGCGTCGATGCCGATCGTCCGTACCATCGTCGCCCTGGCGACCGCCGCTGCCCGGTAACCCTCGCAATGGGTCATGCTTCCGACGATTCCTGGCGGCCAGAGCGGATCACGAGCGATTCCCGACGGGATCGGTACGGGTGGCAGCCCGAGCGCAACGAGTGCGCGGCGCGCGCAGTGTCGCACCGTCGCGTACTCCCGACGGCGCCGATCGACCGCGCCGCTGATGAAGGCCTCCTCTTCAGGCAACAGACCGGCGGCCGGGTCATCATCCGTCGCCTCCGCGCTGACCACCGCCGTCGGCAGGATCGCCTCGATGGTCATCCTCCTCCTCCGGGTGGCGGGCACGTGTTCGTTGGACTGCGCAGCCGGGCTGCGCCGGCGGCACAACGACCTCATACGATCTTGTGCCAACCGCGCGTTCAATGTGTCAGCTTGGCGAAACGGCTGCCCGGCGGGACTCTGACAGCACGGCCGCCACGATCCAGCTGGCCGCGGCGTCGCGACGGCGGAGGTCGCTCGACGGAAGCGGCCGAGATACCCCCGCCACGAGTCTTGCTCGACAGTCCACATTGGCCAGTCGTGCGGTTCTACGACTTGCCGATCATCGCTGGCGTCGATCCCTGATCGGCTTGGCGCTCCTACAAGTTGTCGTGACGGCGTGACGCGTGCAAGGCGAGTTAGTTGATGTGATCCGTCTCGCGTACCAGCGCACTGGATCCCGGTTTGATCTTTGTTTTTCCGCAATTTTCGTCCGGCGCTTCCTGGGTGCCGATACCGTTCCGGTAGATGAGCTTGCGTGCTGAACAGGCGTATGGAATGCGGTTGAGCGTTCGGCGCAGCGCATCTTCGGTTGCCGGTGTGTACAGAAGAAGACGCACCAGGAGACGGTGACGCAAGGACTTCCACGAATTCGACGGTCGTGTCCCGCGAATCGCCAGAATCGTCGACAACATCGATGCCGGTCGGTATCCGAGCTGTGGCATTGGCTGGCGTCCTGTCCACCTTTCTTTCCCACTGGGAGGCATGAGTACTCGTGCTGGACAAGTCTGTCGATGTGCTGACGGTCGATCTGGCTGAGTCGACGACAAGTGACGGCACCCACGTTGGCCCGACCGGCACCGAACAGATCCTGGCCGAGGTGCTGGCCGACGTGCTGGATGTCGATCGGGTGTCGGTTGACAGCCACTTCTTCGACGACCTGGGCGCCAACTCGCTGACGATGGCGCACTTCTGTGCTCGCGTGCGAAAGCGCGACGACCTGCCATCGGTGTCGATGAAGGACATCTATCGCAGCCCAACCGTCAAGAGTCTCGCGGAGGATCTCGCCGAGGAGAGTTCCGAGCCCACTCAGTCCGCCGTCGCCACGTCGACCAAGGCAACGGTTGAGGTGCCGACACGCGCCAGCACGAGACAGTACGTGCTCTGCGGTGTGCTTCAGCTCTTGACGTTCCTCGCGTACACCGTGCTGGTAGCTCTCATCATTACGGCCGGGTACGAGTGGATCGCCTCGGGCAGCAGCATTCTCGACTACTACATCCGAGCTGTCATCGTCGGCGCGGCAACCTTCGTTGCGCTGTGCATCCTGCCAATCGCCGCGAAGTGGACGCTCGTCGGTCGATGGAAGTCGCGCGAGATCGCCATCTGGAGCCTCGGGTACGTACGGTTTTGGATCGTCAAGACGTTGGTGCAACGCAATCTTCTGGTGCTGTTGTTCGTCGGCTCGCCGCTCTACTCGCTCTACCTGCGGGCGTTGGGTGCCAAGGTCGGGCGAGGCGTCGCGATCTTCTCCAGATCGGTGCCGGTATGCACCGATCTGTTGACCATTGGCGACGGCACCGTCATTCGCAAGGACTCACACCTCACGTGCTACCGCGCTCACGCTGGCGTCCTCCAGACCGGGCCAGTGACGCTCGGAAAGGACGTATTCATCGGAGAGATGACGGTCGTCGACATCGACACCTCAATGGGCGACGGCGCCCAACTCGGCCACACGTCGTCGCTTCACCCCGGGCAGGCCGTGCCGGCGCACGAACACTGGCACGGATCACCCGCGCAGAAGACCGAGATGAACTACCGCACGGTCGAGCCCGCCAAGTGTGGTGTCATGCGGCGGGTCAGTTATTCGCTGATGCAGGTGTTGATCCTATTGGTGATCGAAGTGCCGGTCGCTCTCGCTGCCGCGGACGTCCTGCTTCGTGAAATCCCCCGCCTTGGACAGCTCGAGTTCGGACCGCACGTCCTGGCGAGTTGGACGTTCTACGTCGTAGGGCTGGTGGTCTCGTTCGCGTTGTTCTTCGGCTCGATCATCGCTGGCCTGCTCCTTGTGACGACGATCCCTCGGCTGTTCAACCTCGCCCTCAAGCCGGGCAAGACATATCGGCTGTACGGCATCCACTACGCGATCCACCGAGCGGTCGAGCGCCGGACCAACAGGCAGTTTTTCAAGACGCTCTTCGGCGACAGCTCTAGCATCGTCGGCTACCTCCGGTTGATCGGGTACCGGCTCCGGAACGTCGAGCAAACCGGGTCGAACTTCGGCACGTACCTCAAGCACAGCAATCCCTACCTGAGCGCGGTCGGCAGCGGAACCATGGTGGCCGACGGGCTGTCCATCATCAACGCCGACTTCTCGAGCAGCTCCTTCCGGCTGACCCCGGCGACCATTGGGCCACAGAACTTCCTCGGCAATGCCATCGCGTATCCGTCGCAGGGCAAGACCGGCGACGACTGTCTCATCGCGACCAAGGCGATGGTGCCGATCGAAGGAGAAGTCCGGGAAGGCGTTGGGCTTCTGGGCTCGCCGAGCTTTGAGATCCCTCGATCGGTGCAGCGCGACACCCAATTCGATCATCTGCGGACCGGACGCTCGCTGCATCGCGCGCTCACCGCCAAGAACAGGCACAATGCTGTCACCGCCACTGGCTACCTGTTTGGACGATGGATTCACGTCTACGGGCTCACTTTGCTGGCGTGGGCAACGACCCGTTTGTACGGCCTTCAGGGCACCTGGGTGATCGCGTCGGCGTCGATCCTGACGCTGATGTGGACCACCCTCTTTTTCGCCGTCGTGGAGCGTGCCGTGCAGATGTTCTTGCCGTTACGACCGCTGTACTGCTCGATCTACGACCGAAGGTTCTGGCGACACGAACGGTTCTGGAAGAGCGCAGCGGTGACGATGCACCTCCACGCCTTCGACGGCACGCCGTTCAAGTCGGCCGTGTGGCGATTGCTGGGCGTACGAATGGGCCGGCGAGTGTTCGACGACGGGTGCGGGATTCCGGAGAAGACGCTCGTGGCGATCGGCGATGACACGACCCTCAACGCGGG
>DASTMZ010000223.1:0-11211 GCA_035713725.1 Micromonosporaceae bacterium
CTCTCATGGACTCCAATATTCCATCTCCTGTCCGGATTGCGGGAACCCGGTGAGTCAGTGCACTTCGATTCTCAGTCAAGTGCGGCCGATCGCCCAGTGTCGCCCCACCCGCGCGGTCCGGCGTACCCAGCTGATGGGCGACCTCAGCGGCGTAGTCGACCGCCCTCGACCACGCCTCTAACTACACCTCGGACGTAGCCGCGTCAATGCCGGTTCCGCCGACGAACGAACCCGACCGCGCAGACGCGCAGACGCCGAAGGGCGAAGCCCAGTCGGCTTCGCCCTTCGGATGGCGCACAACGGCATGCAGCTAGACGAGCTTGAGCGCCTCGGCGTAGTGGCATGCTGTCGGGTGTCCAATGTCGCGGATGTCCAAGGCCGGCAGTTCGTCGATGCACCTCTGCTGCTCGGCTGCGCTGAGCTGGTTCGCGAACTTCGGGCACCGAGTCCGGAAGCGGCAACCCGATGGCGGGTTGACCGGACTCGGCACCTCACCGGTGACGATGACACGTTGGCGAGCGCGTTCCTTGTGCGGGTCCGGCAGCGGGATCGCCGAGATGAGTGCCTGCGTGTACGGGTGCGACGCCCGCCGGAACAGCTCCTCAACCGGCGCCGTTTCCACGATGCGGCCGAGATACATGACCG
Source organism: Micromonosporaceae bacterium (assembly GCA_035713725.1). Taxonomy (GTDB): domain Bacteria; phylum Actinomycetota; class Actinomycetes; order Mycobacteriales; family Micromonosporaceae; genus DASQPR01. The sequence continues at coordinate 646 of DASTMZ010000223.1, forward strand.
CGATCCGGTCCGCGATGTGCCGGACCACCGACAGGTCGTGGGAGATGAACAGGTAGGACAGGGCGAGATCGTCCTGCAGGTCCTCGAGCAGGTTGATGACGCCGGCTTGGATCGACACGTCCAGCGCCGACACCGGCTCGTCGAGCACGAGCACCTTGGGCTGCAACGCCAGCGCACGAGCGACGCCGATGCGTTGCCGCTGCCCACCGGAGAACTCGTGCGCGTAGCGGTTGCCGTGCTCGGGGTTCAGGCCGACCTGGCGGAGCAGGTCGCGCACCTTCGCACGGCCGGCGCCGTCATTGCCGTAGAGCCCGTGGATGCGCAGCGGTTCGGCGATGATCTCGTTCACCGTCATCCGCGGATCCAGCGACGCGAACGGGTCCTGGAAGACGATCTGCAGGTCGCGCCGCAGCGGCCGCATCGCAGCCCGGCTTGCCTTCGTTAGGTCCCTGCCTCGGTAGACCACCGAGCCGGCGGTCGCCGGGACCAGGTTGAGCATGAGCCGTCCGGTGGTGGTCTTGCCACAGCCGGACTCCCCAACCAGACTCAGCGTCTCGTTCTGGTAGAGGTCGAACGAAATATCGCAGACCGCGTGCACCACGCCAACTTCGCGGCGGATCAGGCCGCGCGACCGCACCGGGAAGTGCTTGACCAGATCGCGCACCGCGACCACCGGCTGCCTGTCGAGCGCCGCCTGGGCGGGTGCCGGAACCGTGTCGGTCATCTGAGTCATCCTTCGCTCGCCTCCCCATCGGAGGCGGTTCGCTCGGCGCCGGCGGCTTCCGCGTCGGGCTCGCCGACTTCAAGCGCAACGTCCGGCAGGTCGGCCGCGGTCATGTCCTCCGTGTCCAGCGAGGTCGGCTGGTAGAGCTGGCTCGCGTCGACCCCGATCAGGCTCTCATGGAAGTGGCATGCGGCGAGGTGGTCGGAGCGATCGGTGGGCACCAGATCCGGCTCGATCGTGTCGCAAATGTCCTGCGCAAGCGGGCACCGAGGCGTGAAGGGGCAGCCCGGCGGAAGGTTGACCAGCGACGGTGGCGATCCGACGATCGGCGCCAGCCGTTGCTGCCGACCCTGGTCCACACGCGGCAGGCTGCCGAGCAGGCCGAGTGCGTAGGGCATCCGAGGCCGGTAGAACACGTCGTCGACGGTGCCCATTTCGACCAGCTTGCCGGCGTACATCACGCAGATGCGGTCCGCCTGGCCGGCGATCACGCCGAGGTCGTGCGTGATGAGCACGAGCGCGGCGCCGGTCGCCCGGCGGGCCGCCTGCAATGCCTCCAACACCTGCGCCTGTACGGTCACGTCCAGTGCCGTGGTCGGCTCGTCCGCGATGATCACGTCCGGGTTGTTCGCCATGGCGATCGCGATAACGACGCGCTGACGCATGCCGCCCGACATCTCGTGCGGCAGGTTGTCGACGCGTTCCTTCGGATTCGGAATGCCGACGAGCTGCAGCAGCTCGATCGCCCGGTCACGGGCGGCTGCCTTGGACACGTCGTTGTGGGCGAGCACCGCCTCGCCGATCTGGAACCCGACCGAATAAACCGGGTTCAGCGACGTCAGCGGATCCTGGAAGATCATCGAGATCTGATTGCCCCGGACCTTCGTGTAGTCCTTCTCGGTCTTGCCGATCAGCTCCTGGCCACGGAACTTCGCGGAGCCGGTGATCCGGGCCGTGTTGGGCAGCAAGCCGAGCAGGGCCATCGACGACACCGACTTGCCAGAACCGGACTCGCCGACGATGCCCAGTGCCTCGCCGGAGCGAAGCTGATAGCTCACGCCACGGACGGCCTTGACCAGACCGTCCTCGGTTGGGAAACCGACCGTCAGGTTGTTGATGTCCAACAGCAGATCGGTGTCGGCGGCCTTCTCACCGAGTTCGATCGGGGTTGCGGTCATGATCGACCTCTCTCACGCACGCGATAGACGATAGGCACCCGACAACGGTTTGGATACACCGACCGGCGGCCGGGTCCGAAGGCCCGGCCGCCGACGATGTTCCGCACAGTCATCGCCGCTGCCTTGTCTGACGCGGGTCGAGCGCGTCGCGCAGGCCGTCACCGATGAAGTTGATGGACAGGCAGATCACCAGGATCATCGCGCACGGGAAGTAGAACAGCCACGGCCGCGTCTGGATCGCGTTCTGCGACTGTTGCGCTAGCACGCCGAGCGACGTGTCCGGCGAGTGGATGCCCAGACCGAGGAATGACAGACCGGCCTCGGCCAGGATCGCCGCGGCGATGTCGAGCGTGGCCTGAACGATCAGCGTTCCGGTCACGTTCGGCAGCAGGTGCCGGAAGATGATCCGCACGTCGGACGCGCCAAGTGCGCGCGCGGCCTCGACGAACTCCTGCTCGCGCACGGACAGCACGACACCGCGCGTGACGCGAGCGTTGATGACCCAGCCCGTGACACCGAGGAGCAGGGCCACCGTGTACCAGGTGCCGCTGTAGTGCTCGGACAGCGCGCCGGTGACCACCAGGAACGGCAGCACGAGAATGACGTCGACGATACGCATCATGATCGCGTCGATCTTGCCGCCGTAGAACGCCGCGATCGCGCCGTACGGCGCGCCGAACGCCGACGACATGATGGCGACGATGAACGACACGTTCAGCGACTGGTGCGCGCCGCGCAACACCAGGGCGAGGTAGTTGTGACCCAGTTCGTCGGTTCCCATCAGGAACCTCAACCGTGGGGACAGCGACGCGTTGTTGGTGATCTCGGTGTAGCTCAGGTTGAAGACGTGCGGCGCGATGTACACGACGAGGATCAGAAGGACCAGGAAGGCGAGCGAGCTGATCGCTAGGCGGTGACGCAGGAACCGCGTCATCACCATCGACAGCTGCGAGCGTTCCTTGACAGTGAATTCGCGTTCCGTCTTCTCCGACGGCGGCATGACACTGACCGGCCCCATCCCAGTCGATGCCGCGGCGGCGTCGGCCGCGCTTGCGCGGCTGGTCGTCTCACTCATAGCGAATCCTTGGGTCCAGCACGGCGTAGAGGATGTCGGCGATGATGTTGCCGACAATGACGATGAAGCCCACCACCACCAGCCATCCCATGATGACGTAGCGGTCCTTGTCGTTGATCGCGTTGATGATCAACGTACCCATGCCACGCCATTGGAACACCCGCTCGGTGATGATCGCGCCACCGAACAGTCCCGCGATGGTCAGTGAGGTGACCGTCGTCATCGGAATCAGCGACGTGCGCAGCGCATGTTTGAACATCACTCGACGTGGCGTAAGGCCCTTGGCTCGGGCCAGCCGCACGTAGTCGCTGTTGAGCACCTCGAGCAGCGAGGCGCGCACGAACCGGCTCCACGCCGCGTATGTGATCAGCGCCAGCGACAGAGTGGGTAGCAGCAGGTGGGTAAACCAGTCCTCGGCGACGCCGAAGAAACCCGACGGGGGAACGATGGACTGCTCGCCGACGGTCTGGATCGGCCGGCAGGTCGGGTCGTTCGGGCAGAACGAGCTCTGCCACGCGTTGTTGAACTGGATGGCGCCCTGCTTGAGCAGCGCGGCGATCCAGAATGCCGGCATGGCCAGGAACACGAAGCCGACGAAGGTGAACGAGTAGTCAACCTTCGAGTACTGCCGGTACGCGCTGACGATCCCGCTGGCCAGCGACAGTACGAGGGCGAGCAGGATGGCGCTGAAGATCAGTCGCAGCGTGACGACTAGTGCGTGGCCGACCGCCGAGCCGATCACGATGCCGTCGATGGACGGTCCCCAGTCACCGCGGGTGATCAGGCCAGATAGCCAGTCCCAGTATTGGGTCAGCCATGGTCGGTCCAGCCGCATGTTGTGGCGCGTGGTCGCGATGACCTGTGCCGACGGCGGCGGGTTCCGGAGCAGGAACTTGTTCTGGACCGGGTCGCCGGAGATGGTGGCGAGCGCGAAGGACGCAATGCTCGCGACGATCAGGATCGGGATTGCCTGGAACAATCGCCGGATGGTGAAGACCAACATCTAGTGCACCTTCCGTTCATGAACTGGGTTCCGCCACCTGGCCCCGACCGCACGAGGCGGCCGGGGCCAGGGGTGGACTCAGCCTTGTTGTGTTACGAGGCCGAGGCGTTCAGACCCCACTGCTGGGTGTTGTACGTGAAGTACGAACCAGCGTTGTTGTCGCGGATGTTGATGAACTGGTTCGTCGAAACGACCATGTTCGGCTTCTGGTACAGCGGCAAGCAGACGAACGCCTTGGTGAGGATGGCGTCCTGCTGGTTGAGCAGGTCAGCCTGCTTGGCCAGGTCGAGCTCGCCGGTCATCTGGTCGAGCAGAGCGTCGGACTGCGGGTCACCCCAGTGGGTGAAGTTGTTGCCCGCGCCCGTGAACCAGACGTCGTGGTTACCCGACAGCAGCGGCGACCCGGAGAATCCGAACTGGATCATGTCGAAGTCGAAGTTGCCGAGGGTGCCACCGAGGTCAGCGGTCACCTTGTCGTTGACCGTGATGCCGATCGCCTTGAGGTAGTTCTGCACAAGCTGACCGGACTGGTCGCGGACCTGGGTGTCGGTGTGCAAGAAGTTGATCGTGACCTTGCCGCCACCGTTCGGAGCGATCAGGTTGCCACCGCTGTCGAACGTGTAACCGGCACCCTGCAGGACCGACTTCGCCTTGTCGACGTTGCCGGTGCCCTCGTCGGGAGCAACGGTCTTGGTCACGTCCGTGTAGCCGACCTCACCCGGGAACAGGTTGTGGCTGTAGAGCCGCTTCGCGTTCGGGAAGAACGGCTTCACCGTCTTGTCGATCATGTCCTGAGCGTTGATCGCGTCGAAGACAGCCTCGCGCAGCGCCGGGTCCTTCATGAACTTCGAGGTGGAGTTCACCATGATGAGCTCCCACGCGAAGCCCGCCGACACCTCGTAGTTCACGCCAGCCATCTGGCTGAGCTGCTGCACGGTGTCCTGGTCCGGCTGGATGTCCAGGGCCTGGATCTCCTGGTTCTGCAGAGCCGGGATGTCCTGGGTCTGGTCGGTGATGTACTTGAACGTGATCGTCTTCAGGGTCGGCTTGTCCTTGCCGTACCATGCCGGGTTCGGCACGAACGTCGCGGACTGCTGCGCCTGGAAGTTCGACAGCTTGTACGGGCCACCGGTGTAGTCGGTCGGCGGCGCATCCCAAACCTTGAACGCGGCTTCGAGGTTGGCGTCAGTGGTCAGATCGCCGACCTTCTGCTTCGCGTACCACGCCGGCAGCAGGCCGGTGAACAGGCCACGCCAGTCCGAGTACGTCTTCGAGTAGACGGTCGTCACGGTCTCGCCGTTGTCCGAACCCGTCACCTGCGAGATCGAGTCGTATCCGGTGGTGCCGACGACGGGGATGTTCTTGTCGTGGCCGTTGAACGTCTGCCACAAGTAGATGAAGTCATCCGCGTTGATCGGTGAGCCGTTGTTCCACTTCGCGTTCGGGTTGAGGTGGTAGACAACCGTCTGCGGGCTGGTGCTGGTGACCTGGGGCTCAGCGGTCAACAGGTCGGCGTTCCACTGGATCTTGCCGCTTGGCTGGAAAATGAACGTGCCAGGCAGGATCAGGTTCTCCTGCTCGACAGTCTCCACGACGTTGCCCTCGGAGCTGCCGGTGTTCCACGTCGACGGGTACTTGCCGAGTGCCACGACGATGTCGCCGCCGTCCTTGCGCGGACCGCTGTTGCAGGTGTCCGGGCTGGTGCCACACGCGGCGTAACCGGGTGACGACGTTTGCTTCGTGTTGTTGCCGGTCGTACCACCACTGGTGCCACAGGCTGCGACACCAATCAGACCGACAGCAGCTAGAGCGACGAGGCCGGCAAGCCTCTTCGTCCCTGTGTGCATGTCTCCTCCAGAGTTCTACCGCAGCCGCCAAGGGGGAAACACACCACCCGCACGAACGGGCAGAATGAGGGCTGCGCGTAGTGGTTAAAGGAAACGACGTGGCACGCGTGTGGCCAAGACCGCATGTGGATTCGTGACTGTCCTGTTATCCCAACGGCTCGCCGGAGCAACATTAGGTGGGCATACAGCCATATTCGGCTGACCGAACGGCCAGAAGTTGGATAGCCGTAGAGGCAGCCTGCTGGCACATCGAGCGCTCGTCGCGACCGTCATACCAGCCGACGAAAAGGGCCGGGTCGTGACTCCGACCCGGCCCTCTACGCTGGGCCAACGCTATGTAACGGCTCAGTAGCGGTAGTGGTCTGCCTTGTACGGTCCCTCGACATGTACGCCAAGATAATCCGCTTGCGCCTTCGACAATTGCGTGAGCCGAACGCCGAGCGCCTCGAGGTGCAATCGTGCAACGCGCTCGTCGAGGTGCTTCGGAAGCGTGTAGACCCCGATCGGATACTGCTCTGTCTTGGTGAACAGCTCGATCTGGGCGATCGTCTGGTTCGAGAACGAGTTCGACATGACGAAGCTCGGGTGGCCGGTGGCGTTGCCGAGATTGAGCAGCCGACCCTCCGACAGGACGATGATCGTGTGGCCGTCGGCGAATCGCCACTCGTCGACCTGTGGCTTGATGTTCTCGCGTTGCACGCCCGGCACCTTCGCGAGGCCGGCCATGTCGATCTCGTTGTCGAAGTGCCCGATATTGCCGACGATCGCCTGGTGCTTCATCCGCCCCATCTGCGCCGCCGTAATGACGTTGAGGCAGCCGGTGGCGGTAATGAAGATGTCCGCCGTGTCGACCACATCGTCGAGCGTGGCGACCTGGTAGCCGTCCATGGCGGCCTGCAGCGCGCAGATCGGGTCGATCTCCGTGACGATGACGCGCGCACCCTGCCCGCGCAGTGACTCGGCGCAGCCCTTGCCGACGTCGCCGTAGCCGCACACGACCGCGACCTTGCCACCGATGAGTACGTCGGTGGCGCGGTTGATGCCATCGACCAGCGAGTGGCGGCAGCCGTACTTGTTGTCGAACTTGCTCTTGGTCACCGAGTCGTTGACGTTGATGGCAGGGAACAGCAGAGTGCCGGACTGGCGCATCTCGTAAAGGCGGTGCACGCCGGTGGTGGTCTCCTCGGTGACGCCCTTGATGCCGCCGGCAAGTCGGGTCCACCGCTTCGGGTCCTCGGCCAGTGAGCGGCGCAGCACGTCGAGGATGACCGCGTATTCCTCGCTGTCGGTCTCCGCGGTGGCCGGCACGGCGCCCGCGGTCTCGAACTCGACGCCCTTGTGGACGAGCAGCGTTGCATCGCCGCCGTCGTCGAGAATCATGTTCGGACCGTCCGTGCCGTCGCCGCCCGGCCAGGCCAGTGCCTGCTCCGTGCACCACCAGTATTCCGGCAGTGTCTCGCCCTTCCACGCGAAGACGGGTACGCCGGCCGGCGCCTCCGGCGTCCCGGTCGGTCCGACCGCAACCGCGGCGGCGGCGTGGTCCTGTGTGGAGAAGATATTGCAGCTCGCCCACCGAACCTGCGCACCCAGCGCGACCAACGTCTCGATCAGTACGGCGGTCTGGATGGTCATGTGCAGCGAGCCGGTGACGCGCGCGCCCCGCAGCGGTGCTGCGTCGCCGTATTCGCGCCGCAACGCCATCAGACCTGGCATCTCATGCTCGGCGAGCTGGATCTCCTTGCGGCCGAACGCGGCGAGCGACAGATCGGCGACCTTGAAGTCAGGTCCTTGGGCGCGGGTGGCACTCGACGGCAACGTGCTCGTCATCAACAACTCCTGTTCGGTACGGCGGCGGTGCGCGGACGTCGTGGCGCTTGAGCCACGACATAAGCATGGGCGAAGCGACCTCAACGCGCCGAACCTGGGTGCGCTCGCACCAGATCACCGCGCGCACCAGATCAGCCGACGCCGCAAGCAGCGCTCCACAAACCCAGCGCGACGTCATCGCCGATGACACCATATCGGCGCGGGTGCCACGCGCTCGACGCACCCACCTGCCGTCCCGTGTGGCGCGACCTACCGAAGCGGCCGGAGCCAAGCGGAGGAACCCGTGCGGCCCAACCGTGCCGCCGACCCTGGACAGCGTGCGGGGCGGGACCTGCTAGCTGGGACACTCCCGCCAGCGGTCACCGCCCCGCACTTCCCCCCGGTTTGGTTTCCCCCGCATGGTTCGGACCTAAGCCACAAACACGCTGCGTCGTTAAAGAGTCACACTCCGCTGTGGGAGTGTCAAGTCATTTCAGTATTTTTCAGTATTCGGGCAGTACCGCCATCTCGGCGTATCCGGGCAGGTCAGCACCCATGTTGTGCGATCGGTACGCCCATGTGAGGCGCTCGGCGGTGACGTACCGCGTGACTACGTGACGTGGCTAACAGCCGGCCGAACCCGTACCCACGGTCTGGTCTTCCGGACCGCGATCGATGTCGGGTTCCAGATAGATCACCCGGGCGATGGGTACGGCGGCGCGCACCCGCGCTTCGGCATCGTCGATGGCGGCCGCGATCTCACGGGCCGTGCTGCCCGGCCGGATCGCGAGCTTCGCGCCGATCAGCAGCTCGTCCGGGCCCAGGTGCATGGTCCGCAGGTGAATCACCCGATCGAGGCCAGGCGTGGCGGCCAACGCCGCGGCGATCGCATCGATTTGCTGCGTCGTCGCCGACTCACCGAGCAGCAGGCTCTTCGTCTCGATCGCGAGCACCACCGCGATGCTGATCAACAACGTTCCGATGCACAGCGTTCCGATGCCGTCCCAAACCCCGTTGTGGGTGATCAACGTGAGCCCGACGCCGAAGAGCGCGAACACGAGACCGACCAGCGCGCCGAAGTCCTCGAGCAAGATCACTGGCAGCTCCGGCGCACGTGCGTGCCGGATGAAGCCGACCCAGCCGACGCCACGCCGAATCTCGTTCGCCTCGCCGATCGCGGTGCGGAACGACAGCGACTCGAGCATGATCGCGACGAGGAGCACGGCGATCGGAACCCACTGCCACGCGTCGATCGGTTCCGGGTGCCGCACTTTGTGGACACCCTCGTAGACGGCGAACACGCCACCGAGGCTGAACAGCACGATCGCGACGATGAACGCGTAGATGTAGCGTTCGCGGCCATAGCCGAACGGGTGCCGCGGCGTCGCCTGACGGGTGGCACGCTTGCCGCCGATCAGCAGCAGCACCTGATTGCCGGAGTCGGCCACCGAGTGGATCGCCTCGGCGAGCATCGACGACGAACCGGTCAGCGCGAACGCGAGGAACTTCGTGACCGCGATGCCGAGGTTGGCCAGCAGGGCCGCGATGACCGCGCGCTTACCGCCCGACGCGCTCACCCGCCGGCTCCACGAGCCCACGACGGCCGGCACCGACCGGCACAGGTTCCCACCCGATCGGAGTGCCAACGCACGCTCATACGCCGGTGCGATCCTTCAGCTCGGAAACCGCCGGTACGGCGGTCGGATCGAGGCCGTGCGCCATCGCAAGGTAGACCGATGTAAAGTCCGGCACCGCGACCATCGACGCGAGCCGCTCCAGCGCCGAGCCGCCCTCGGCCGTCACAACCGTCAGCCGAATGCCGCGCGCCTCGGCGACCGACTGGAGCGCGTCGGCCCGCCGCTCCTCCACCGCCGCCGGTTCGTTGTCGTCGCGCAGGTCGTCGACCAGACCACCGTCGCGCATCAGGACGACCCGCAGCCGCGACGCGTCCGAGTCGTCGCGTCCGGTCGGATCGGCGAAGATGTCGCGGGCGCTTTCCACCAGCGCGCCGAACACGCCGTCGAGCAGACCGACACGCCCCCGAGCGGCGTCGCTCAGGCTGCCGCCGACCGCCGGATAGCGCGCGTTCGACGACAGCGTGTCCGCGAAGCGCCGGGCGGCGACCGTGGCGAGCGGGGACGATCCCCAGACGATCGGAATCGAGCCGGCGAGATCAAGCGCCATCGCCTTCGCCGGGTTCACGAACGAGTCCGCGGTCGGGCGGCAACGCTCGGCGTCCTCGTCCAGCCGGGCCGCGGTCTCCGCGAGGTCCGCCTCATTGACCTTGACCAATCCGAGGGTACGGGCGGCCAGCAGCACCGGCACGGTCAGCGCCCAGATGCTGGCGCGCGCGGGCGCACGCCGCGGCACCGCGATATATGGCGCGCGGGCCCGTTCGGCCACCGCCTCGAGCATCGTCTCCGGTGGTCCGACCGCGACGAGCCGGGCGCCGCGCCTCATGGCCGCTTCGGCGGCGCCCAACGCCTCCGGGCTCCGGCCGGACGCGCTCACCGCGATGACCACGTCCGCCGCACCGACCCAGCCGGGCACGCCAACGCTGCGGTGCACGATCACCGGGACTGGGCAGCGTACGCCCGCGACGGTGGCCAGTAGCTCGCCGGTGCGCGCGGCGGTGCCTTGTCCGGCCACCACAACGGCACGCGGCCGGCCCTCGTCGGCGATGGACGACAGGTTTGCCTCGGCGGCGAGCGCGGCGGCCTCGCGCACTTGCGGACCTGCCGAGGCGGTCGCGCGAAGCATGTGCCCGAGGTCGGCACTCTCCAGCGCGGCGGCGTCGTCGAGCAGCCGTTCGTCCACGGCACGCGAGCCGCGAACTCCGGCCGAACCGTTCGGTGGCGACGCCATTACGGCGCCTCGGCGTCGCCGGTCGGCGTGCCCGGCATGGTCGCCTCGTCGAGGAGTAGCACCGGGAT
>DASTMZ010000224.1:0-21618 GCA_035713725.1 Micromonosporaceae bacterium
ACTGCCCCTTCCACATGGTGCCTATCCAGTTGAAGAACTTGATGCCGGTCGGCACGGCGATGAGGAAGCTCAGGAACGAGAAGAACGGCAGCAGCACCTGGCCGGTGGCGAACATGTGGTGCGCCCACACGCTCATCGACAACGCGGCAATGGAGAGCGTGGCGGCGACCAGCCCCTTGTACCCGAAGATCGGCTTGCGGCTGAACACCGGAATGATCTCGGTGATGATGCCGAAGAACGGCAACGCCACGATGTAGACCTCGGGATGCCCGAAGAACCAGAACAGGTGCTGCCACAGCAGGGCGCCACCGGTCTGCGAGTCGAACACGTGCGCACCCAGCTGTCGATCGGCCTCGGCGGCTAGCAGCGCGGCGGCCAGGATCGGGAACACCATCAGCACGAGCAGCGCGGTGACCATGATGTTCCAGGTGAAGATCGGCATCCGGAACATCGTCATGCCGGGCGCGCGCAGCGTCAGGATCGTGGTGATCATGTTGACCGCGCCGAGGATCGTACCCAGACCGGACAGGACGAGACCCATGATCCAGAAGTCGGCGCCGATGCCCGGCGAGTTCACCTGATTAGCCAGCGGCTGGTACGCGAACCAGCCGAAGTCCGCCGCGCCGCCCGGGGTCGCGAAACCGGCGACGACGAGCGACCCACCGAACAGGAACAACCAGTACGCGACGGCGTTCAGCCGCGGGAACGACACATCCGGCGCACCGATCTGCAGCGGGACAATATAGTTGGCGAACGCGAACAGGATCGGCGTCGCGAAGAGCAGCAGCATGATCGTGCCGTGCATGGTGAACAGCTGGTTGTATTGCTCGAGCGATAGGAACTGCAGGCCGGGCCGGGCCAGCTCGGCGCGCATGAGCAACGCCATGAAGCCGCCGATCAGGAAGAACGCGAACGACGTGACCATGTAGAGGATGCCGATCTGCTTCGCATCCGTGGTCCGCAGCAGGCGAGCGATCGCGGAACCCTTGACCGGCTGGTGCACCGGCCACGGCCGCGTCACGATCGGCCTCGGAGCGGTTGTCGTCACGTCGCGCCCTCCTGTGGAAGATCACCGGCCGTCGCCCGTCGCCTGCCGCTGGCAGATGATCGACGCCGTACCCGCACGCGAGAATAGTCCCCGCTACCGTACGCGTGGGCCAGGGGTACCGAGATTGCCCGTCCGCGCCAACGCGACCGGCTTGATGTCGTGCATACGGGCCTGCCGAAACGCGACCAGGCCTGCTGAAATGCAACCAAGGTCTGGTGTCGAGCGTCGTGTTATCAGGCGGATCTGGCGACGTGCCGGCCGGATGGCGCCCGCCGACGGTCCGACGCCCGTGGCCGCCCGCCGCGGACACAAGGCACGCGGCCGCAGCGTAACCTCGGCACCCCAGCCGATGCCCGGAGGACGACGGCGTGTTTCGTGTGTGGCGGATGGCGCCCTGGATCCGGGCGCCTTTCCTGTTGTTGCGCCGTCCCGGCGTGGCGACCGCACTCATTGCGGCGTCGTTCGTTGCGACGCTGCCGGCCGCGGCCGCCGCGCCGTTCCTGTCCTCGTCGGCCAACGCCACGCTGCACAGCCAGATCCGCCAGGCGTGCCCGACCAGCGTCGGCGACCTGGTCACGTACGACATGCACCTATATTCACCGACGGATTACCAGTCGCCGTGGGGCTACCTCCAGAGCACGTCGCTCGCCGACGAGTTCTCAAGCGACCAGGCGACCGAGGCACAGCTGGCCGATGTCGCGCGGACCGGCGGCGGGCTCGCGGCACCCGAGACGGCGTGGTACGCGACGAACGCGAAGGTCGCCGTCGGCGGCGCCGGTGCCAAGGTCACGTCGATGACGATCCCCGACTTCCAGGATCACGTGACAACGGTCGCCGGGCCGAGTGGCAGCGGGGTGTGGATCCCGGACGGTTTCGCCAGCGCTTATCACCTCGGTGTCGGCGATCCGTTGGTGTACACGTCGTTGTGGGGGCCGCCGACCAAGTTGCGCGTCGCGGCGGTCTACCGCGACGTACGTGGTGATCCGAACAATCCGGCGTTCTGCGCACTGCACACGCTCATCTTCGGCCCGTTCGGCGCTCAGCTCCTCAACGACGCGATTCCGCCGGTCGTCCTGATGGACCGCCAGACGTTCATGTCCGGCGTGATCCCCTACCACGGCAAGACGACGATGATGTTCGCGCTCGACGACCCGACGGTGCCGATCGAGCGGACCGCCGGCGTGGTCGACACGATCAAGAGCGTCAACACCGCCGCCAACACGTCATTCAGCCAGTGCCCCGACTGCGTCTCGACGTCGTCCGACCTGTCGGCGTTCGCGGTCCGTTCGCAACTCGCGCGAACCGGCATCAAGCCAACGGTCTTTCCGATCACCGCGGCCGGTGTGCTGGTGGGCCTCGTAGTGGTGGCCGCCGCGGCGATCTTCTGGGTGCTGCGTCGGCGCCGCGAGCTCACCGTGCTATCTGCGCACGGCATGGGTGGGTTCAGTCTCGGCATCAAGGGCCTACTCGAGGCCTTGCCCGCGTTGCTGACCGGCGCGGCACTCGCGTGGGTCGGCGCGTGGTGGCTGGTCCGCACCGCCGGGCCGGATCCGGAGATCTCGCACGCATCGATCATCGACTCCCTGTGGTCGGCACTGGCCGCACTCGGCGCCGCCATGATCGTCGTGCTGATCGCGGCCGCGGTGCGCTGCCGTACCCTCACCGACGAGCGGCACGCTCGCCGTGGCGTACGACTGGCTCGCTGGCCATGGGAGCTTCTGCTCATCGCGGCCGGCGTCTGGGCGGCAGTCGGCTTCGGATCGGCGACGGTGACCAGGGGAGCGCTGGGCGGCGACGGTGGCATCGTGGTCCAGGTGCCGGCGCGGCTGCTGATCGTGCCACTGTTGGTGACCGTCGGGTGCCTGACGTTGCTCGGTCGCATCGTGATGTTCATGCTCCGATCACGCCGGACGCGTCCGGCCGGTGACAACGGATCGACTCGGCGCCGTTCGATGGTCTGGTTCCTGGGCTGGCGACGCGTCGTGCGGGAAGCGGCGGTGGTGGCGGTGCTCGCCGGCGCCACGGCGCTGCCGATCGCGCTCGCCACCTACGGCGACACCGTGACCCGATCGGTGCAGGCCACCGTCGACGGCGAGGCGCAGCTGCTGGTGGGTACGGATGTGGTGGTCACACTCAAGCAACGCGTACCCATCCCGGCCGAGTTCCGCGGCAACTCGACCGAGGTGCTGCGGCTGACCGGCGTGACCCTCGCCGGAAATGGCGTGAACCTCTACGCGGTCGATCCCGACGAGTTCAGCAAGGTCGCATTCTGGAACAACCACATCGACGGTCAGTCGCTCGCGTCGGTCCTCGCGCCGCTGTCGAAGGAGCACCAGCCCGGCACGCCCTACCCGGCGATCACCAGCGGGAACATTCCGACCGGCATTCAGGCCCCGTCCTGGGGGTTCCCGACCGACACCAAATATGACGTGCAGTTCGTCAAGACACTCCCGGCCGAGCAGGGCGGGTACAAGTCGTTGATTGTCACGCCGGCGTCGCTCGGCACCGAGATTAACCAGGCGGTTCCGCAGCTCTGGATCCGTGGCGAGCCGAACAAGATCATGGCCACGCTCGCGACGCTGGACCTGCCCGCGGTGTCCACCGCGAACGTCGACGCGGTCTACCCGAACACCGTGTTCCAACCGTTGACCTACACCTTCGAATATCTGACCGCGCTGTCCATCCTGACCGGTGTAGTGACCGTCGTCGGCCTCCTGCTCTACGTCGAAGCACAGGCACCCGGCCATCGCCGCGGCTACGTGATGGCGCGGCGGATGGGCATGCGCTCCGGCACGCACCGTCGTGCCCTCCTGCTGGAGCTTGCACTGCCACTGCTCGCCGGGCTCGGCATCGGTCTCGCGGTCGCGCTCGGGCTGACGTACGGTTTCGCGAGCGGCTTCGATGTCGATCCGACGCTGCCGCCGAACACCCTCATTACGTTGCCGGCCGCGGTGATCGCCGGAATCTCGGTGGCGGTCGGCGTGGTTGCTCTCATTGCATCGGCCTTCGCGCAAGTGCGGGTCGCGCGCGCGAATCCGTCGGAGGTGCTTCGTGACACAGTTTGAGCGGTACGGCCAGGTGCCGCCGCCGCGCTCCGATGCGCCGAGCGGTGAGCCCTACCAGCGAGGCGGACCAACGCCGGAGTGGATGTCGGAGGACCCGCCGTGGGCCATGCCGACCCGGCGGCGCAGCGCGTCGATGGGCGGCGATTCGAACGTCGCCTGCATGAACGTGATCCGCACCTATCGCATCTCTAGCGACGACACAGTGCAGGCGCTCAACGGCGTCGACCTCGAACTCCAGCCGGGCACGGTGACCGCACTGATCGGACCGTCCGGCTCCGGCAAGTCCACGTTGCTGCGCCTGCTCGCGTGCGTCGACCGGCCCGACTCCGGCCTGATCCTCATCCAGGGCCGCGACACAGCCCGACTGTCCCGGGCGCGACGCGTGAAGTTCCGGCGGCGCCGGCTCGGGTACATGTTCCAGAACCCGGCCGACAACCTCATCGAGTACCTGACCGTGCGGCAGCACCTTCGTCTCGCGGCGCGCATGCGCGGAGTCCGGCTGCGCCGACGTGAGATGGACGAACTGCTGGACCGGCTCGGCATCGGTGCCAAGGCCAATAACCTGCCGCGCCAGCTGTCCGGCGGCGAGCAGCAGCGCGCCTCGATCGCGTTCGCCGCAGTGGGACCGCCGGCATTGCTGGTGGCCGACGAGCCGACCGGCCAACTCGACCATGACACGGTCGGCGACGTCCTCGACGCGTTCGCCGCGCTGGCGAGCACCGGCGTCACGATAGTCGCCGCGACTCACGACCCGATCGTGGCGCAACGCGCCGACCGTGTGGTGCACATGGTGGACGGTCGCATCGAGGAAGAGCGATGATCGAATTGATCACGGCCCGGGAGGCATCATGAGCGCACCGGTCACGGTCACCGGGCTCACCCGTCGGTTCCGCCGCGGGCCGGAGACCATCACCGCCGTGGACAACGTGTCGTTCGAGCTCAGTCCCGGTGAACTCACGGTCGCGGCCGGGCCGTCCGGCTCCGGCAAGACGACGGTGCTGTCCATCCTGGCTGGGATGGAGCGCGCCGACAACGGCTCGATCAGCACCGACGAGCCGTTGCCGGCCCGGGTACCCATGGCGAAGCTGCCCTGGCGGCACCTCGGCTTCGTACCGCAGTCGATGGCGCTGCTCGACGAGTTGAGCGTCTGGGACAACGTGAACCTCCCGGCGCGCCTCGACCCCTCGGCCGGCGGCCGCGAGACGGACGCCCTGCTGGACGCGTTCGAGATCGCGCACCTAGCACCGCGCTATCCCTCGCAGACGTCCGGTGGCGAGCAGCAGCGCACCGCGATCGCACGTGCCATGCGGCTCAATCCGTTCGTGTTGGTTGCCGACGAGCCCACCGGGCACCAGGACCGGCGCCGCGTCGACATGGTGCTCGGAATATTGCGCCAGCATGCGTACGCGGGCCATATCGTGCTGATCTCCAGCCACGACGGTGCGGTGATCGACGCGGCGGATCGAGTCATCACGCTGGCCGATGGGCGGCTCGTCGACGACTCGCGCCGCAATCCGCTTCTCTACGCCTGACGCGGCGCTGGGTCCCGGCGCTGGGGTCCCGGCGTGGGGTCCCGGCGCTGGGGTCCCAGTGCCGCGCTCGACGCCCGACCACACGCTCGCGCTGCGCCCGTTACTCGCCGATGCGATGCTGAACATCGGGTTGCGGCACCCCGGTGCTGCACGACCGGACTATCGACGGCCGGCGTACGCATCGGTGAAGGGCGAGTCACGTGAGCGAAGAAGTCGACGTCATCGTGGTGGGTCTCGGGGTCGGTGGCGAGGAGGTCGGCGGCAAGCTCGCCGAGGCGGGTCTCCGCGTGGTCGGCATCGAGCGGCGACTGGTCGGCGGCGAATGCCCCTACTGGGGATGCGTACCCAGCAAGATGATGATCCGTGCGGCTAACCTGCTGGCCGAGGCACGCCGAGTCGGCGACATGGCCGGCACGGCGACCGTCACGCCGGACTGGGCGCCGGTGGCGCGCCGGATCCGCGAGGAGGCCACCGACTACTGGGACGACAAGGTCGCCGTGGATCGGTTCGTAGGTAAGGGCGGCACGTTCGTACGAGGCAGCGCACGCTTGACCGGACCGGGGACGGTTGAGGCGGAAGGCACCACGTACCGGGCCGGACGCGGCATCGTGATCGGTGTCGGTACGTCCGCGGTAGTGCCGCCGATCGACGGGCTGGCCGACACGCCGTACTGGACGAACAAGGAAGCCATCGAGACGGAGACGCTGCCCGAGTCGATGATCTGCCTCGGCGGCGGGGCGATCGGCATCGAACTCGCGCAGGCGTTCGCCCGTTTCGGCACTCGCGTGACCATCGTGGAGGCGCTCGACCGGCTCGTCGCGATGGAGGAGCCGGAGTCGTCCGAACTCGTCGAGAGAGCGCTTCGCGCCGACGGCATCACGGTGCTGACCGGAGCGGCGGCCCGACATGTGCGGTACGACACCGATCGGTTCACGGTGCACCTGGACGGTGGCGACCAGGTGAGCGCGGCACGGTTGCTGGTGGCCGTCGGACGGCGCGCCAACCTGGCCGGCCTCGGGCTCGAGACGATCGGACTCGATCCGGCCGCACGGGCAGTCGAGGTAGACGGCCGGATGCGGGCTGCCGACGGCGTCTGGGCGATCGGCGACGTCACCGGGCACGGCGCGTTCACGCACATGGCGATGTACCAGGCCGGCATCGCGATCCGGGACATCCTCGGCCGGGACGGACCGCCGGCCGACTATCGCGCCGTGCCGCGCGTGACGTTCACCGATCCCGAGATCGGCTGCGTCGGGCATACCGAGCTAACCGCGCGCGCTGCCGGCATCAACGTGGCGACGGCCGTCACCGAGATCCCGTCGAGCGCACGCGGCTGGATCCACAAGGCGGGCAACGACGGGTTCATCAAGCTCGTCGCGGACGCCGATCGTGACGTGCTGGTCGGCGCGACGTCGGCGGGGCCGGTCGGCGGCGAGGTGCTCAGCGCGCTGATCGTGGCGGTCAAGGCCGAGGTGCCGATCGCGACACTCCGCTCGATGATCTACGCGTACCCGACGTTCCATCGCGCCATCGAGGACGCGCTGAGCCGTTTTTAGCTGCGCAACTCATGCCGCCTCGGAGGGCAGGTCGCGGACCTCGTACCACTGGGGATCTTGCGGTGTGGCAGTGAAGTCATAACGCACGGTGCCGTCCGCACCCAGCGCAACCAAAGTCGCCGACGTCGACCCGTAGTGGTGCACGACGCCGGCCGGGTCTTCGATCTCGTGGTCGATGACGAGCCCACGCTCGTCGGTCGGTGCGAGACCGTCGCCGCGCAACAGGTCGATCCAGCCCGGCCAGGCGCCGGCGGGCGCCAGACCGGGCGCGGGCGACACGTCCGGCAACGCGCGCAACAGCGGCAGGAAATGCGGCACGAGTGGGTCGGACTCGCGGTCGAGCCCGAGGTTCACCACGATGTGGTCGCCGGGCGCGAGCGAACGGCGATCGAGGTCGGCGCCATCCCACGACCAGAGGTCGATGCTCGCGACGTCGGCCCGCAACAGATGGAAGCCGTCGTATTCGTCGAGAGCTGCGCGGTCCGCAATCCCCGGCACCGGGCCGGCACCCCCAGCCAGGGCCGCGAGTGGCAGGGCACCGCGCGTCGGCCGAGGTCCGCCGTGCTCAGGCGGATCCCGGCGTACGCCATTGAGCAGCGCCGCCACAGCGGGACGCGACCGGTCGACGGCAAGCCACGTGCCGCCGGCGGTGCGGTCGCGGCCACCCCATGCGTACGGCTGATCCGGCCAATGCGGTGCCGGTGCATCCCAGGCTCGTTCGGTGAACTCGTCACGTACCGCGGCGACCAGCAGGGGCCAGCGCGAGCCGGGCGCGAAGCGCAACATCACGGTGCACACGCCGCTCACGGTATCCGGATGTGACCGCCGTCCGGATACCAGCTTCGTTCGGCGCGTGGCCGCCGCAGGAGCTCTCGGACCGCCCGGTCAGCTCGCGATCGCGGCGCGCAGCTCGAGGATCAGCGCTGGCGTCAGCCGGCTACCGGCGCGCGTCGCGAACAGCGTCATCTCGTACGCCGCCGAGGCAAGGTCGGCGGAGCGCTCCGCCACGACGCCGAGCACCGAGCCGCTGCCCAGTGCACTGATCAGCAGGTAGCCGTCGGACATGTCCACCACGACACGGTTGAGCATGCCGAGCGAATAAGTGTGTGCAGCGCCAGTCGCGAGGCTCGTCATGCCGGAGACGACAGCCGCGAGACGATCCGCGTTCGCCCGGTCGTTGATCGCGGCGGCCGCGACGAGCAGTCCGTCGGAGGACACTGCGACGGCGCCGAGTACGCCGGATGTGGTCTGCGTGAACGTGTCGAGCTGCCAGGTGAACGCCTCGGCCTCCGGGCTCAGCGGCGCGTCGCCGTGGCCGTTGAGCCGACCGGAGTCGCCCGGCGCACCGTCGTCCGCGAAACTGCCGGTTCCGTACGCATATGACCCGGTCATCGAATGCGCCCCTCGTCGTCGATGCGGTCGCCGGCCGCCTCGTCGAGTGCCCGCGTGACGCCGCGCTCAAACTCCTCGACCAGGCCGCGCGCCTCGTCCGGGTCCAAGGTACGAAACGCTGGCACGTCGATCTGGTGCTCGGCCGGGGCGGTGGCCCCGGGTACGCGTCGCAACAGCCCGGACGTGGCAATGCCGCCGGGCGGGGCTCCGGACGGCGCCTGGTTATCGGTGGCGGCCGGCGACTCTTGTACGGAAGGTGCATCGACGGCGTTGCTATCGCTTTCGACCGGCGCCGCTTCGGCCGAGGCCACAGGCGCGGAACCCGCTTCTGGCGCGACGTCGTTCCCTTCGGCGTCGGGCCGCCGGACGTAGCGCGCGACGCCACCGGCGGGGAACACCGCACTTTCGCTGAACGGGCCTTCGCCGGCCATGTCGCCGCCGGCCATGTCCTCGCCGGCCAGGTCATCCCCGGCCATGTCGTCGCCGCCGGTGTCGTTACCGGACGTGACGTCGTCGGCTGTGACGTCGGCGGGCGGCGCGGGCGGTTCCGCCGGACGAGCTCCGCCGCGACCAAATTCGCGCAGCGAGCCGGCAAACCGCCCCTTCGGACGCAACAGCTCCGCGCCCGGGTCCGGTGGGCCGAACGGACCGCCGCCGGCGGCGTACCCAGTGCCGGCGCGCGGCAGGTCTACGTCGGCGTACGGAAGCTCGCCGCTGTCGCCGGTCGCCGGACCGTTCGCGCCAGCGTCGTCGGAAGTCACGGTGGCCGAGGCCGATGCGGAACTCGTCGATGCCGAACTCGTCGGGCCGGGCGGCAGCGCGGGCTGCGCGGGCGGCAGCACCTCGAACGCGTTCCACGTTTCGCCGCGGCCGAGAACTGCGGACGCGTGCTCGAAATGCTCGATGTTGAACGGTCGCGAGTCCAACGCCGGCACCGGCGCCGCGGCCCGACCGACCGCCACGCCGACCAGGTTTGCGCCCACTCCGCGCGGTCGGGGAATGTCTGCATCGGCGACCACTGGCGCGGTCGCTCTGGCGGTGTCGGCCGGCGTCACCGTGCCGACGTGGCGGCCAAGGTCGACGATGACGGTTGTACCGGCGCCCGGCGTGTGCTCGAACGTCACCACGAAGTCATAACGGCGCGCGATCCTACCGACGAGGAAGAGTCCCAGCGCACCGGTCGACGCGAGGTCGAGTCGTTCCGGCTCGGCAAGTCGGGCGTTCACGGTGGCAAGCTGCTCGTCGGACATGCCGATGCCCTCGTCGACGATCGACACGCTGTGGTCGTAGGGCCGTGCCAACACGCGTACCCGAGAAGCTGGCGGCGAATACGCCGTGGCGTTCGCGATCAGCTCGGCAAAGAGCAGCACTGCGTCGTCGATGACGACCGGCTGGACCATCGTGCTGGCCGGCACGAAGACGTCCACCCGACTCTCGCTCTCGATTTCGTCCGCCGCAAGCTGGATGAGGTCGGCGAGCGCCATGGGCGTGACGTATCCGCTCTCGTCCGCCGCGTGGCGTCCGTTGGCGGCCGAGTCAGACAGCGTGATGAGGCTCGCAGTGGCACGGCGCAGCCGGTGGGTCACGTGGTCGAGGCGACGAAGCACGGTGCGGGTCGCCGGATCCGTTTCGGCGCGTTCCAACCGATCGATGATCGAAACCTGCCGGGCGACAAGATTCGCCGCGCGGCGGGTGGCGTTGCCCGTCATCTGTACGAGGTTTCGCCGCGCGGCGGCCTGCCGCTCGACGACCGAGGTCGCGGTGCGCTGCGTACGGACGAACACTCGCGCGAGGTCGCCGGCCTCGGTGGGGGCGGTCACCGGAAGGGCTTGGATGGGTACGTGATCGGCCGCCTCTGTCTCGTCGTCGGCGACCCGTCGTAGCTGTGTGACGGTGTGGTCGGCGGCGTCGGACTCGGCCAGCGCCAGGCCGCCCAGGGTCCGCGAGACGGATCGGATCACCAGCCAGGCGGCGAGCGCCATCAGCAGCACGATGAGCGCGGTGACCCCGGCGACGACGTATGCCACGATCAGGTCGCCACGCTGCTGGCTCGCGACCGCGCTCCGGACGTCGGCCGCGATCTTCGCCTCCACGAGGCGCCCGAGCTGCACGTAGGACACGAGTTGCGGATACAAGTCGGTGGGCGAGAGTGTCGCCACTGTGCTGCGTGGCGCGGACGCGAACGCGGTGACGAACGACGGCCCGACGCGCTCGACGTACGCCGTCGTCACGATCCGGTAGAGGTCGCGCTGCGATGCGGACGCGTACGTGGCGAACTGCGCTTCGAGCCCCTGCGCGGCCTGCGCCGCGGCGGCGTAGTCGACGACCGACGCCTCGGATAGCTGCACCGTCGCGACGAGGAGGTCGGCCGCGCTCGCCGCGTGGCGTGCGTCGATCCGCAACATCGTGTCGAGCGCGAGGACCTGCCGACCAGCGGTGGTCGAAGGGTCGGCGAACTGCGGTAGCGACAATGAATCGATGATCGCCTCGATCGCCGCGCTGAACGCCGCTACCGCGGCCGCGGGCGTCTCGCGTCCTGCCGTGATGCTCTGACGCACGGCGTCCAGCGCTGCCGCGGAGTCGATCGCGGCCTGGACCCTTGCCGGCATCCCACTGCCGAGCGCGTTCTTGACGTCGGCGACGCGATCGTCGACCTGGCTGGACGCGCTGTCCAAATCGACGGCAGTCTGCGTGCCCTCGAGGAACCCGACGGACGCGAGCTCTTCCGATTCGAGACTCTGCAACACTCCGCCGACCTGGTTCGCAACGAGCATGGCGTGCGAGACGTCGCCGGCACGCTCGGCTCGGACCAGCCGACCCCCCACGATCACCGCCCCGAACGCGAGCACCGCGACGAGGAGTACGGCAACGAGCGCGGTCACACGCCGACGCACGCTCATGTTATTTAGCGACACCGTTGCGCCCCCAGTCGTCGGACGCGGCTTCGCCGTTGCCGGAACGGGTTTCCGAGGATGACGACGGCCGGCGATGATGCGTCACACCGGCCGGCAAGAGTTCGCGATGCTCGGCCGCCGCCGCCGGCCCGCCGGCCGATGCCGGCCCACCCGCCGCCGGCCCGCCGGCCGATGCCGGTGCGGCGTGATCCGGTGCGGTGGACGGCTCCGATGCGCCGGCCGGCGCGCTCGCCGCACCAAATTGCGGCGGCATCACCGCGGCGGGTGGCGGCATGATCTGCTGCCGGCGCCGCGGTAGCGGTTCTCCCTCGTCGAAGCGTTGCTGTCCACCGTGCGGCAATGCCGTCAACGAAGGCGGCGCACCGGCGCCGTGGCGCCCGCCGGCAGGCGCGCCGATGTCTACTCGCGTATCGGCGCCGGTAACCGCGCGTCCGAGGTCGGAAGCGTACGCAAGACCGGCCGCGCGTGGCTCCGGCCCGTGCGCGACACGGGTGGCACCGGGCCCTTTGGCGTCAGTTGGAGTGAGGTCGGTCAGTGGCAGATCACGGCGACGGATAGCCGCGATCGTCATCGGTACACAGGCGATGAGAACCGCAAGCGCGGCGATCCCGATGGTCATATCGCGGCTGCGCTGCGTGTCAGTGATCCGGGCCGACAGCAGGTCGTCCATGGTGCGCAGGATCGAGGTGGCCAGCGCGTCGGCGGAGGCGCGAACCGCCGTCGCGGCGGCCACCGCGTCAGCCGCATCCGTGCTCGACGACCCGGTGCTCGGTGCCGCGCCAATCGCGATGAGTGCCGCCGCGTCCAGACCGAACCGATCGGCGGCGCTCAGCGTCTGGTCGCTGATCGCCGCGTCGGGTGACGCCGCGGAGGCGTTCTGTACGTCAACGGCAACGTCGGCGGCATCCCGTTGGACGGCCGCTCGCAGGTCGGCACCCGATCCACCGGAGCCGAGGACGAGCTGGTCGGCGTACCGGCCGGACATCACGATCGCCTCGGGAAGGTCGGCCGTCACGGCGGCTTGCAGTGCGACGCTCTCCGGGTGTGCATCGCCGTCCAGGCCGGAGCTGGCGCGCACCTTGTCGGTAAGCGACAGCAATTGGTCGGTGATGTCCTCGTACGCCGCGAGGGCGTCGGCCGGCGCGAGCTGTGTCCGGGTGTGCAGTTGCTGGATGCGATTGTCCACATTCGCCCAGATGGTTTGGGTACGCAATGCCGCGCCGTACGACTCGTCGACGCTCGTGACTGCGAGTGCCGCACGGTCGACCGGCCGGAGGTCGGGCGTATCGCCGGCGACCGCGGCGGATTCGGCCACCACGACGGACACGATCGTCTGCTCCAACGCTCGGACATATGCCACGCCGTGGCGCTCGGTAGTGGCCGCGTCGAGCGAACGTTGCTCATTGCCCCAGGCCTGCATGAACAGGACAGCGGTGGGCACCAGCACGGCGATCGCGAGCAGCGCGCGCCACGCGATCGCCCGGTGTCGGGTTCGCGCGCTGTCAAGCTGCGCAAATGTCGTCATCCGCCGAACCTCTGCATAGCTAAGGGACGGCTTGCGCGGCAACCGATCGTGGGGAGTGCATGCCGGTACGCGCGGATTAGCCGACGCCGGAGTGTATCTAGCGTCGTGACGTCGCGTCCATCGATAGCCGCACCGAACCCGTCGCCCGGACCGCAGAGTCCCCCAGGCCACGACCACGCTTAACGCGTCACGGTCACCGGTGACTGACCGGCCGCCTCCGGATCGGGCATCGAGGCGCCCTCGACATCGATGTTCGGCAGAATCCTGTCCAGCCATCGCGGGACCCACCAGGCGTGGTCACCGAGCAGCGACATGATCGCGGGTACCAGGATCATCCGTACCACGCTCGCGTCGATCAGCACCGACACCGCCATGCCTACCGACAGCATCTTGACGGTCGGATCGGGGTTCACCACGAAGCTGATGAAGACGACGATCATCACCGCGGCGGCGGTCGTGATGACGCGGGCCGTGCTGCCGATCCCGATGGCCACACTGCGATGGGCGTCGCGATTTCGGATGTACGCCTCGTGCACCCGCGAGATGAGGAACACCTCGTAGTCCATCGACAGTCCGAACACGATGGCGAACATGATCATCGGTACGAAGGCGGGTATCGGCACCTTTTGATCGAGCCCGATCAGGTTCGACCCCCAACCCCACTGGAACACCGCCACGACGACGCCGTACGCGGCGCCGACCGACAGCAGGTTCATCACCGCCGCCTTGATGCCGATGGCGAGCGATCGGAATGCCGCCGTCAGCAACAGCAGCGACAGCAGCACAACCGCGCCGATGAGCAACGGCAGGCGGTCGACCACCCGTTGGGTGAAGTCCACGTTCCCGGCCGTCGACCCGGTCAGGTAGGTGGTCGCCGGGATCGTCGGCAACACATGGTCGCGCAAGTCGTTCACGAGAGTGGTGGTCGCCGCGGCCTGCGGGCTCGACTTCGGAATGACGTTGAGAATCGCGGCGTCACCGGCCTGGTTCACTGAAGGCGGGAAGACCGACGCGACGTCATTCGTGTGCGCGAGTGTCTGCTGCGCGTTGTTGAGCAGGGTCTGCGTCTGCGATTGCGACTGGCCCGGCGGAATCGAGACAAGCACAGTCAACGGCCCGTTCGCACCCTGTCCGAAACCCTCGGTGATGTAGTCGTACGCGCGACGGTCAGTGTCGGATGTCGGATCGGTGCCGGAGTCGATCTGCCCGAAGCGGATGAAGAACAACGGGATGGTCAGCACCAGCAGCACCAGGACAGCGGCGATCGCCCAGGGCCATGGGCGGCCGCTCACCCGGCGACCCCATCTGGCAAACGCACTGTTCTCGTGTGCGCGGTCGAGCTCGCGGAGGTGCTCCGCGCTGCTCAGATTGGTGCGTGCACCAGACGGCGTCGCCGCGCCGCCAGCAGTCGAGGCCGCCTGGCGTTCGCGACGCTCGCGGCGGCGATCCACGAACGACCGGACCGTCGTGCCGGCCAGGCCCATGAACGCGGGTACGAGCGTCAGCGCAGAAAGCATCGTCACGGCGACGACGAGCGCGGCCGAGACGCCGAGCGCACTCACGAATGGGACACCGGCGACGAACAGGCCGAGGATCGCGATGATCACCGTGCTGCCGGCCACCACGATCGCTCCGCCAGAACGCGCGTTGGCCTGACCGATCGATTCGACCACGGGTACGCCTCGATCGATCTGCTCGCGATGGCGGGCCACCTGGAACAGGCCGTAGTCGACCGCGACGCCGAGACCGAGCAGCGTGGCGATGGTCGGCGCGGTGGTCGGGAACGTGAAGGCGGCGGCGAGCAAACCGAGCGTGGACAAGCCGGCGATCACGCTGAACGCCGCGGCGACCAGTGGAATCAGGGCCGCGACCAGCGAGATGAACATGATGAGCAACAGGATCAGGGCGCAGCCAAGGCCGATCGCCTCGGACCGTTGGTCGCTCGTGTGTTTGTCCACCTGTCCGGCGGCGTTGCCGTAGTCGACAGTTAGCCCGGCATCGGTGGCCGGTTTCGTGGCGTTGTGCAGCGAATCTAGGTACGCCTTATCGAGCGTATTCGGGTTCACGTCGAAGAACACCGGGGCGTACGCGATCGTGCCGCTCTTCGACAGCGTCGGTGAGTTGGGGTTAGCGAACGGGCTTGTCGCACTGAGTACGTGCGGCAGGTGCGCGACGTTCGTGACGGCCTGGTTGATCTGGTTTTCGGTCGCGCTCAACTGCTTGCCGGCCGGCGCCACGAAGACGATCTGGCCAGAATTCGTGCTCTGGTCCGGAAACTTCTCGGTGAGGAATGTGGTGCCGTTCGAGGACGCGCTGCCGGGCACCGTGTAGTTGTTCGAGAACGCGCCGCCGAACGCGCCGCGGAGCGCCACGAGTGCCACCACGATGACGAGCCAGACCGCGATGACGTACCAGTGGTGGCGTGCGCAGAACCGGCCAACCTTGTAGAGGAACTGGTGCACGGCCATCCCCTCCTACGCCGCCAACGCGCGATCCATCACACGGCTCGGAGGCTTCGGTCTTCGAACACCTGCCCGAAGACCTGGCCGCCCACGCCCCAGACCAGGGATTTCTTGAGCCTACGGTGGTTGGTACGCGGCACGTCGGGCTTTGCATTGCTTCGCCTGGCGGCATCGGTCCTCGCGCCAACACGCTGGCGGCGTCACCCGTTGCCGGCGCTGCGCGTTCGGCGGCGCCACGAGTTCGGCCGCGCCAGCCGGCGGCAGCGCTACTGCAGCGGGAACGGCGGCTGCCACCAGTCTTCGCCGGCGACCGTTTCCACCGACGCGACCCACTTAACCCACCAGAAACCCCGCCGGCCCGGTGCGACCAACCGCGCTGGCGCGCCGTGCCCAGGGTCAAGCGGCTCATCGGCGATGTGGGTCGCGAGCCAGAGCGCCGACGCCTCCGCGGCCGGGAATCGGCGGCGATATCCGGTCGTCGACGTCACGACGATGACGTGGCCGGACGGAATGTCGGGCAGCAGGCGGTCGAGGCGGACGCCGCGCCAGTCCTGTGCCGCGTACCAGCCGCCGGTGCAGTCCAGGATCGCGCGCACCCGATCCGTACCCTCGGCAAGCTGGGGGTAGCCGACTAGCCGGACGCCATTGGCATCCCGGACGCGGACCGTGTAGGTCGCCGGGTCGATCGACGGGATGCGGTCGAACAACCAGGACGTGAGCGGCATCGCGGCCGGATCATCGGTGCCCGTCTCGTACGACCCGGTGACGCGCCGACGCCGCCCGGGCAATCCGGCGATCGCCGCGATGCCTTCGAACGCCGCGAACAGCACACCGCCGACGCCGACCAGACCGGCGAGCCGCAGCGCGTTGCGGCGCGACAAGTCGGTGACGCGGAGGCGCTGCGGTCGCGTCGCGAGGTGTACGACGAACAGTGGTACGGCGACGAGTGCGGCGCCGACGTGCACCTGCATCGCGGTGACCCCGAAATACGGGTGCGGGCCGGCGTACGAGTGCGCGAACCCGGCCACCAACGACAGCAGCACGGTGATTGCGAGCAGGAAGCCCGTCGCCTTCACCACGACACCGCGCGCACCGCCCGGCCGGGCCAGACCCCGCCGTACGATCACCTGCTTCCACGGCACCAGCGCCAACACCGCGATGCCGAGCGCGGCATGCGTGACCGTGACGACGCGGGCCGGCCAAAGGGTACCCGTACCGAACGCGAGCCACCCGGTCACGAAGGCGGCCGGCAGCACCACGAGCAGCGCGAGGTTGGTACGCCGTCCGGCGCGCCGCGGCAATCTCGTCGACACGACCACACGTCCATCGTGCCGCGCGACGCGGCCCCGCCCGACCCTCGGATCGCTCGCGGACGTGCAGGGTTGACGGGCCTGAACTTTCGGCATAGGCAGTGTAGAAACTGCGCGGCCGGGCTCGCGGCGCAGGCCGAGCAACGATCACATCGCCGGAGGAGACCGCATGGAGACGAACCTCGCGAGGCTCGCGGATGCGGCGCTCGATCGGTTCGGCGACTACCGATCGCTGTTCATCGGCGGCAATTGGTACACGTCGGCTGGGCTGCACGCTCGCGCAACGCGGGTCGGCGCCGGCTTTGCGGGCGCGGGCGTACGGCCGGGCGACCGCGTGGTGGTCATCATGGCCAATTGCCCCGAGGTCGGCATCGTCTATCACGCGTTGTGGCGGGCCGGCGCGGTGATCACGCCGGTGGTCTTCCTCGTCACCCCGCCGGAACTGCGGCACATCATCGACGACTCCGATGCGGTGGCGGTGGTCACGACGACCGAGGTCGCACCGAAGGTCGCCGCCGCGCAGGAAGGCGCGCCGCACCGGGTGCCGGTGTTCGTGGTTGGCGAGAACTTCACCGAGCTGGAGGCGGTCGAGCCTGGAACGATCGTGGACCGCTCGCCGGATGATCTCGCGGCGCTTCTCTACACCGGCGGCACGACCGGACGCAGCAAGGGCGTCGCGTTGAGCCACGCGAATCTGTCGAACGCCGGCGCCTCGTCCCGATCGGTCAGCCACGTGCCCGGGCTGCTGCGTGGCATCACCGCGCTGCCGCTGTCGCACTCGTTCGGCCTGCTCGTCACGGTCGGCGGCCTCCACGCACCGGAGCCGACCGAGTCGGTCCTGCAGCGGTGGTTCGAGCCGACCGAGTTCGTCCGGCTCGCGGCCGAGCACCGCGCGCAGACCACCGCCGTCGTGCCGTCGATGCTTGCGATCCTGCTCGCGCAACCGTTGGAGGACTACGACCTGAGCGCACTGGAGTTCGTGTTCTCTGGTGCGGCACCGCTGTCCGCCGCGGTCGCGGCCGAATTCGAGCGCCGCGTTCCGTCGGCCAAGGTCCTTGAGGGATACGGGTGTACGGAGACCGGCGGCATTATCTCGAGTAGCCCGCCACGGGCACCGCGCCGTGGCACGGTCGGCAAGGCAGTGCCGAACGTCGCGGTACGCATCGTCGGCGCGGACGGCAACGACGTGCCGGTCGGTACGGACGGCGAGATCGTGGTACGCGGACCGAACGTGATGGCGCACTACTGGCGCGGTGAAGCACTACCGGAGGGATGGTTCGCGACTGGCGACGTCGGTCGACTGGACGCGGACGGATACCTCACCATCGTCGACCGGATCAAGGATCTGATCCTGCGCGGCGGGTTCAACGTGTATCCGCGCGATGTCGAGGACGCCTTGATGACCCACCCCGCCGTCGCGATGGCCGCGGTTGTCGGCCGTCCCGACGAACGGCTCGGCGAGGAGGTTGTCGCGTTCGTCGCGCTGGCGGACGGCGGTGTGACGACTTCGGACGAACTCATCTCGTACGCGCGCGAACGCCTCGGCGCGCATAAGTATCCGCGCGAGGTGCACATTGTCGACGCGATCCCGCTGACGTCGGTCGGCAAGCTCGACCGCAAGCGCCTCCGCGCGAACGTCGCTACGCCAACGGAGGCACCCGCTTAGGTCCTCGGCAGAGTCAACCGGGAAACTTCCATTGACGCGCTGCCCCAAACGATCGTCGATGACTGTCCGCGTGCAAGCCGCTGAACTCGCCACACGGCCGACGCACACCTGTGCTGACACTGTGAATCGCGGCCTCCGCAGGTGATGCACTCTCGGCTACCATCCTGCCGACAACGAGGCGTTGAGGTTGCTCGATGCCATCGCGTCCATGACGTCAGCCCTCAAGTCCACGGGAGCGCGAACCCATGCCTACGTCTGTCTACCGACGCATTGGCGTCGCTGCGGCCGCCCTTGCGATGACCCTGGTCGGCATCACCGCAGCCTCGGCCGATGACACGACCGGATCCATTAGCGGCACGTATCTCGACGCACATGGCGACCCGATCGTCAACGCCTCGGTGCAGGTGTTCACGTCGGATCAGACCTTCGTCTCCGCCGGGACCACTGATGACTCCGGGACGTACACGGTCGGCGACCTCGCACCCGACGGCTACATCGTGGCGTTCGTCACCGACCTAACGCAGTGGGCACACGGCCAGACCGATCCGTTCGAGGCGACGGTAGTCAACGTGACGGCCGGCACCGACTCTGTTGTCGATGAGACGCAACTACCCACCGGTACGTTGACCGGCACGCTGACAGACGCGGACGGTAGCCCGGCTGCGGACGTGGAAGTGCTCGTATCCTCGACGTCGAACGGCTTTGAACACGAGCTGCCTACGGACGGGAACGGCCAGTGGTCGATACCCGTCTTCGCGAACGAGGCGTACCAAGTAAGTTTCGTGACGGACGGGATCACGCAGTACGCGCCCGGACAGATCGAGCAGGGCAACGCGCAATCCTTTCCGGTTGCCCCGGACCAGACTGTGACGGTTGACGACCAGCTCCTCCCGACCGGAACGATCACCGGCCAGTACACGGACGCAGCCGGCAATCCGGATGTCAACGCACAAGTGAACATCGACTTTCTGGACGACGAATTCGCAAACTTCACGACCACGGATGACAACGGCGACTTCACTGCTACGGTGTTCGCCGGCTCGTACCACGTGAACTTCTTCGGTTCGGACAATCATTTGCAGTGGGCATTCGGCCAGCCCACGGAGGACACGGCGGCGGTCATTACCGTCGAACCCGGCGGCACGACGGTCGTCAACGACTCACACGTCCCGACCGGCACGATCACCGTTGACGCTACGGACGCCAGCACCGGAAAGGCGATCGCCAGTTTCTGTGCCTCCGCCGACAGCGAGGTGGCCTGCAGCAACGGCACGGGAGTTGCGGTCATACATGACGTACGAGCCGGCGATCAGACCGTTTCTGTCACTCCGAACAACCCCCGATTCTTCTCGCCGACCGACAACTCGGTCGTTGTGCACGTGGTCGCCGGCCAGAACACCGACGCGACAATCACGTATCAGAAGGCGGCCATCATCCGCACCACGATCGTGGATGCCGAGACCGGCGCTCCGGTGCCGAACGCGTGCGTCATGACGTTCGTACCCGGGTTCACGGTCTGGCCGGACTTTCCTGGATACTGCAGCAACAGCAAGGGCGTCGTACGGATCGCGCCGCTGGACGCAAACTCTTACTCGTTGTTCGTCTCGGCACCGACCGGCACCACGTACGGGGACCAGTGGGTCGGCGAGGCGGGCGGCACGGGTGTGGAGACCAACGCGCTCGTCGTCAAGGTGGCGGCCGGAAAGAGTGTCACGATCCCGCCGATCAAACTCGACCGAGCCGGGACGATCACCGGACAGGTGACCGGCCCCGACGGCACCGGTGTCGCGGCGTTGATCGGTCCGAACGCGTTTACGCCCGGCGCCGGTGTGAGCGGCCAAGACATCGCAACCGACGCGACCGGCCACTATGCGTTGACGAACCTGGGTCCATACCAGTGGCCGATCTTCGCAATGGCAGACGGATTCGCAAGCCAGTGGACTGGTGGCGCCGGCAACCGCAACCAGGCCCAGACCGTGCAGGTCGTGGCCGGCGCGACCGTAACGAACGACATCACGATGTCGACGGGCGCTGAGCTGCACGGCAAGGCCTTGACCGGCGATGGCACTGCGATCGCCGACGGCGGGCTGATCATCGCGTACAACGCCAAGACCGGTGACATTATGGGCTCGACGTTCTCACAGCCGGACGGCTCCTTCTCGATCCCGATGGAGCCGGGCCAAGGGATCCGCATTCAGTACGACTTCTTCGACCAACCGACGCAGACCACCTACGTCGGCTGGTTCGACGGCACGAACGAGGCCACCGCCCGTGTCCTCCACATGCCGGTGGCCGGCAAGAAGATCCGCATTGTGCTGGTGCCGGGCGAGAACCTTTAATGACCCGCGCGGGCCGGCGCCACGTTGCCGGCCGCAGCGCGGCGTCTACTCCCCGGTCGCGCCGTCGATGCGTTCACGGAGGAGATCGGCGTGGCCGTTGTGGCGCGCGTACTCCTGGATCGTCTTCACGAGGTTCCATCGCACGGAGAACCCGTCTCCCGGACTCCGGTCGTCGAGCGAGCCGGTGGCTTCGAGCAACGCGTCGGCGGCGTCGCGCTCGGCCCGCCACCGTTGCATGGATGGCTCGACCATGTCCGGGGTCAACCCGAGCAGGTCGGCGTCCGGTTCGTCGTCCGTGCAGTAGACCGGCTCTGTTTCACCGCCGGCCAGCGCATGGGTCAGGTAGTAATACTCCATTTCCGTCATGTGGCGTACGAGGCCGATCAGCGACAGATCGGACGGCTCCGCGGACGTGCGCACAAGCTCGGCCGTGTCGAGACCGTCGCATTTGGCCTCCAGTGCGTTCCGGTGGAAGGCGAGCCATGACAGCAACAGTTCGCGCTCGTCGACGTTGCGCGGCTCCGGCACTCGCTCCATGACGATCACACTCCTCGGCATCGCCTGTTGTCCGACCGTCGCAGCCTATGCGGGCTCCCCGACACAACTCGGCGACCGGCGGTCGTTGGACAGACGTACCGGGTCGCGACGGATGCGGTGCGTGCCCTAGAGTCAGCGCGGCGCCCCCCGTGCCGGACCGGACCGGCCTCTCCCCGGGTGACGGGCGCGGACGCTCGGGAGCCACATTGTTTGCTGGTCTGTCGTCGAAGCAGCGGCGCATTGGCGTGGCCACGGCCGCGGTGGTAGCGCT
>DASTMZ010000225.1:0-4187 GCA_035713725.1 Micromonosporaceae bacterium
CGATTACCGCCTACAGCCGGCCCGGCGACCTGATCCTCGACCCGATGTGCGGCATCGGCACCACCCTTGTCGAAGCCGCCCACCTCGACCGCGACGCGATCGGCGTCGAATACGAGCCACGCTGGGCGAACATCGCCGACAACAACATCGCCCTGACGATCGGTCACGGTGCCACCGGACGGGCTGCGGTCGTCCGCGGCGATGCCACCCACCTCGTCCAACTGATGCCCGCCGCGTTGCACGGGCGGTTCAGCCTCATGCTCACCTCACCGCCATACGGGCCGACCGTGCACGGACAAGTCCGGCCCGCCCCCGGCGCCGCGGCCGCCGCGAACGTCCGGCCTCTGGTACCGCCGGCTGCCGGGATGCAGGCGCCCAGTAGCACGAGGGCCAGGATCTGTACCAGAAGCAGGGTGCGTCCGCGGACGTCATCCCGGCCGTGCAGATCGTGGTAGAGGCTCCCATTGAGCCAGGCAATCCACACCAGAGCGAACACCGCGGCGTACTCGGCCAGCCCACGCCCGGTGACCTGCCCGGCCAGGTGGTGCGCGGCCTCGGCGACCAGTGCTACGACGACCAGGTCGTAGAACAGCTCGACCGGGCTGACGGTGCGTTCTAGCGGCTGCTGCCCGTGCCGGCGCGGCGGCTGCCACAACCGACGTCGAACCCGTGTCCATCGTTCCCGTCCAACAGCCATGCCGCGAAGGTCTTGTGGGGTCTTGGCGTTGCCGTAGAACACGATCCGGTTTGCCGGGAATCCGACCGCCTGCGCGACATGGAGTTCACCAACCGAGCTCACGTAGAGGCCGAGACGCTCCTCGGCGACCCATCGTGCGATCGCGCGGGTCAGTAAGGCCTTGGCCGTGAATGCGACGCCGCCGTGTCGGAACGCGTCGACGTATTCGCGGCACCGTTGTCGCATGTCCATCTCGTCGATGACGTATACGGGTGTGCCGTGGGTACGGGCGACCGTCGACATGGCCACGCCGCCGATGACCAGATCTCTCTTGGAAACTGGCTTGGCCGTCGCCGGCCAAATACTGCTGTCGAATGCATCGCCCGCGCTCGGCGCGCTTGAAGAAAGCGTCTCTTTGACAGTCATCCCACTCACCGGCCGACGGTGAGTCGTCGACGGGAATGTGTAACCGGGCCGGCGCTGGTGGATACCGGCTCCGATGTTATTGCTGCAGGAGGTCCCCCGGATACGCTGGCGTGGTCGACTACGCACGGCGTCGCTGAGCGAAGGATCAGATGCACGCTAGTTCCTGCGGCGCCGCCAGCGGTTCGCATCCGGTCGACGAGTTTCTCGAGATCGGTAAGATCCCGGCAGCGGACGTTGGCCACCACGTCGACGTCACCGACGACGTGCCAGCACGCGATGACGTCAACCTCGGTGGCGAGGTACCGCTCGAACTGGTCGAATCCAAAGCCGGGAAGCCGCACGAAACAAGCGCCTCCAGGCCGGGTAAATGATATGCGCTCACACATTCGACCGTGGCAGGTCACGTGCGGCCCGCCAAGGCCGCTGACGGAAAAACGATGCGGATCAACGCGTTCTTGACACGGCGTTGACATCGTCCTGATACCGCATGGCGCTGTCTGATAGATCGTTACGCACCGGTGTAGATGCCGGGAGCGTCAACCCGCGTTTAGGTGGCAGGGCGAAGTCCGGGATGACCGGCCGAAAAAGGCCCGTAGCGGCCGGTCGAACTTGTGCAAGCCTGCCAAGCGCTGGCCGCAGTTGCCGACGTCCGCAGCGGCTGCCACGTGTCTGGCCACCTCTGGATATTTTGCGTCGCGATCATCGACTGCTCAACCGGCTCCCTAAACCGCCATTGATATCGGATTGGCGGCGCAGCCCCACATCGGCGGACTGCCGCCAAATGAGGGATCCGCCGCTTAGGCGTCGTCGGATGCAGACTCGACGCGAAGCTCGATAATTGACTCGGCTGCTGGAAGCGGTGCCGCACCGAATCGCAGCCCGAAGGGCTCGATGACGTCCGAGAGCGTGAGCGCATACTCCCGCCCGGTCGCGCTGACCGCGGTGACGGCGACGACGGTCGACCCGGTCCGAACGATCACAAATGGCGGTAAGCCGTCCGCCCGGCCGCTCCACGAATTGATCAGCTGCCCCGAATACAACGCGGGACCCTGAAAGCCCGAGACGGCGCGCGCGTCGCCGATCCGCCGGTCGACGTACGTATGAAGGTTCGCAGCGTCGCCGCCGGCAAGGACGCGCCACGTCAAGCCGTCCGGCCGGTTACCCTGTAACACTTCGATCAGCTCGGCGTTGTCCGCGCCCACAGTTGCGCACGCTAGCGCATCTGTGGGCACCCAGCCCAAGCAACACCCTTGCCGGCTCGTCGTGGCGGGCTTCGCGCTAGGGCGGTTCACACCGCCGAACCGCAAGCCAATGACGTTTTGCCGAGCCCAGCCTTGCTCACGTTCGCATTCAAGCGCTGGACCGGACGGTGCGCGGCAACGTCTTAGCAGGCTCGGCCTTGGCCGCGCATTGCGACGCCCAAGCCGGCACGCGGCAGCACCACCAGATTAGCGACGTGCGTGACGCACGATGGTCTCGCCGTCACGGCGAATCGCCGGCCAAATTCCTGGCTCTGATGTTCACGCCACTCTTATTTGACTTCACAGCGCGTAGTGCCGTCAGGCTTCGACGCAAGCGGCCAGGGCTGTCGTATTGATCGGGTTACGGCGGGGCGTTGACAACCATCGGCACCCCCCATCGCCGCGGCCTGATCTACGGCTGGAATCGGTAGCCCATGCCAGATTCGGTGATGAGGTGGCGCGGTCGTGCGGGGTCTTTCTCAAACTTGCGGCGTAGCTGGGCGATGTACTGGCGTAAATATTGGGTCTCGGAGTCGTACGTGGGACCCCAGACTTGTTGCAGCAGTTGGCGATGGCTGAACAGTTTGCCGGGTTCGGCGAGGAACAGTTCGATGAGCCGCCATTCAATGCGCGTCAGGTGGACGGCCGCGCGTTCGGGTGCGGTGACTTGGTGTTTGGCGAGGTCGATGTCGAAGTCGCCGATGCGGGCGGATGCCGGTGTTGGCTGGACGTGTCGCCGGGTGGTTGCGCGGATACGGGCAAGGAGTTCTTCGACACCGAACGGCTTGGTGATGTAGTCGTCGGCGCCGGCGTCGAGACCGCCGACCGCGTCCATCTCGCCGTCGTGCACGGTCAGGAACACGATCGGCACCGACGGGCGCCCCTCGCGCACGCGCTGGCAGACCTCGAGGCCATCGGCGCCCGGCAGGCCGATGTCGAGCAGCAGCAGGTCGTGCTCGCCGTCCACGCCGGCGGCGATCGCATCGCGCCCGCTCGTGACCGCCTCGACGTCGTATCCCTCGCGCTCCAGCGCGCGGACGAGCGGCACGCGGATGCCCTCGTCGTCCTCAGCGAGCAGGATCAGCGCCACGCTCGGATGGTACGCAGGGGAACCGCTCTGCAAAGCACTCTTTGCCAAATCTTTGCCTTGCCCGGTGGGGCCGATGACCGCTTTCGGGGCATGGTCGAACGGATTGCCAAGACCCGACAACGGAGCACTGACAACAGATGACAAGAGACCAGCAGACCCTCGACCCCCTGCATCTCATTCGCGAGATCAGCACCCGCGCCGCCGTGGCGGTCGGGCTTGCCGGGGTCGGCCTGATCCATCTGCTCGACTCGATCGGGAAGTACGACGAGACGCGCTACCTGTTCTGGATGTACGTCGCGCTCATCATCGGCAGCCTCGCCACCGCCGGGGCGGTTCTGTTCAGCCGCGCTCGTGGCCCGTTTCTGGCAGCCGCCGCGCTGGCCGCAAGCGCGCTGATCGGCTACGTGCTGAGCCGCACCACCGGCCTGCCGCACGCGACCGACGACATCGGCAACTGGACCGAGCCGCTCGGTCTCGCGAGCCTGTTCGTGGAGGGCGCGGTCGTGGCCACCTCGCTCGCCGCGTACGCCATCCTGCCCGCCCCCGCGCGGACCACGGCTCGCCGCCTGCAGGCAGTGGCGCTCCCCGGACCCGCCTGAGGCCGGCAAACACGGCATCGATCCGTCGCCCCGGTGAGCGATCATCGGTCCAACGAGCGTCAAAAGGAGGAGACATGACCTCGAGAAGTGCTTGGACCGGCTGGATCACGTTCGCCGGGGTGCTGTTGATCGTGGTGGGGTTCCTGGACTTCATC
>DASTMZ010000226.1:0-21423 GCA_035713725.1 Micromonosporaceae bacterium
GTCGTGCTGGCAAACGCGGACGTACGAAGGCGACTCGGCGAGCGGGCCATCGCCTCACGGATCCTCTCCGCGGCGATCGCCGCGTCCGCGGTCGCGTTCAACTGGCTTGCACACGACAATCACCTGCTGGGTGCGTTCTTCGCGGGCATGTCCGCGCTGGGCTACCTGGTGTGGTTGATGCACACCGAAAACCAGCGACGTGACCGGTTGCGCGTAAAGGGTGACCTGCCACCCACGACGCCGGCGTACGAAACCGTCGGACACTGGATCCGCCACCCGATGCTGACCGTCCGGGCGCGAGCGCTCGCCAAGGCCGACCCGAGGCTCGGGCTCTACGACTCGATTTCGGCGGCACGGTCGGACATCCGTCGCGAACGCCGGCAGGCGGCGATCGCAAAGGTGCTGCACCGCAAGATTCGAGCCGCGGTCGACCCGCGCACCGCGGACATCGCGATCGCGGTCTACGACCTCGACGAGATTGCCGCACGGCTGGCCGATCGCGCCGACTATGACGGCCTCACCAGTCTGATCGCCGCCGATCTGGCGCCGGAGCGGCTGGCGCCGAACGGCCTCACGTTGCCGGGCAAGCCGCGACCGGTGTCGCGGCAAGCGGCCGCCGCGAATGCTGTCGTACGAGCCGCGGTCGACGAAGTCGCCGGCGAGTTGGCGGCCGAGCCGGCCAAGGTCGGCCGAGGTGACAGCCGGCCACAGATCACCGCCGCTGCGTCGCCACGTCCGACCGTACGAGCAACGCTGCCGGCCGCGGTCCGGCAAGACGTCGAGCGGCGTCTCGGACGGTCACGCCCGACCACTCGCCGGCCGACGGAAACGGTTGCGTCGTTCAGTGACGAACCGGCGGCCGAGCCGAACGCCAACGCGGCCTCGCTGCGCCGTCGCGTGCACGCCGCGCTCGACGCGAGCGTGCTGCCCGGCGACCAACGCGACGACGTCGAGCTCATCGGCCAGGTCTACGACGATCTGAACTTGTCCGATACGGAGCGGCTGAGCGCGTCGACCTACGTGCAGAGCTGGCGCCAGGACAACAATCTTGGTCGGCGGGTGCGCACGTCCTGAGCCGTGCGCCGCACGGCCGGTAGGAACGTCCTCAGCCGTGCGCCGCACGACACAGGTGCCCGAGGCGCCACGACAAGACGGGACACTACGAGACGAGCGGGGTCCATTCGCGACGCCGAATCACGCGCACACCGGTTGTCGTGTAGTAAGGGTCGGTGGCGAGCAGATCGTCGAGTGCGGCCTCGCTCGGTACGTTGAAGATCAGCACTGCGCCGGACTCGTCCGGGTAGGGTCCGGCCATCACGACGATTCCTTCGGCGTGCCACGCTCGCAAGAGATCCCGATGCGCGGGCCGGGCGGCCAGTCGCTCCGGTCCGCCGTCGAATGCCAACTCCACGATGAACATCGGCTCATCGTATGGCGCTCGCGACGGAGACTGCCGCCGCGTCAGCGAGCCGCCTCGAATGCGCGGCCCACGTCGGTGACCTTCGGGCCGCTCTGGAACAGCCCGGTGCTCGGTCCGGAATCCGATGCCGGCAGCGCGAACCACGCATAGCGCTGCAGGAACGGCAGCCCGTCGAGCATCTTCGTGGCGGCCGTGAGGAACGCGGCTTGCGCGCTCTCACTCGGATAATGAGTGCCGTTCGAGAAGTTGATCAGCGCGAATTCGGTGAGCCAGATCGGTTTGTGATAACGGTCGTAGACCGCTTGAAGATAGGACCGGAGCTGGCTGACCGCCGCCGACGTGGTGAAGTCGCCGCCGTACCAATGCAATGCGATGAAGTCGACGCGGTAGCCGCGTTGCTTGGCGCCGCTCATAAACTGATCGAGCCAGCCACCAGGATCGGCGCCACCGGACGCGACCGCGGGACTGCCGAGCGTCAGCCCAGTCGCCGTCAACTTCGGCCATAGGTCCAATGCCTGTGTCACGCTCATGTTCGCCTGGCTTGACAGGTCGGGCTCGTTGAAGCCAAGCAGATATTTCCCGGCGGCCTTCGCCTGGGCGAGCGCGTTGTCCGTGACGCTGCCCGCACCCCAGATCATCGGCACGAACTCGACGCCGTGCGGCGTGTCGATGCCGTTGTGGCCGGTCGACCATGTGTAATACCAACTCGCTCCGGAGTCGGTCAGTGCCTTGTCGACGCCGTTGAACGTCCATGCCGCGACGCCCTTGCGTGTCGAGGTGGCCGGCGTTGGCGGGGTGGCGACGTGCGAGGTGCTATGCGTCGGCTTGGGTGGTGCAGACGCGGTCACCGTTGGCGTCGCGCTCACACCGGACGTCGGCGAGGAGGTCGGTGCGCCGCGGCTCGCGTTCGCCGGCAGAGATGGGTACGCCGCCGCAGACGTACCGCCGATCTCCGCACGCGGATGGTGGCGCACCACAACGAATACCCCGGCCGCGACGGCAAGGATGGCGAGCGCGACGAGCGGTCCGCGCAGACGTTTGATGAGCCCGACCCGTGCGCGGTGTGCCGCTGGACGTCGCGGTGCATTAGCGACCGGATCGATCTGGCGCGTCTCGTCGAGGCGATCAGCGTCGTGTTCGGCGGGGTCCATCGGGGGTCCTTTGCGTCGGCGACCGTACGCTACCGCTACGAGCCGTCCGGCGCGACGCGACCCGGTTGCGGGCCGCCGCCATCGCACTGCGAGCTATGCGTCGTGGCGTGACAACGTCTCGACCGCGCGCGCGGCAGCCAACCGTACCCGTGGCACCGGATCGTCGCGCGCGACCGCGACGGCCGCGAACAGCTCGCCCACGACGTGGCGGGCGATCACCTTCGCGCACATTTCGCGCACGCGCCACGTCGGATCGTGCAGACCAGCACGCAGCGCGGCGATCGTCTGGGTCGGCACGGGCTGCCCGTCGCACGCCCATAGCAGACCGCGCGCGGCCCAGACGCGCAGCCAGTAGTGCTGGTCGTCGCGGTCGTCATCGAGCACGACCGCCGCGTGCCCGCCACCGAGCCGAGCAATGAATCCGGCGTCCGCGTCGTCGGCACCGACCAGCGCGCGCGTGCACTCGGTGATCACCGCATCGCGACCCCGCCGGGCGCACGCCGCCTCGACGCGCTGCCGCGGTGTCGGCGCGGCCGGCGTAGCGGGACGGATCTGTCGTGGCACGTCCCGAGATTCTGCCGCCACGGTCGGACGATTCCATGAACGGACGAGTCAGGCGTCCGACCGGCTCGGGTGGTCGTCAGTGGCCGACGATCACCAAGGAGACGATCGTCAATATCACTGCGACTGCGAGCAGAGCGAACCCCGTGCGGGCCACCGTCCGCCGCCATCCGGTCTGGCTGCCCGTCGCGTTTGCGATCTTCCCCCACTGCTCGATTCCGCCGGGAAACGTGAGCGGATCGTGGCGAGTCTGCGGGAGCCCTCTCAGCACGTCCTCGTCGTCCTTCATGAACCAAGTGTGCGGCCCCGCGTTCGTTGCGGCCCGCGGCGGCGCCCAAAGACGGCACTGCGCCTACCATACCCCTTGGGGGTATGGTACTCGACGTGATTGACGCCATCGTGCACGCGCTGTCGATCGCCGGGTCGATGACCTGGGAGATCCTGTGGGCGCTGATCTTGGGCTTTGCGCTCTCCGCCGTCGTACAAGCCGTGGTACGAAGGGCCACGATCGTACGGCTGATGGGCGACGATCGGCCGCGTACCCTCGCCGTCGCCGCTGGGCTCGGTGCCGCGTCTTCCTCGTGTTCGTACGCCGCCGTGGCGCTGGCGCGCTCGCTGTTCCGCCGTGGCGCCTCGTTCGTCGCCGCGATGGCGTTCGAGATCGCCTCGACGAATCTTGTCGTGGAACTCGGCATCGTGCTCGCACTGCTGATGGGCTGGCAGTTCACCGCCGCCGAGTTCGTCGGTGGTCCCATCATGATCATCGTGCTGGCACTGCTGTTCCGACTGACGTTGCGCGCCAAGTTGGTCCGGGATGCGGGGCGGCAGGCGGACCGCGGTCTTGCCGGCTCGATGGAGGGCCACGCGGCGATGGATATGTCGGTGCACCGGGACGGCTCGTTCCGGCGGCGGCTGCTGTCTCGCGACGCGTACACGTCGGTGTCGCACGTGTTCTTCATGGAGTGGGCGGCGATCCTCCGCGATCTCGTGATCGGGCTGCTCATCGCTGGCGCCATCGCGGCGTGGGTGCCGGCGTCGTTCTGGCACAGCTTCTTCCTCACCGACCATCCACTCGGCTCGAAGCTGTGGGGACCGATCGTCGGGCCGGTCGTCGCGATCGCGAGCTTCGTGTGCTCGATCGGGAACGTCCCGCTCGCGGCCGTGCTGTGGAACGGCGGCATCAGCTTCGGCGGCGTGGTGTCGTTCATCTTCGCCGATCTGCTCATCCTGCCGATCATCAACATCTACCGGAAGTATTACGGCTGGCGGATGGCGCTCTACATCACCGGTACGTTCTACGTCGCGATAGTCGTGGCCGGGTACGCCGTCGAGTTCCTGTTCGGCGCGACCGGGCTGATCCCGTCCGAGCGCAACGCGAAAGTGATGGACGCGGGTGTCTCGTGGAACTACACGACGTGGTTGAACATCGCATTCCTCGCGCTGGCCGCCGCGCTCCTGCTGCGGTTCGTACGCACCGGGGGTGTGGCGATGCTGCGCATGATGGGCGGTACGCCCGACGAGGCGGAGGCGCACGCCCACCACGGTTCGCACGGCACGGGTACCGACGGGCACGCCGGGCATGGCGACCACGCTGGGCATGCCAACCACGCTGAACACGTGCATCGCGAGGGGTAGTGTCCGTCGGCGGGCGCTGTCCCGAGGATGGTTGTCGCGAGGATTGAGGATCGCAGAACTCCGGCGCGGTTGCCATCATTAGCTGCATGGCGGGCGACGGCGGTCGGCAGCGGTGGGATGAGCGCCGCGACAATGACGTCGTCGTGTTCGGGGGGTCGGGCGACACCGGGTTGCGGCGGTGGCGTCGGTGGTGGCCGGTCGTTGCGGCCGCGGCCGTGGTTGTCGCATTCATCGCGTACTCGACGCAGAGCGGCGGGCCACCGACGTCGGCCTCGCCGACGCCGAGCGCCAACGTGTCCGGAGTGATCGACACCTCATCCGGCTCGCCGAGCCCTTCGGCGCCCGCGTCACCGCCCCGGATCACCGCGGTAGGCGGCTCGATACTTGGCATCACCGAGCCGTGGGAGCTTTTTGCCATCGGTCCCGGCGGGGTGCTGCGGATCCGCTTCGCCGCCGGCCAGGTTGTCCGTACGCCGTTTCCACCGTTGCTAAGCACCGGACCGGCGGCCTTCATCGTCGGTCGTACGTGGGCGATGATCCGGCCGCTCGACCGGGTGCCGGGCTACCTGATCCGCGACGGCAAGCCAGCCGGACCATTGACCGGACTGCTCGCGAACGGCGGCGTTGCGCTGCCCGGCACGGGCGACAACGTGTGGCTGTCGCCAGATGCCGCACCGCGTACGATGCAATTGATCAGCATCGATGGTCGCAGTGTCGGACCTTCGATCACCGTCCCGAATACCGAGGGATCGGTCGGCACGGACGGCACTGGCTACGTCGTCGCGTACGGCAATGGCGCCTACCTGGTGCGCCCGGGCGGCCAACAGCCGATCACGACGGGTGTTCTTGCCGCGGTCGGCCCCACGCGGTGGCTCGTCGCTGACTGCACCGCGAATCCGGCGTGTCCCATGACGGTGATTGACCGTGCCACCGGACAACATCGCGCGCTGCCGGGACTCACCACCGAGATCGGCGACTCACCGGTCCCGGGGGTGGTCTCGCCGGACGGAGAGTGGGCAGCGGTCTACGGGTCTAACGCGGGCTCCGCCACCCAGGTGCACCTCATCAACCTGACCACCAGTGCGGACCGAGGTCTCGACATCGACCTACGCGGGTTCGAAGCGCCTGGCATGCTCGCCTGGTCGCCGGACGGCAAATGGCTATTCGTCATCGGTAACCGAGGGGTTCTCTACGCGTACAACGTGGACACCGCACGCCTGACCGACTTCGGTGTGCTGGTCCCGCCCGTGGATCAGATCGTGGTCCGCGATGTCGCGGGTTAGCACGGCCGCCTTGCGCTCAGGCGTACCGACCCCTGATCATGGGCGGAGCGCGGGCGCGCGAATTCTTTGGGGGCTGACAATGTCCGGACTGGTGTGGGCCGAGGACGAGCACTATCGATGGGCGATTGCGGAGGCGCCGCTGCACATCGAGATGTCCATCTCCGAGCTGTGCGGGGCGAACAACGCGGCGATCCATGCCGAGGGTAGGCATCTCGTCATCGATAACGTCGTTTGGTATCGCCCGATCGCGTTCGACCCGGCGGCCGGACTGCTCGAGTTCGTCAAGGATCGCGACGATCGACCCGGCCGCCACGCGGTCGTTTCCGAGGGCGGTCTAGTCGCCTAGCCGCCGCGTGGCACGCCTCGCGGCCCCGCCCTCACGCCCACGCCCTCGCGACCGCGCTCAGGGACGGTGCGCCGACCAACGGTCCAGGCGCTTCGGCTAGCGAGGAGTCCAGGCGCTTTAGCGAGCTAAGAGTCCAGGCGCTTCGGCTAGCGAGGAGTGCTTCGGTTAGAAAGAGCCCGTGAAGAGTCGACCGAAAGTCTGAGTTACCGCGCGCCGGATGTGGGTATGCGCCGGATGGACGAGTCGCCGACCGGCGACGCGCCACACGTCGCGAGGTGCTCATGCTGTTGCACATCCCGGAATCTGACTGGTGGGAGCTCGCGGCCTGCGCAAACGTCGACGCCGAGCGGTTCTTCCCGGACGGACGCGGCACGCATCTCCGTCGCCAGATCGATGCGGCCAAGGCGATCTGCGCGAGTTGCCCGGTGCGCGCGAGCTGCCTCTCGTGGGCGTTGACCATGAACGTGAGCGGCGTGTGGGGCGGTTGCAGCGAATACGAGCGCCGCAAGATGAAGGCCGGCACGAACGTGTCCGAGCGCCCGCCGACGAACATCGCAGCCTAAGCGCTGCCGCGGTACGGCTCGTTCGCGGCAGCAAGCCGCCGGATGTAGTCGACGATCAGGATGAAGTCCTTGTCGCCGAATCCGTTCGCCTCGGCGCCGGCGAAGTGTGCCAGCGCCGCGGCGGCCAGACTCATCGGTACGCCGGCGTCCTGTCCGGTCGCGACGATGGCCCGCAGATCCTTGCGTACGCCGGTGACGTCGAAGGCGACCGGCCGGTCCGCGCCGGTCAGCACGTCTGCTCGGTCGCGAAGCAACGGCGGCGCGGTGTGCGAGTCGAGGATCACGTCGAGCATTGCCGCGCGGTCCAATCCGAGGCGATCGCCGGCCGCGAGCCCTTCGGCCAGTGCGGCGAAATACGCACCCATCGGCGCCATCAGGACGAGTTTCATTGTGGCACCGGCGCCGACCGGTCCGGCGTGGACGATCCGTCGCGCGTACGTCTGGATCACCGGCGTTGCCTCGGCGACATCGTCGGATGAGCCGCCACACATGACGAGTAGCTGGCCGGCGCGCGCCGCGGTCGGCGGGCCGGCCAATGTCGCGTCGACGAGCCGGGCGCCAGCGTCGCGTACCCGATCGCCAAGCCCTACGGTCGTCGCGGTGCGAACCGTGCTGCACTCCGCGAAGAGGCGGCCGGTCGCGTCGCCGGCGATCAGGTCGGCGTAGACCGCGTTGACGGCCGCATCGTCGGTGAGCACAGTCAGCACGATGTCCGCGCTCGCGACCAGCTCGGCGGGCGAGGATGCCAA
The DNA here is from genome assembly GCA_035713725.1 of Micromonosporaceae bacterium. Classification (GTDB taxonomy): domain Bacteria; phylum Actinomycetota; class Actinomycetes; order Mycobacteriales; family Micromonosporaceae; genus DASQPR01. The sequence continues at coordinate 7,709 of DASTMZ010000226.1, forward strand.
TGTCGCGCCGCGTTCGACGAGCGGCGCCAGCTTGGCGGCGGTGCGGTTGTGGACGGCGAGCGGAAAGCCCGCCGCGAGGATGCGCTCGCCGATCGCAGCGCCCATGCGACCCGCGCCGACGAGACCGATGCGTGTGTTCGCCACGGGTCGACCCTAGTCAGGCTCAGCCGCCGCCGTGGTGCCCGTGTCCGCCGCCGTGATGGTCGCCGTCGCCGTTCCCGTCGCCGTTCCCGTTCCCGTCGCCGCGGCCGTTGTCGCCAGTGGCGGCCGGGATCGGCACCGGCGGCGCAGTGTTGAGGTCCTGCGTCTGGCAGGTGGCACCGTTGAGCGCCACGACGGCCGGCGCCGCGTTGGTGCCCGAGTAGCGCGCAAAGATTGGCAGGGCGACCGACTCGCTCGCGGCCAGCGACTCGGCCGGTGCGCGGGCGACGACCGTCGCGCCGTTCTGCTCGATCGTCGCGAGGTATGGCTGCCCGACCGTTGGCACCACCGTGACCTGCTGCGGCACGTTGCCGCCGGTCGCGTCGACGAGCGCCTGGTCGCCCGGGAACGCGAAGCTCACGCTCCAGCCGTGCAACGCGATGTCGCTCGCGTTAGTGACCGTAACGCGGCCGGCGAACGTCGTGCCGGCGTCGCTCTCGATGGCGAACGCGGCGAGGCATGAGGACTGTGCCGCGGTGGCCGGCACCCCCTTGTGACCGCCGGATCCCGATCCCAGGATGCCCCACGAAATCCCGAGCACCGCCAGCGAGAGCGCCCCGACGGATGCCGGGAACAGGTAACGCCGCCGACGCGCGGGTGCGTCCGCGAACGGGCGCGGTAACGCACGCGTCGCCGACGACACGCTGGCCCGTGCGTTGCGCGCGGACGCTCCGAGGAGTCCGGCTGGCACCGCGAACGCCGATGTCTTCGTGGTGGCCCGGCCGCCCGCGAATGACGGGACAGGTGCCCGGGAGTCGCTGGACCGCGCGCCGCTCGCCGGCAGTGCACCGGCCGGCGATTCCTGCGCGTCCATGGTCGCTCCGGCTGGCGCCGGTGATATCGGCGTGGCGAACGAGGCGTTTGCCGTGATGGTCGCGAGCCACAGCGTATGGGCGACCGTCGCGCTGGACGGACGGGCTTGCGGCTCCTTAGCTAGGCAGGCGGCGCAGACGCGGGCGACGTCGGCCGGCAGACCCTCGATCTCCGGCAACTGGGGCGGCTCGGCGAACATATGGGCCTTCAGTTGCCCGGTGTTCGTGTCGGCGGGCCACGGCAGATCTCCGGTGAGCGCTCGGAACAGCAGCACGCCGAGGCCGTACACGTCGGCGGCCGCGTTGACCGGCGCGTCGACGATGCGCTCCGGCGCGAGATATGCCGGCGTGCCGAGCAGCGTGCCGTCCGCTTCGGCATCCGGCGCGCCGATCATCGCGCAGATGCCGAAGTCGACCAGCTTCGCTCCGGACGTGGTCAGCAGGACGTTGTCCGGCTTCACGTCGCGATGGACGAGTCCGTGCGCATGTGCATCGCGCAACGCGTCGGCGACCTGGGCGGCCATCAACACCGCCTCCGGCCACGGCATCGCCGCGCCGTCGGCGAGCCGCTGCGCGAGCGGCAGCCCGGTCACGTATTCCATCACCAGGTACGGCGTCGCATCGGCGGTCTCGCCGTAGTCGTACACCTGCGCAATGCGCGGTGAATTCAACCGGCCGTAGGCGCGAGCTTCGGCGCGCAGTTGCACGCGGAAGTGATCGCTGCCGGACTGCGACAGCATCTTCACCGCGACCGGGCGATCGAGGACCTCGTCGTGCGCGTGCCACACGACCGACATGCCACCGCTGCCGATAAGATCGACAAGGCGGTAGCGATTGCCGACGACGTCTCCTATTCGGCTCGCCGGCTCACCGTTGGTTGCCATGACGCATGCTCCGCTTCCGTGGGGGTTCCGGCTCGCGGCCCACCTGCGCAGGGCCAACTGTACGTCGCTACCCGACGCACCGAACGCTAAACCCAGCTGGCTCTCCGCTACGCGAGGGTGGCAAAGTCTGAAAGAGCTTTTCGCATTCGCCGCGGACCCGTTACGGTGCTTCTGAAAGAACCTTTCAGATCGTGGGTACGAGGCCATGGCACGCGAATCTCGACGGCATATCACCGAGCCCGACGTCCTGGACGCGCTCGCGCACCCGGTGCGGCTGGATCTCATCGACTACCTGATGGCGGCCGGTCCGGCGACCGCATCGGTGTGCGCACGTGCGGTGCGGGACACGCCGTCGAACTGCAGCTACCACCTTCGGGTGCTGGCCAGGCACGGACTCGTGGGCGAGGTGGCGTCCGCCGACGGGCGAGAACGTCCGTGGCAGGCGCTCGTGACGGGCTTCGACACGGATGTCGAGCCGGACACGCCCGCCTCTGCCGCGGCGGCCCGCATGCTTGCCGTGTCCGTGCAACGCGACCAACAACTCGCGCGGGACTACCTCGCGCACCGCGACGACGTACCCGCGGCGTGGCGGGCCGCCGACGCATACGCGACGTACACGCTGCGACTGTCACCGGCCGAGTTGACCGACCTCGGCTTGCGCATCGACGCGCTGATCCGGCCGTACATCAGTGCCACCCGCCACACGGCACCTGACGACGCCGCGCTCGTACATGTCGGCGTGCAGGCGTTCGCGACCGACACCGTCCGACCGAGCGGTGACCGATGACAGCGCTCCGCGTCGCGAACTTCCGGCGGCTGTGGCTCGCCGGTCTGGTGTCCGACACCGGCGACTGGGCGTTACTCGCCGCGTTGCCGATCCTGGTCTACCAACTGACCGGGTCGACCGTCGGCACGGCAGCCGCGTTCCTCGTCGAACTCGTGCCTCCGGTGCTGCTGGCTCCGGTGGCCGGACGGGTGGCCGACCGCCACGACCGCCGCCGGACCCTCATCGTCGTCTCGCTGCTGCAGGCCGTCGCACTGACACCGTTGCTGTTCGTGCACGATCGGTCGGATCTCGGGATCGTGTACGCCGTGATCGCCGTCGAGTCGGCGCTTGCCGCCATCTTCGACCCGACGAAGAACGCACTGCTGCCGACGCTTGTCGACGCCGATCGACTGATGTCGGCGAACTCTCTGATCGGCCTGAACCAGAACGTCGGCCGGTTGGTCGGTGCACCGCTAGGCGGCGTGCTGCTCGTGCTTGGTGCTCACGCGAGCGGTGGGCTCGATGCGATCGTCGCGGTCGACGCCGCCAGCTTCCTCACCGCCGTCGCGTTGTTGAGCCGGCTGGTGTCCGTACCCGCGGCACCGAAGCCGACACACGATGGTGATCGAGCGTCGTCTCAGTGGCGAGCCGTGCTGCGACCCCGCGTGATCCGCGGCGGCCTGGCCGTGATGTTCACCAGCAGCGTTGCGCAAGGCCTGTTCGTAGTGCTGTATGTGGTGTTCGTCGCGCGAGCGTTGCACGGTGACGCGGCCGAGATCGGACTGTTGCGCGGAGTGCAGGCCATCGGTGCCATCGCTGGCGGGTTGCTGCTGGCGGTCGTTGGTCGGATCGCACCCGGCCGCCTGACCGCGTTGGCCGCCACGCTGTTCGGCGTGCTGGACCTCGCGATCTGGAATGCCCCGCGACTGTCCACGGCGGTGCCGATCTATGTCGTGCTCTTCATCGCAGCGGGTGTGCCCGGCATCGCGATGGTGACCGGGCTGTTGACGCTGTTGCAGACCGCGACGAGCGATGGCCAACGTGGCACGGTCTTCGCGGCGTTCGGCGTGGCGGCCAGCGCCGGACAGGCGATCGGCATGATCGGCGGTGGTCTTCTCGGCGACCGGCTCGGCGTCATTGCCGTCCTCAACGGGCAGGGTGCGCTCTACCTCCTGGCTGGCGCGATCGCCGCGGTGTGGCTGACCGGTCGCCTCGTCGGCGCGCCCACCCCGGCCGCGCCACCGGCAACGTCAGCGTTGGTCGGCGCGGAGGTCGGCGCGGAGGTTGGCGCCGATCTCCGCGTCGCTGACGGATCTGATGCGGCAGGCCCGCGGTGAACGCCGCGGGCCTGCGCAGTTTGGTTCGGATACTTGGGTCGCTGCGGTCGTCGTGAACTACCCCAACAGCCCCGAGATCGGGAAGAGCGGGAAGCGCACGACCTGCGGATCGTGATCGGACGTCTGGTTAGCGAATTCGGCGTTGATGTGGACGATGTCGTATTGGTGCGGCTCGCTGGCTAGCGCGCTCGAGATCAGGATGTGGTCGAGCACCTCGGAGTTGCCCTCGAAGTCGTAGCTGTACTGCTCGGGCTGCGGGAGGGTACGCGGCAGGTCGGTCAGGTAGCCGTCACCGACCAGGATGTCGGCGGTGTTGGAGAACTGGAAGTCGTTCAGGTCGCCGAGCACGACAACCGCGGCGTCCGGGTCGGCGGCCCGGATCTGATCGACGAATCCGCGCTCCACCGTCGCCTGTTGGAGTCGCTGCACCTCGCTCGGCGTCGACGGGGGCTGGAACCGGCCCATCAGAGGGTCGTCGCCGCCCTTCGAGTCGAAGTGGTTGCCGATCACGATGACCTGCCGGCCCTTGAATCGGAATTGGCCGACCAGCGGCTTACGTGAGTCGTCCCACGCCGCGTTCGTCGGGTCGATGAGACCCGGCGACTGGGTGAGCTGTGCGGTGCCAAGCACCCGCTTGACGCCGACGGAACTCGTCGCGCTGCCGCCCGGCCGGTCGATGAACTGCATCCCTCGGTCGGTACGGAATAGGAAAGCGACCCGGATGTTGCCACCGGGCTCGCCGCCATTCGTGTCGTTGACCGGGTCGATCTCGCGGTAGGCGTACTTCGGCCCACCGGCCGCGCGGATCGCGGCGACGAGCTTGTCCAGCGTCACATTCGCGGCCACCACGCCGTCGTCGGTTGCACCGTCGTTGTCCTGAATCTCCTCCAGCGACACGATGTCCGGCGACTGCAGGTTGTGCACCAGACCGGCGGCGAGACGGTCGAACTTGTCCTGCGGGTCGGTCGGCGCCAGGTTCTCCACGTTGTACGTCGCGATCGCCAGATCGAGTGGACCCTGCTTGGCGGTGACCTCGGGCTGGATCGGGCTCGGTGTGACGGTCGGTGCGGCGAGCGGGTGGAAGTAGTAATTGCCGAAGTCGTAGTCGAGTACGCCGACGGTGGCTCGGGGGAACACCGCGCCCACGTTCACGTCCGGCACGGGCGCGAGCGTCGAGTCCATGATGAGGCGCTCGGTGTTCGGGTCGGTCTGCGTCAACAGGACGCCGCCCCGGGGCGTACGGATCGCGTCCGAGCCGGACGGCACGATCGGGATCTCGCCGAACTGGTTCGTCGGCCCGACCGCCTGCGCATCGGTGACCTGGACCAGCATGCCCTCCATGGACTCGTAGAAGTCGAGCGCGTTTGTCGTCGGGTCGAACGGGCCCTTCTCGACGTCACCGGGACTGTCGCTGCGCGGCAGGTCCGGGGCGACCCGGCCGCCCGGGCCGATGACGACCGGCGCGGGCAATGCTGCACCGGAGGCGACAACGGTGATCTGTGGACCGTCGATCTCGGTGTTTGACAGGTTCGTCGCGGCACCGCCCTCGCGGAACTCGGCGACCGTACCGCTGACCAGCACGCTGTCCGCGACGGTGACGGTCGGTCGGGAGCTGGTGAACACGAAGACACCTTCGCTGGTGGCGATGTTGTCGTCGGGTTGCGGATCCTGGAACCAGAAGCCGTTCGAGCTGATCGCGGTGACGACGCCCGGGACCGATGACACGCGCTGGCCGACCAGCGGTGACCGGTGCGACGCGCCCTGGATGTCGTGGATGCGGGCATTCGTGGGTGGCGGATTGCCACCGCCCGGCCCCTCACCGGCCGAGTTGTGCGGATCGGGTGCGCCGGCGGTGAAATCGGCGGCGTTGTTGTCGGTATCCACCGTGCCGCCACCGGCGCGCAGGTCGGCCGTCGTGTTGGACAGCCCAGGTGCGGCCGCGCCCTCGAAGTCGTTCGCCGTGCCGTAGCCGATGAAGTCGTGCACGCCGGATGCGCTCGAGCAGGTGGCGCCGCAGCCGAGCGCGGTCACCGCGGTGACCAGAGCGACCTTGCCGGCCGTCGCGCTCATCGCGATCGAGCCGGACGCGTCGGGCGTGGGCAGCGGCGTCGTCCCGCCGGCACCAGCCGACTCGGCGACGAGGTAGTCGCCGCCCGGCGCGATCGTGCCGGACAACGCCGTGACCTGCCAGGTCGTACCCGCGGCCGACGCGTACTGCACGCTCCAGCCGGTGAGGTCGACCGCGGCACCGCCACGGTTGAACAGCTCGATGTAGTCGTTGGTGAGCGTGGCGCCGGCGTTGCCACCGCCGCCGTACACCTGCGCGATGACGACGTCGGGAGAGATGGCGTAGGCGGGTTCAGCGGCGGCGAGTGCGCCGGCGGTGGCCGTGGCGAGCACGGTCGCGGCCGCGACGAGCGCCTTCCGGGTGCGGATAGTCATGCACAGGTGCCTAACAGAGTTACGCGTACACATCAATACGTGCAGATGTCCTACGTGGAAACGAACCGGCCGCCGGACGTGTCGCAGGTCGATTCGACCAGTGAAGCTGAGTGTTTGCCTTAACGACATTGCGAGCCACGCCTATCGACGTCTAGCGTCCGCGCGATGACCGCGCCGTCACCGCCCGTACCCGCCGGACATGAACGACCGGACCCGGCGCTCGCGCGGTCCTCGGCCGCGCCGACGCCGCCCGCTTCGACGCCGCCCGCTTCGACGCCCGGGCCGCGAGAGCTGCCACGGTACGCATGGCGGCCGGTCGGAGTGATCGCGGCGATTGCCGCCGCCGTGCTGGCCGCCACCGTGAACGGTTACGGATACCACCGCGACGAGCTGTATTTCCGCATGCTCGCCGCACATCCGGCGTGGGGCTACGTTGACGAGCCGCCACTGACGCCCATGCTCGTGCGCGTGTCGACGGAGCTGTTCGGCGACTCGCTGTGGGCGCTGCGGCTGCCGGCGATCATTTGCGCGGTCGCCACCGTGTTTCTCGTTGCGCTGTTGTGCCGGGAACTCGGCGGTGCTCGGTTCGCTCAGACTCTGGCCGCGTTTGGCGGCGCCGGGGCCTTCCCGCTGGTCGCCGGCCACGTCATGCTGACCGCGACGCCTGACCTCGTAGTGTGGACGCTGGTCGTGCTTTTCGCGTGCCGTGCCCTGCTGCGTGACGAACCGCGGTGGTGGCTCGCGGCCGGCGTCACGGTCGGCATCGGTCTCTACAACAAGCAGCTGATCGTGCTGCTGCTCATCGGGCTCGCGGCGGGGTTGCTGATCAGCGGTCCGCGGCGCCACTTGAGCAGCCGATGGCTGTGGGCGGGCGTGGGTCTCGCTGTCGTGATCGCCTTGCCGACTGTCATCTACCAGGCCACCAACCACTGGCCCGAGCTGCACATGGCACGAGCGATCTCGGACGACAAGGGTGCCAACGATCGCGCCACGTACCTGCCATTCCAGGTCATCCTGCTCGGCCTGACGCTCGCACCGATCTGGATCGCCGGGTTCATCGCCCTCTTCCGCGATCCACGGTGGCGAGCGATCCGCGCGTTCGGCTGGGCGTACCCGGTGGTGTCGGTCATCGTTTTGGTCAGCGGTGGGCAGGTCTACTACACGTTCGGACTGCTCGCCCTCTATTACGCGGCCGGGTGCGTACGGGTGTCGCGATGGGTGCTGGGTGGGGCAAGCATTCGGTGGGGCAGGTTCGGCTGGGTCGCCGCGGCACTCGCCTTCTCCGTGCCGACCTCCGCAGTCGTCGCACTGCCGATCGTGCCGGCCAGGTCACTGCACGGCACCGGCATCGCCGCGCTCAACCAGTCCGCACGCGATTCGATCGGCTGGCCGACCTACGTACGGGAGGTGGCCACCGCGTACCAGACGATGTCGCCCGACGATCGCGCACACACCGCCGTGATCACCAGCAACTACGGCGAAGCCGGCGCGATCGCCCGGTTCGGTCGCGCCGATGGTCTGCCGGCACTCGTGTACAGCGGTCAGAACCAGCTCTACTTCTACGGTCCGCCGCCCGCCGCGGATGACGTCGCGCTCGTGGTCGGCATCGACAGCCAGGCGCTGAGGTCGATGTTCGGCGCGTGCGAAACCATCGGGGCGCTGGACAATCGGCTCGGCGTGGCCAACGAGGAGCAGGGCGAACCCATCGTCGAGTGCCACGGTCCGGACCGGCCGTGGACGCAGTTGTGGCGATCGTTCCAGCACTACGACTGACCTCGCACCAGAGGGGCTGCAACAACTCCGCCGCCGACCATGATGTGCGGGCCGTGCCGGCCGCGGTACCAATTGTCGGCGGGTGATGGCAGCATCGGCGTGCCGGGACAGGCTCGCTGGATTGGCACGGCTGGCTGGATTGGCACGGCTCGCTGGGATGGCCGGCTTGCTGAGATCGCCGGCTTGCTGAGATCGCACGGCGGCCATGTGGTGCGGGCACGGGTGGTCAGGCACGAGTGGTGCGGGAGGCGGCGGTGACGGCGGGCGAAGCGTTGCGACCGGCCGCCGTGGTGGGTCGGTTGCGAGCACGTCGCGAGTGGATGTTCCTCGCCTCCCTGCGGCGCGGGCATGCCACGCTCGCCGCCGCGTGGTGGACGCTGCTGGCCCTGCGTGCCGCGCTTCCGGCGGTGTTTGCGCTCACGATGGGCGCCCTCGTGTCGGCGGTGACCGGCGGCCGGTCGTTGGCGGCGCCGCTGGTTCTGGTCGGCATCGTGTTTATCGCCATGCAGGTCTTGACGCCGATCCATCAGGCGGTGAGCCAGAATCTCGGCGACCGCACCGCGGCGTGGCTTTATGACCAGCTCAGCGACGCGGCGGTCGGCCCGCCTGGCGTGGGCCACCTGGAGGATTCCGGCCTCGCCAAGGACATGATCACCGCGCGTGAGTTCGACCTCGGCATGCATGGGCCGCCGCTGTCGCTTTCCATGGACTTCATCGCGGACGGGTTCGTCACGCTGCTCAGTGGCCTAGCCTGCTCGATCGTGCTCTTTGGGTTCGCATGGTGGGCACCATTCGTGCTCGCCGGCGCGTGGCTCGCGACGCATTGGTTGCTGCGCGAGAGCGGGGTCTGGCGGGATCGGAATACCGACGAGGTGCGCAGCGCCCAGCAGGAGGCGAATTATGCGTACCAGCTCGCGGTCGAGGCTCCGGCGGCCAAGGAGGTGCGCCTGTTCGGCCTCGCAGACTGGGTGATTGCTCGGTTCACCGCGCGCCGCCGCCAGATGCACGATTTGCAATACGAAGCGACCAGGCTCCGCGAGAAGTCGGTGCTGGCCAGCCTCGTGATCGTGCTCGCCGGCAACGCGGCGGTGTTCGCGGCGCTGGGCCTGTCGTTGGCCGGCGAGCGGATCTCGCTTGGCGCCGCCGTCGCGTTCGCGCAGGCCGCGATCGGCACGTCGAGCATCGCGTTCGGCGGCTTGAACTGGGCGCTGGACGGCGCGGCCGCACCGGTCAAGGCGGTCGCGACGTTGCTGCCGGCGATGGCCACGGCCGGCGCGCTCGGCCCGCCGCCGACCACCGCGGCCGATCGCGTGGTTTCCGAATCCGAGATGTCCGCGGTGCCGGCCCGTGAGATCCGGGTACGGAACCTGACCTTCGCGTACCCAGGGTCGGACGTTGACGTGTTACGCGACTTCGATCTGATCATTCCGGCCGGATCGTCGCTCGCCATCGTCGGCCGCAACGGCGCGGGCAAGACGACACTAGCCAAGCTGCTGTGCCGTCTCTACGACCCGCGGCACGGTTCGATCGAAGTGGACGGCATCGACATCCGTTCGTTCGACGTGACCGCCTGGCGCTCCCGCATCACCGCGGTGTTCCAGGACTTCGTACGGTTCGAGCTGCCACTGCGCGACAACGTCGCACCGATGGGTGCACCGGACGACGACATCCGCGCTGCCCTCGCTGCGGCCGGCGCCGCTGATCTGGCGGATCTGGGGACCGTGCTCGCCAAGGGATATCCGGGCGGCACCGACCTGTCCGGCGGCCAGTGGCAACGCATCGCGCTGGCGCGCGCACTCGCCGCGGTCCGGCAGGGCGCCGGTCTCGTGTTGCTCGACGAGCCGACCGCGCAACTCGACGCGCGCGGCGAGGCGGAGATCTTCTCGCGGATCCTCGCCGAGACCAGCGGTTGCACGACCGTGCTTGTGTCGCACCGGTTCTCCACCGTGCGCCACGCGGACCGCATCTGTGTCGTCGAGGACGGCGCGGTCGTCGAGCTTGGCAGCCACGACGAGCTGATGGCGCACGGTGGTCGCTACCGGACGATGTTCGATCTGCAGGCGCAGCGCTTCGCGGAAGGTCGGCCAGCCGACGAGGACGACGAGGAGATCGTGTATGACACGCTCGCCTGAGTCGCCGGCAGCGCGGGACGTGCCGGAGTCGCCGGCAGCGCGGCACGTGCCTGAACCGCCGGCGGCCTACGACGTGCCGGAGCCGAGGGGCATCGAGGCGATGTGGCGCCTGTGCCGGCTCGGTCTGCGTCACGAACCCCGCCTCATGCTGATCGCGTTCGCGCTCGCCATCGTCGCCGCGGTGCCGGATGCATTGTTCGCGTTGTGGCTGAAGGTGTTGAGCGACGGCGCGACCGGCGGCGACCACACAAAGATCTACGTCGCGCTCGCCGGGCTCGGTGTGTCGGCCACCGCGACGTGGTATCTGTCCGTGCTGTCGACGCGGATACAGCGCCGGTTCCGCGACCGCATCTCGATCGCGCTCGAGTCACACGTCGCGCGCCTGCAAGCCAGCGTCGCGACGATCACGCATCACGAGCGACCGGACTATCTCGATCGCCTCGGCGTGCTGCGCAACCAGGTGTTCGTGCTCGACCACATGTACCTGTCGATCTTCTCGACGCTCGGTTGGATCATCCGGCTCGGCATCACGATCGGGCTGTTGATGTCGATTCACTGGTCACTCGTTTTCCTGGTGTTGTTCGCGGTCCCGACCGTCGTGTCGTCCGGCTGGCGACCGGCCGTCGAGCAGCGGGCGCAGGAGCGCGGCGCCTCGGCGAACCGGCTGGCGCGGCATCTGTTCGACGTCGCGACGACCGCGCCGCCGGCCAAGGAGGTCCGCGTGACCGGCGTCGGCCAGCGTCTCGTCCGCGAGCGGCGGGCCGCGTGGTTGCGGTGGTACGCCGGCGTGGCGCAGGCCCGTTCCGTGTCGGCCGTCTGGCACACCGGCGCGTGGGCGATATTCGGTGGTGGGTATGTCGGCGCGATCGTGTTCGTCTCCGCGGTGCTGCACGCGTCGGCCGGCGATGTGCTGTTGGTTCTCGCCGCCGGCGCGAGACTCTCGACGTATATCGGCGCGACGGTCAGCGAGATCGGATTCCTGCGCGGCACCTGGTTGGACGGATCCGTACGGCTGGCGTGGCTCGAGGACTACGCCGCCTGGGTGGTGGCGGCCGAGGACGAGCCGGTGCCCGAGCGCATCGCGGGCGCGATCCGACTCGAGCACGTGACGTTTGCCTATCCGGGCACCACCCGTCCGGTGCTCGATGACGTCAATCTCACGTTGCCGGCCGGCAGCGTCGTCGCGATCGTCGGCGAAAACGGCGCCGGCAAGAGCACCCTGATCAAGCTGTTGTCGAAGTTCTACGCGCCGACCGGCGGGCGCATCATGGTGGACGACGCCGACCTCGGCCGCATGCCCACCGACGAGTGGCGGCGCCGGCTGTCCGGTGCCTATCAGGACTTCTACCGCTTCGAGCTGCGCGCCCAGCGCAATGTCGGCGTCGGCGATCTGCCCCGCGCGGAGGAGGAGCCGGCCGTGGTCGCGGCGGTCGGGCGGGCCGGCGCGGAAGACGTCGTCCACACGCTTCCGCAGGGTCTCGCCACGCAGCTCGGCAAGGCGTGGCCGAACGGCGTCGACGTCTCGTTCGGCCAGTGGCAGAAGCTCGCGCTCGCCCGCGGGTTCATGCGCGACCATCCGCTGCTTCTCGTGCTGGACGAGCCGACCGCGGCGCTCGACGCGGAGACCGAGCACGCGTTGTTCGAGCGCTACGCGGCCAGCGCCCGCCGGCACAATCCGGTCGGCGGCATCACGATCCTGGTGTCCCATCGGTTCTCGACCGCGCGCATGGCCGACCTGATCGTCGTGCTGGACGGGTCGCGCGTGACGGAGGTCGGCAGCCACCAGGATCTGGTCGCGCGCGGCGGGCAATATGCCGAGCTCTACGCGATCCAGGCGGCCGGCTATCGCTGACGCGCGCACCGTGCCTGTGACCAACAGCGGCGCTGGACACGCCCGCGCGTTCATCTGGTTCTGCCTGCTAACCGGGTAGCGTCACGACGTTTGTCCAGGAGCCCCGGCGGGCAGGTTGGAGCACGATGAACCCGATGCACTCGTGGCGCCTACGGCGCGCCGCGCGGCGGCACTTCGGTTGGCGTACCCTCCGCGTCGGCCAACTCGAAGCGATGCGCGCGCTGCTCGCCTCACGCGACGCCATGGTCATCCTGCCGACCGGCGCGGGCAAGTCCGCTGTGTACCAGGTGCCGGCGACGTTGGTGCATGGCCCGACGCTGGTCATCTCGCCCCTGCTTGCGCTGCAGCACGATCAGATCGCCGGATTGCACGAGCGCGGCGTCGCGGAACTCCGTGCCGTACGCGTGAGCTCGTCCGAGACGCCGAAGCAGCAGGCCGCAGCGCTCGACGAGATCCGATCGGGACAGGCCCGCCTGCTGTTCATTACGCCGGAGCAGCTCGGGTCGCCGGCGAGGCTCGCCGAGATCAAGGCGCTGCGCCCCGCGCTGATCGCGATCGACGAGGCCCATTGCATCTCGACATGGGGTCACGACTTCCGTCCCGACTATCTTGCGCTCGGCCACATCATCCGCGAGCTAGGGCGTCCGCCGGTGGTGGCGCTCACCGCGACCGCGTCACCGCCGCTCCGGGAGGACATCGCAACCCGGCTCGGCCTGCGAAAGCCCGTCGTAGTCATCGGTGGACTGGACCGACCAAACCTGTTCCTCGAGGCGATGCACTGCCCAACTGAGGACCACCGGTGGCGCCGCCTGCTGATGTTGCTCGACCGGCGGGACGGTTCGGGCATCGTCTACGTACCCACCCGGCGAGCTGCCGAGGACCTGGCGAAGCGGCTGACCGCGGCCGGTTACCCGGCGGCGCACTACCACGGCGGCCTCGGGGCCGGCGTACGCAAAGCGAGACACGAGCGTTTCGATTCGGACGCAACGCCAATCATGGTGGCGACATCCGCGTTCGGAATGGGCATCGACAAGCCGAACATCCGGTTCGTGGTGCACATGGCGCTGCCGGACTCGCCGGACAGCTACCTGCAGGAGATCGGTCGCGCCGGCCGCGATGGCGCACCGGCGCGCGTGCTGCTGCTGTTCCGGCCGGAGGACATTGCGTTGCAGCGCTTCTTCACCGGCGGCGTACCGGCCGTCGACGACCTGATCTACCTCGCCGCCGGAGTGCGTGCCGGCGTACGGACGAAGGCGGATCTCGCCGAGTCGACCGGCATGAGCACGCGCAAGGTCGCCGCGCTCATCGGTCTGCTCGAGGCGATTGGCGCGGCCACCACGGCTCGGCGCGGCGAGCTACACCTGCCGCCGTACGCCCCCGAACCGCCGGAGGCCGCCCGCCTCGCCGTGCTGGAGGCCGAGCGCCACCAGACGCTGCAGAGGTCGCGGACCGACATGATGCGCGCGCTCGCCGAGACGTCCGGGTGTCGGGTGCAGCCGTTGCTCGCGTACTTCGG
>DASTMZ010000227.1:0-11588 GCA_035713725.1 Micromonosporaceae bacterium
CAAGACGAGCGCCGGGGCCGCGCCGAAGACCGCGCCGGCCGGCACGATCAGTGCCCGTTGGGCTTGGTACCCGGGCAGGTTCGTGACCGTGATGGTCGGTCGGTGGATGGTGTCGGCGAGGATCGCTTGATTCGCGATCACGAGCAGCAGGAGGATGCCGGTGACGACGACGGCCGCGGTTGACTCTGGTACCGCCGCGTGCAGTGCGACCAGCAACCCCGCGGCGAGCAGCACCTGTGGCACGAGCATCGCGACAAGGCGATCACCGACGACGGCCGGCCGTCCGGCCGCGACGACCGACATCGCCCGCGACGGCGCAATGCCGAGCACCGCCACGCCGGCGAGCGCAATACCGGCAACTACGTAACCGGCGGTGCGGGCCGACGTGACGGCGAGCAGCACGAAGGCCGCGGCCGCGAGCGCGTTCAGCCCGACCGCGGCCGCGTTGGCCAGCAGCCGGCCCCGGATGCCCACCCGCCCTCTTTTCGTCGTCACGCGCGGCGATCTTCCACCGCTACACTCCGTACACCTTACGGTCCGGTGTTCCGGCACGGGAATCTCGCGCGACTTGCGTGCGTATTGTCCGGTACGCTGGTCCGCACAGGCATCGACCCGGCCATCACCGGTGAGCCTCCGGAAGAACGGGCACGGCGACGCCGGGCCTCAGTAGAACCGGACGGGTAGGCCCGTCACAGCCGCACACCAATGAGCGGGTGTGCCGCAGCGCAGCTGTCGGCGCGCCAAGCGGGGTGGTACCGCGGGCATCCGTGCTCGTCCTCGCACCGCCGACGCATCCGACCCCGGACGCGACGGACCAGGCGACGACGAGTTCCACGAGAGCCTAGCGAGGAGACCCGCTCAGATGTACCCGAAGCACCGGCCCGGCGTCGGCGTCACCGCCAACCCGTCGCTGCCGGCGATCGAACGTGACGTCCTGGACTATTGGGCCGGCGACAAGACGTTCCAAGCGAGCATCAACGCGCGTGACGCTGGGCCGAAGGGCGCCAACGAGTTCGTCTTCTACGACGGCCCGCCGTTCGCCAATGGCTTGCCGCACTACGGCCACTTGCTGACCGGGTACGTCAAGGATCTCGTGCCGCGCTACCAGACCATGCTTGGCCGGCGGGTGGAACGACGGTTCGGCTGGGACTGCCACGGCCTGCCGGCCGAGACGGAGACCGAGAAACAGCTTGGCATCACGACGAAGCAGGAGATCCTCGATCTCGGCATGCAGCAGTTCAACGATGCGTGCCGCGCGTCGGTGCTGCAATACACCAAGGACTGGGAGCGCTACGTCACGCGCCAGGCGCGATGGGTCGACTTCGTCAACGACTACAAGACGCTCGACAACGACTACATGGAAAGCGTCATGTGGGCGTTCAAGTCCCTCTACGACAAGGGTTTCGTGTACGAGGGCTTCAGCGTACTGGCCTATTGCTGGCGTTGCGAAACGCCGTTGTCGAACACCGAGACCCGGATGGACGACGTCTACGCCGACCGCCAGGATCCCGCGCTCACCGTCGGGCTGCGCCTGTCGACCGGCGAGAAACTGCTCGTGTGGACGACGACGCCGTGGACATTGCCGTCGAACCTCGCCGTCGCCGTGGGACCCGACATCGACTACGCAGTGCTGGAGCACGCCGGCGACCGGGTGATAGTCGGTGCGTCACGCGTCGGCGCGTACGCCAAGGAACTCGCCGACTACCAGCCGGTGGGTACGGTCAAGGGCACCGAACTGGTCGGTCGCTCGTACGAGCCGTTGTTCGACTTCCTCGCCGACACTCCACACGCCTTCCGTGTGCTGGGTGGCGATTTCGTGTCGACCGAGGACGGCACCGGCGCTGTGCACATGGCACCGGCGTTCGGCGAAGACGACCAGAACGCATGCCTCGCGGCCGGCATACCGACTGTGGTCACGGTCGACGATCGCGCGCGCTTTACGTCGCTGGTCCCGGCGTACCAAGGGATGCAGGTCTTCGAGGCGAACAAGGCGATCGTCCGCGACCTGAAGGCCCGCGACGGCGTGGTTTACCGGCACGAAAGCTACACGCACTCGTATCCGCACTGCTGGCGCTGCGACACACCGCTCATCTACAAGGCGGTGTCGTCGTGGTTCGTCGCGGTGACGCGCTTCAAGGACCGGATGCTCGAGTTGAACCAGCAGATCGACTGGACGCCGGAGCACATCCGAGACGGGTCGTTCGGCAAGTGGCTCGCGAACGCACGCGACTGGTCGATCAGTCGGAACCGGTTCTGGGGCTCGCCGATCCCGGTCTGGAAGTCCGACGATCCGCAGTACCCGCGTGTCGACGTGTACGGATCGCTCGCAGACCTGGAGAAGGACTTCGGGCCGCTTGCGGCCCGAAGCGGTGGGCACGGCGGGCCGCTTGCGGCCCGAAGCGGTGGGCACGTCGGGCCGCTTGCGGCCCGAAGCGGTGGGCACGGCGGGGCTAAGGTCACCGACTTGCACCGGCCCGGCATCGACGAACTGACGCGGCCGAACCCGGACGACCCTACGGGTCGCTCCACCATGCGTCGCGTGCCGGAGGTGCTGGACTGCTGGTTCGAGTCCGGGTCGATGCCGTACGCGCAGGTGCACTACCCGTTCGAAAACGCCGAGTGGTTCGAGAACCACTACCCGGGCGACTTCATCGTCGAATACATCGGCCAGGTCCGGGGCTGGTTCTACACCATGCACGTGCTGGCCACTGCGCTGTTCGACCGGCCGGCGTTCTCGAGCGCCATCGTGCACGGCATCGTGCTGGGCGAGGACGGCCGCAAGATGTCCAAGAGCCTGCGCAACTATCCGGACGTCTACGAGATGTTCGACCGCTATGGCTCGGACGCGATGCGGTGGACGCTGATGGCGTCGCCGCTGCTGCGCGGCGGCGACATGGCGGTCAGCGAGACGGGCATCCGCGACTCGGTGCGCCACGTGCTGCTGCCGCTGTGGAACGTGTATTCCTTCTTCACGCTTTACGCCAACGCGGAGTCGCACGACGCGGTAGCGCGGACGGATTCGTCGCACGTGCTCGACCGTTACGTACTTGCCAAGACCCGCGAGCTGGTGGAAGCAGTCACGAACCGGTTGGACAGCAACGACATCACCGGTGCGTGCGCCGCCGTACGCGGCTTCCTGGACGCGCTCACGAACTGGTACGTGCGACGGTCGCGCGACCGGTTCTGGGCCGGCGATCGCGACGCGTTCGACACGCTCTACACGGTTCTGGAGACGGTCACCCGGGTGATGGCGCCGCTCGCGCCGATGGCGGCGGAGGAGATGTGGCGCGGTCTGACCGGTGGCCGGTCGGTGCACCTCACCGATTGGCCAGCCGCTGAGGCGCTGCCTGCCGATCACGCGTTGGTGGCCACCATGGACGACACGCGGGAGGTCTGCTCCGCGGCGCTGTCCCTGCGCAAGGCGCGTGGGTTGCGGGTACGCCTGCCGCTGCCGAAGCTGACCGTGGCAACCGCGAACGCGACCGCTCTCGAACCGTTCGTCGACCTGATCGCCGATGAGGTGAACGTGAAGGAGGTCGAGCTGACCGATGCGGTGGCGGCGTACTGCCAGCGGGTGCTGTCGCTAGTGCCTCGCGAGCTGGGTCCCCGCCTCGGCGGCGCGGTCCAGGGCGTGATCCGGGCAGTCAAGGCCGGTGACTGGACGGTGTCGGGCAGCGGCGTGGTCACCGCCGGCGGCGTCGAGCTTCATGACGGCGAGTACGAGCTGAAGCTGGTGGCCGCCGATCCGGAACATTCCGCTTCGCTGCCCGGCGGCGAGGGTGTCGTGATGCTCGATACCCAGGTGACGCCGGAGTTGCAGGCAGAAGGCTTGGCTCGCGACGTGGTACGCGTCGTGCAGCAGGCCCGCCGCGAAGCCGACCTGAACGTGTCCGACCGCATCACGCTGGTCATCGACGCGTCCCCTGAGGTGACCGCCGCCGTCCAGGCGTTCGCGGACTTCGTCCAGCGTGAGACGCTCGCGACGTCGATCGAGTTCGGGTCGGTGCCGGAGCGGCCGGCGGGCGACGGCCCGGTCGGCGACGGCGCCGCGTTCGCGGGCGAGGTCGGCGACGGCATGACGATCTGGGTACGCGTGACGGCGGTCTGAGCGCCGGATCGGGTTTGACGATCCACTGCGGGGTGGAATCGTGGCTGTAATTCGGTCGCGATTCCACCCTGTGGTGGATCATGACTCGGCGGAAGGTATAGTCCGCCAGGCGGCTACGCGGGTGAGTCCGCGTCCGTCGTTGCCGCCGACTTGTCCGGCTTCTCTGCCTTCTCAGCCTTGGACGTGCGCGCGTAGCGTCCGGTGTACTTCTGACCGGTCAGCTTCTGAATCTCCTGCATGATCTCGTCGGTGATCGCGCGCATCGTGGACATTTCGTCGTCCCGATCCGAGAAGTCCAGTGGTTTGCCGAATCGCATCACAACCCCCGAGCGGCCGAGGACGCCAACTCGCGGGATCGAGTGACCCTTCGGCTGCACCTTCTCGGTGCCGAGGATGCCCACCGGCACGACCGGCACGTTGGCTTGCATGGCGAGGCGCGCCACTCCGGTGCGCCCACGGTAGAGCCGACCGTCCGGTGACCGCGTGCCTTCCGGGAAGATGCCAACCAGTTCGCCGGACCGCAGCACCGGTACGGCATCGTCGAGCGCGTTCAGCGCGGCCCGGCCGCCCTCGCGGTGTACGGGGATGGTGCCCAGCCCGTGCATCAGGACGGCCATCGCCTTGCCCTTGATGCCGGGCAGGTGGAAGTAGTCCTCCTTGGCCCAGTAGTGCACCTGGCGGCCGACGACGGCGCCGAGGAACAACTGGTCGGCAACGGAGAGGTGGTTTGCGGCGAGAATCGCGCCACCGACGCTCGGAACGTTCGACAGTCCTTCGACGTGCGGGCTATACCCGTACTTCATGAACGTGCCGACGGTCAGCTTGCCGAACGCGTAGATCGGTGTCACAGAAGTCTCGCCACCATCCCGTCGCCGAAGACCGGTGCCTCACCCTATGTCCTGGCACCGGACGTTTTCCACGCTTCATCAGGTCCGACTCGCGAGGCCGAGCCGGAACCGCTCGGGATGCGGCAGGTGCCCATCGACGGCGAGCGCGGCCGCGTACGCGCCGGTTGTGATCGTGAACTTGAACCCGTGCCCGGAGCATGCGGACAGCAGCACGGCGCCGGGCAGGCCCGGGCACCCGTCGATGACGAAGTCAGTGGTCTCGGTTGACGTGTAGTGGCAGGCGCGTACATCGACCACGTCCGGCTGGGCCGGCAGGCCGAACCGTGTAGCGACCACGTCGCCGACTTCCGTGACCGACGCCGCACGGAAGGTTGGGTCGTCCGGTTCGCTCGGGTCGGCGACATGCTGCTCGCGGTCGTGCTGATGGAGACCAGCGATGTGGATCGCGCCGCCGTCGGCGGTCGCAACATTGATCATTCCGTAGTACCCAGCGCCGGCGTAGTCCATCCACGGACGAGCCCGACCGTCGCCGAGCGGGGCGTCGGTCCGCCAGACAAGCTGGAAGCGCCGCGTGATGTCGAATGCGGTGGCCGCGTCCGGCACGAGCCGGAACGCCCACGGTCCGCCGGCCACGATCACCCGGTCAAAATCGTCGATACCTTCGTGGGTACGGATGCGGAGCCCGGCCCCGGTCGGCGCGACGTCGGTCACTTCGGTGTGGTCACGAAGCACGGCGCCGGCCGCGGTGGCCGCCTCGGCGAGTGCCATGCGCGTCTGCGTGGTGTCCATGATTCCGGCGCTCGGCTCGTACACCGCGGTGGCACCGGGTGCGAGCGCGATGCCGAACGCGTCCAGCCGCGGGTCGCCATGCTCGACGAGGTCGTACGGCTGCCCGGCGCTCCGGATCGCACCGGCCACCGTGGCGACGTCGTCCGGCTCGCCGAGGTGTAGACCGCCGTCGCGCCGCATCAACGTACGCCCGGTCTGCCGTCCGAGTGCCTCCCACCGTGGCAACGTGTCGAGCATGAGGTTGGCGTAGAACGGATCGTCGTACCCGAACCGGATGATCTTCCCGCGGCCGCCCGAGCTGGCCGGTTGATTGTCGAGGTCGGCCTGGTCGTATCCGATGACGTGGCAGCCGCGTTGGGCGGCCGACCATGCCGCCGCGAGTCCCGCCGCGCCCAGCCCCACCACGGCCACCCGCGGCCCAGGCCCGCGGTCGCCGCTGTCCGCCATCCTGTTCGCCCGCACCGTCACGCCCTACATCCTCCTCCGCCCACCACCTGGCGCCGGCCGTCACGTAACCGTTCTCGGTACCACGTACCCACGAAAGCCCTAAGCCCACCGTGGCGTTCGGACCGCAACCGCGTCGGATATGTGCCCCCGCCCCGAACCGCAACCTCAGACCGCGTGAACGATGACCCCCACAAGCAGACCCAGAACCAACAGCGCCCCCGCCCGCCGCATATGCACGAACGCCACCGGCGCCCACCACAACGGCCACACCACGTCCTCCGGCGGCGCCTCGGTCGGCTTGGGCTGCGCGAACGCCTTTAATGTGCCCCACAGTGACAGCGGAATGGCGGCGAGTGTGAGCAGCGCCGGCCAGGGCATCGCACCGACAATGACGCTGACCACCACGCCGACGTAGTAGGCGATCAGCATGGCCTGCGTGACGGCCTTGGCGCGGCCCTCGCCGAGCAAGACCGGCAACGTGTGCGTGCCGATCGGCTTGTCGTACGGGATCTTGTCGATGTGCTTGCCCATCAACACGGTCGTGGGCAGCAGGGCATAGGTCAGCGCGGCGAGGTTCAGTCGCCAGTCGACGGTGCCGAGCCCGGCGTAGTACACGCCGCCGATCATCAGCGGACCCCAGGTGATGAGCACGTCGAGCTCGCCGAGGCCGTATTTCTTCAGGCGGAGCGGCGGCGCGGTATACGCGTAGGACAACAGCAGCCCGGCGAGCGCGTAGAACACGATCGGCCAGCCGTGGCGTGCCGCCAGCACGATCAAAATCGCGAGATCGATGACGTTGGCAGCGAGGATCGCGACGATCAGCTGTTTGCGGGTGACGAGGCCGGCGAGGATCGGATGCGGCGCATACAGCGCCCGGGGGTAGTCCGCGGTGTCGCTGCCGATCTCGGTGTCGGCGAGATCGTTCATCATGTTGTTCGCGAGGTGGGCGACGACGATGCCGACGATGGCGAGCGTGAGCCCGAGCCAGTCGATGCCGTGCAGCGCCGCGTAGCTGCCGGCCGGAGGATCGGCGACGGCCGCGAGCAGCAGCGCGATCAGCCCGGAGAACACGGTCAGCGGCAGGACTCCGGCGCGCGTGACCACCAGCCATCGTGTGACACCGTCCACCACGCCCTGCTCCGGCGGATTGGTGGTCCGGAACGCGTAGCGCCAAGCCGCGAGGCGTTCCGACAATGGGGGAGCAGCGTGCGTCGGCGTCGCTTCAGTCGTCACAGCCGAATGCTACTCAGGCGTAACGGCCGGCCGTCGGCAACCATGATCCGCTAGGTCGGACGATTTCCGCCGTTCCAGTGACGGAAAACGTCCGGCGCAGTGGATCATCCAGGCCAAGACGGCGGCCGGGGTAACCTGAGTGGTTGACCCAGGAGGATCCGTCGATGACCGTTGAGTCCGTCTATCCACGCCTCGAGCCGCTGCTGCCGCAGGTGAGCAAGCCGATCCAGTACGTCGGTGGCGAGCTTGGCGCGGTGGTCAAGGACTGGGACACGGCGACCGTACGGTGGGCGCTGATGTACCCGGACGCGTACGAGGTCGGGCTGCCGAACCAAGGCGTACAGATCCTCTACGAGGTCCTCAACGAGCAGCCCGACGTGCTGGCCGAGCGAACGTACGCGGTCTGGCCGGATCTCGAGCGGCTGATGCGCGAGCACGGCGTCTCACAGTTCACCGTGGACGCGCATCGTCCGGTCGGTGCCTTCGATCTGTTCGGTGTGTCGTTCGCCACCGAACTTGGCTACACAAACCTGCTCACCGCACTCGACCTCGCGTTCATTCCGCTGGACGCGCGCGACCGCACCGACGAGCACCCGATTGTGGTGGCCGGTGGTCATGCCGCGTTCAACCCGGAGCCGATCGCCGACTTCATCGACGCGGCGGTGCTCGGCGACGGCGAAGAGGCGGTGCTGGAGATCACCGGGATCGTGCGCGATTGGAAGGCTGACGGACGCCCAGGCGGCCGCGACGAGTTGCTCATGCGGCTCGCCCGGACGGAAAGCGTTTACGTGCCACGTTTCTACGACGTCGACTACCTGCCGGACGGACGGATCCAGCGCGTCCTACCGAACCGGCCGGGTGTGCCGTTCCGGGTCCGCAAGCGCACCACGATGGACCTCGACGCGTGGCCGTACCCGCGCAAGCCGCTCGTACCGCTTGCCGAGACCGTACACGAGCGCTACGCGGTGGAGATCTTCCGCGGCTGTACCCGTGGCTGCCGGTTCTGCCAGGCCGGCATGATCACGCGCCCGGTACGCGAACGCTCCATCACGACGGTCGGTCAGATGGTGCGCGACGGCCTGGAGTTCTCCGGCTTCTCCGAGGTCGGCCTGCTGTCACTGTCGTCCGCCGACCACTCCGAGATCGGTGACATGTGCTCCGGACTGGCCGACCAATACGACGGCACGAACGTCTCACTCTCGCTGCCGTCCACGCGGGTCGACGCGTTCAATGTCGACCTCGCGAAGGAGTTGTCGCGCAACGGGCGGCGCACCGGTTTGACGTTCGCGCCGGAGGGCGGCTCGGAACGCATCCGGCGCGTCATCAACAAGATGGTCAGCGAAGAAGACCTGATCCGTACGGTGGTGGCGGCGTACACGAACGGTTGGCGCCAGGTGAAGCTCTACTTCATGTGCGGCCTGCCGACCGAGACCGACGAGGATGTTGTCCAGATCGCTCGGCTCGCGCACGAGGTCATCAAGGCCGGCCGGTCGGCGACCGGATCACGTGACATCCGCTGCACGGTGTCGATCGGCGGCTTCGTACCCAAGCCGCACACGCCGTTCCAATGGGCGTCGATGGCCACGCCGGAGACCATCGACCGTCGGCTCAAGCTGCTGAAGGATGCGATCAACTCCGACCGCGGGCTCGGCCGGGCGATCGGCTACCGATATCACGACGGTCAGCCGTCGCTGATCGAAGGGCTGCTGTCGCGTGGCGATCGCCGGGTCGGTGCGGTCATCCGTCGCGTGTGGACGGACGGCGGTCGGTTCGACGGCTGGAGCGAGCATTTCTCGTACCAGCGCTGGATCGAAGCGGCGACCGCCGAGTTGCCACGCTTCGGCGTGGACCTGGACTGGTTTACCACGCGCGAGCGCAGCGAACCCGAGGTCCTGCCGTGGGACCACCTCGACTCCGGACTCGACAAGGAATGGCTCTGGAAGGACTGGCAGGACTCGGTCGCCGAGTTCGAGCAGGACGACTGCCGCTGGACGCCGTGCTTCGACTGCGGCGTGTGCCCGAGCATGGATACCGAGATCCAGATCGGTCCGACGGGCCGCAAGCTGCTTCCGCTGACCCCGGTCAATGGCCTGCGCGTGCCCGCTTGACCCGGACCGCGGCGCGGCCGACTTTTGCGGATGACTCGGCACTGGGATCCGAGATCCGCGGCTAGCGTGCCGGAACGGCGCCGATCAACGCCTTCTCGCACAGCGGAAGGACCGGTGCGAGCGCGGCGTGCGCGGAGGCGACGGTCGGTTGTTCGCCCGACACGCGTACGGTCGCGAGCACGTTTCCTCGGCTGAACGCCGCCGTGCAGAAGTAGGACACGTTCGCTACTTGGCCCTGCTGAGATGCGGGCGGGACGGTGGTGTCCTTCTCACAGAACGCGTACTCGCTG
This sequence comes from Micromonosporaceae bacterium, assembly GCA_035713725.1. Taxonomy (GTDB): domain Bacteria; phylum Actinomycetota; class Actinomycetes; order Mycobacteriales; family Micromonosporaceae; genus DASQPR01. The sequence continues at coordinate 9,824 of DASTMZ010000227.1, forward strand.
TCGATACCGGCCAGCGGCTGGAACGCGTACGCGCCAACGAATTGCACGGTTGTCTTGCCGGCGCCGAGTTCGTTGCGGTCGTACGACTTGCACGAGGTGGCTCGGGCCTTGATCTGCTTGACAACTTGGGCCGCCGGACCGGGATAGGCGAACACGGCGTGGTCGACAAAGGGCACCTTGTTGCCGACCCATATCCAGTGATGCGCGTAGACGACGGTCGCGTCGGCGGCGATCTTCTTGTTGCAGTCGACAAAGACATCCGCGGGGCCGTGCGACTCCTGGACCGGCTGCGGTGCGCCGACCGTCAGCGGGGACAGGGTTGCGGCGTCCACCCAGGCGGTGACCTGCGCGGTGGATGATGTCGGAGAAGGGGACTCCGGAGCGGGCGAGAACGCGCTCACCGGCGGCGGCGTGGATGCGGTTCGGGGACGCGGCGGCGACGTGCACGCCGCGATCCCTAAGACGATCGCGACGAGGGCAGCGCAAGGTCCGAGTCGCATCGCGCAGTTCCTTCGATCGCATTGACGTGCTGGCGCCGCTGCTACCGGTCGTAGCGCCAGGGTAAGTCGGTGCGCCAGCGGCGCGCTGTCCCGATCGCATCGAAGTGTGCGGATTGGCAGAACAGCGAGGGTTGCCTCGGTCGCGGTTGGACATGCATGTGGAGCCTGAAGTGGCGGTCGGACACGAATGTGGAGCCTGCGGTCGCGGTCGGACATGAGTGTGGGGCCCGCCGAGGCGGGCCCCACACTTTGACGCGTTCGGGCCGTGGCAACCCGATGCGTCACGGCGACCGAAGCCGCCTAGATGCGTCGGCGATAACCGCGGCGTGTGCCACCCGACACGAGCGCCACGCCGATCGCCGCCAACGCGACCTGAATGATGAGCTGAATCCAATCGATCCCGGCGGTATGCCGCACGCCGAGCGCACCGGCGATCAGGGTGCCGACGAAGGCCGCGACGATGCCGACCAGGATTGTGGCGACCATTCCGATGTTCTGCCGGCCGGGCAGCACGAGCCGGCCAAGCAACCCAATGACGGCGCCAACGATGATGCCGATGATGATGCCCGCAACGGTCAGATGCACGGTCGTCACCTTTCACATGAAGTGGAGCTTCTCGACGAATTAATGCCCCACTGCACGGATCGCCAAACTCTTACTAGCCAAAGCGCCTGGACCTTCGGTCGGCGCACCTACCCTGGGCGTGGTGGCGAGAGAGTGGGCGTGGCGCACTGTTAGGCGAGGAAACGGGCGGTGGCGCGCTCGAGATCGGGTTCGCTGAGTCCGCCGGCGGTCAGGATGGCCCGCGGGTCCAACCAGGCGACGATGTCCGCGACTGCGTCGGTCGAGGATGTCCCAGCGTCGCGGTAGATCCGCTCCACTTGCGTGTTGTCGTCGGGATGGCCGAGGCCGCGCCGGATGCGCATGACGCGTTCGCTGTCACTGCGCGCGTAGTCGTCGGCGATGTCCGCGGCGCGCACGCCGGCCAGTGACAGCAAGAGCATGCAGACCATGCCGGTACGGTCGCGGCCACGTCCACAATGGACGAGTACGCCGCCCGGCGGCGCATCTGCGAACGCTCGCACGGCGGCCGCCACCCGGTGCGGGAATCGCAACAGGTACGGCCGGTAGTAGAGCACCGTGCCCCAATGCCCGTTCTCGCGCAGTGGTGCCCAGAAGTCGTCGTCGTCCGTACCGTCGAGCGGAACGTGTACGTCGGTGAGGCCGGCCGGCCGCGGTGCCTCGTCGGGCCGACGTTCGTGCAC
>DASTMZ010000228.1:0-11973 GCA_035713725.1 Micromonosporaceae bacterium
GGCGGTCCGGACGGCGCGGATTCGGCGATGGATCGGAGATCCTGCGCCAGCACGTCGTAGTCGATCACGTTGTTCCTCCCCGTAAGAGTTCCAGCTGAGGCGTCGCCCGGAGCTTGGCGAACGCGCGGGCGGCCTGAGAACGCACCGTGCCGCGCGAGATGCCGAGGATCGCCGCGATCTCTTCCTCGGTCTGCTCCTCGTAGAAGCGCAGCACGATGACGGCGCGCTGGCGGGGCGGCAGCGCAGCGAGCGCCTTCGAGAGGGCGGTCCGCCGCGCGGCGTCATGGAATCCGGATTCGTCGAAGGCGGTCTCGGGCACCTCGGCGACGACTGACTCGCGGCGGCGCCGTCGCCAGGCGCTCACGTGCAGGCGTGCGATGGTCGCCCGGGTGTACCCGATCGGATCGTCCTGCCGCCGTACCCGTGGCCACGCGGAACGCAGCCGGATGAGTGCCTCCTGCACGAGATCGTCGGCGTCATGCGGGTTGCCCGCGAGTAGATACGCATAGCGGTAAAGGGAAGCCGATCGCGAGCGTACGAATTCGACGAACGCATCATCCTCCGCCATCGATCCTCCAGCCGTAGTCGTGCGCCGACTACATCCTGGACGACTGTCGGCGACGATCCGCTGCACGGCATACCGGAGTGGGTTGCGTTGCCCGGCTAGCCGTCGCGGTCGCGAGCGCCGGTCACCGCGTACGGATGCGGTGGCATGCTCAGCGGCATCGCGGCAATCTGCATCAGCAGCAACACGTTGTCATCCGAGGCGGTGCGGTTGAGTCGCAGCCGGCCGCAGCGCGTGCATCTGTGTACGAGCATCCAGCGGCGCTCGCCGCGCACGGTGACGGCGATGGGCTCCATCCCGCCAGGGCATTCGGCCTTGCGGTCGCCGGGCACATTCCGGTCGAGATGGCGCGACCAGAGGCAGTTGGGGCAGTGGTTGCGGTGCGACGTGCCTGGTGCGTCGAGCGAGACGTCTACGCCGCAGTGATCGCACTGGAAGGAACGAGGAAACGACAAGTCTGGTGGCCTTTCGAAGCAGCGTTTCGGGACAGGACAGACATGTTTCGCCTCCTCTCATGTCGGCAGCCGCTCGGGCGTCGCCGGTGCCCCATGCTGGCGCTGGCGGCGTCGACGGTCAACCGAATATCCCCGGCGCCACGCCGCGGTCGGATCGGCCGGTGGGAGCACCGGTACCATCCAGTGCGGCGCGCGCGCCGCCGGCCTGGAGAGGAGTTCGCGTTGCCCGAGACCACGCTGCTGGCGGTGTCCGGCGTACGACGCGAGTTCGGCGGCGTGGTCATTGTGGACGATGTGACGTTCACCGTGTCAGGCGGCGAAGCGGTCGCGGTCGTCGGACCGAACGGCTCCGGCAAGACGACGCTGTTGCGGTGCGTCGTGGGCGCGGACCGCGCCGACGCGGGACACGTCAGCTTCGCCGGGCGGCGGATGTCGGAGACCGACCCGTGGGTACGCGCGTCCGTCGCGGCCGCCCTCGATGATCTCGAGTTCTTTCCGGATCTGTCGGTCGCGGAGCACCTGGGCCTGCTCGCGTACGCCCATGGCGCGCCGGACGTGGACGCGGTGGACGCGGTCATCGTGGACCTCGGCCTCGATGGCGTACGCGACCAATTGCCGCCGACGCTGTCCAGCGGTCAACGCCGTCGACTGGCGCTCGCCAGCTGCTTCGTGCGGCCCCGTCGACTGCTCGTGCTGGACGAGCCGGAGCAACGACTCGACACCGACGGCCGGCGATGGCTGGTCGACAAGCTGCTTGCCGAGAAGGCGGCCGGCACCGCCGTCCTGTTCGCGTCGCACGACGACGACATCGTCTCGCGAGTGGCCGACGTACGGGTCGACCTTGAACGCTGAGGCGTCGCCGGCGGCCGGGTGCCCGACACCGACATTGGTCCGCCGCCGATTGCGCCGACTCCGTCGCGGCCATCGCCACGGCCAGTGGGCCGATCGCGCCGGCGACGTGTACGTCATCGTCCTCGCGCTCATCGTCGTCGTCGGACTCGTGGCGAGTTCGGTGCACCGGGTGCCGGTCGGCGCGCTCCGCGTCGGTGACGTACCCCCGCTCGCGGCGACCTGCCTCCGTGCCGCCGCCGTGCTGCTCGCCGCCGGTACGGTCACGCTCGTGCTGCGTGCCGTCGGCCCGGTGTACGCCGGCCCGGCCGGACAAGCGTGGTTGCTTGCCACCCCTGGTGATCGAGCGCGGTGGCTGCGACCCCGAGTGGTCGGATTGGCGGTGGCGGCGACGGCCGTCGGCGCGTTCGGCGGGCTCGCGCTGGCCGGCGTCGGTCTCCGGCTGGCGCTTCCGGTGGTGCCGGCCTCCGGTGCGCTTGTCGTCGCGACCGGTGCGCTCGCGTTGCTCGGGCTTGCCATGGCGCTCCTGGCCGGACAGGCCGCCGATGCCGTGCGACCGCTGCCCGACTGGCCGCGCGCCGTCGGACGGCTACTGCTCGGCGCGGGCGCACTCGTCGCGGCCGGTGCCATCGCGGCAAACGGGTCGCGCACCGGCGGCCTTCACGTCGGTGCCACGGTCGCCGGCGCCGTGGGTGGCGTGATTGTGCTGGCCGCGGTGACGATCGCGATTGTCTCGGCCACGCGTGGGATCCGGGCCGCCGGGTCGCTCGACCGCGCGTCGCTCACCGCCGGCGCCGCGCTCGCCAACTCCGCGATGGCGGCCACCACGTCGATGGATCCCTCGTTCCTGTTCGGCTTCGTCGAGGCGCGGCGGCTGCGCCGGATCGGGCGGGTACGACGGCGTCGCCTCGTCGCGCCGGGTCCGATCACGGCGATGCTGGTGGCCGAGAAGCGCCGACTGTCCCGCCACGCCACGGTTCTCGTGGTGTTCGCGGCGCTGGTCGGGTTGCCGTACGTGTGCGCGATCGTGCTGACGCCGGTGCCGGTGACGCTGGTCCGAGTGCTAGCCGGATATGTCGCGGTCAACGGCATGGCCGGCGGGCTGCGGATCGTGTCACGGTCGGCGGCACTGCGACGCAGCCTCGGACGCACCGACGGCTGGCTTCGCGGCGTGCACCTGGTCACGCCGGCGGTCGCCGCGGTGGCGTACGTCGTGGCGACCGCCTGGGCGGGCCGGACCTATCCGCTGCCGCTCGACCTGCTGATGGCCGCCGGCCTCGTGCTGTCCGTGGTCCGTGCGGCGACCCGCCCGCCGATGGTGTACGACTCCGCGTGGCTCGTCACGCCGTTCGGCCTGGTACCCGTCGGGTTGATCACACAAGTCGTCCGCGGCCTCGATCTCGCGATCGTGGTGGCGGTGATCTTCGCGTTCGTGATCCGCTGACCCGCGATCCGGCGACACGCCGCGAGCGCCGGACCGACAGCCCGGTAGCCCGGTAGCGCCGGACCGACAGCCCGGTAGCGCCGGACCGAGTCCGCTAGCGTCGGAAGTCCGACTGGCCGAGACCCGTCGCCCACTCGCGCACCGCCGGATCGAACGCGATCGCGTGCAACGCGCAGGTGTGTCGTCGTTCCGTCGCAGCGTCGCGCACCACCCGTGCGGCGAGTCCGTCGCGACCGGCCACCGCGCCGGCGGCCTGCTGTTTGGCCTCGTCGGCCAGCAGCCACATGCGCTCGGCATAGTCGCGGTAGTGCGCGAGTCGCTCGCGCAACATTTGCTCATGCGACTCCGCGCGGCGCAGTCGAGCCGGCGGCGCGTCGCCGCGGTGCTGTTCGCACTCGGTGCACAACGGCGAACGGATGCCGTACATGTCGCGGTGCGCGTGCTGCGGCAGTCGGCAGCACTCGCAGGTCGGCAGGCCAGCGTCGGGGGCGGTCACAGAGTGAACATAGGTCCTGCCCGATCAGTAATCCACCGTGGTGATTCACGTCGGTCGGGTGAGCGCACGACTCGCCGGATTCACCCCATCTCGCCGGCCTCGCCGGGGTGAAGTTGGGCGGCCATGAAGTTCGTGATCGCCTCGTAGCACCGCACCTTGTTGACGGTCTTCGTGACGTCGTGGCCTTCGTCCTCGAACACCAGGTAGTCGATCTGCTTGCCCTTGCCGCGCAGCTCGTCGACGAGATCGTCGGAGTCGGCCTTGGTAACACGCGGGTCGTTGGCGCCCTGGATCACCATCATCGGGCAGGCCAGGTCGTGCAGGTATGTGCGCGGCGACCGGGCGACAAGCTCGTCGCGATCCCGGTCCGGATGGCCGAGCGCCAAGTGGAAGTACGTTTGCCAGGCCTCCGGCAGGCGCGTGACCCAGACCGGGAGGTCGTACGGCCCGAACATGTCGATCGCTGCCGACCACAACTCCGGATGGCGGCCGGCCAGCGTCAGCGTCATGAATCCGCCGTACGACCGACCCATCACGCCGATCCGATCGGCATCGAGCCGGGAGTCCTTGCGCAAATGCGCGACGCCCGCGACGTGATCCAGCCGGTCCTGCCCACCCCAGTCCCGGTCCACCCGGGACATGTAGTCCTGGCCGTAGCCCGTGGAGCCGCGCGCGTTCGGTACGAACACCGCGAACCCGCGCAGCGTCAGGTATTGGATGAGCGGCATCGAGAACCACGTGAAGTCGGGTCGTTCCTGGCCCTGCGGGCCGCCGTGGATGTAGTAGACGACGGGTCGCGGTCCGACGTACCCGAGACCGTCCGACGGCAGGTAGAGCCGCGCCGACACGCGCAGCCCGTCGTGACTCGTGAACGACGCATCCTCGCCGGCGCCGAGCATGTCCGGGTCGACGCCCACAACTCGGTTCCGCGTTACGAGGGTGGCCGTACGCACGCCGGCGCCGTCCGGCGCGCCGAGCACGGCAAGCTGCGCGGGCGTTGCCGCGGACGAGTACGCGACGGCGTAGCGATCGGTGTCCTCGTCGTAGTGGAAATGCGACACGACCCCGTTGCCCAGCGCGCCGGCGCCGAACAGGACGTCCTCGACCGACATCCGGCCGGTGGCGGCATCGAAGCGGGCGCCGTATCCCCACGACACACCGTCGACGTTGTAGCTCAGCGCGTAACGGTCGCCGGCCAGGTGACGTGCGTCGGTGAACTCGCCGCGGCCGCTGTGCCGTAGACCGGTGATCGCGACCGGGCTGAGCTGATCGGGGGCGGCAAGCGACAGCCACGCGAGACCGCCGAGGTCGTCGAACGCGAACGACTCGACGAGCAGGCCGTCGTCGCCAACGAACCACCCGTTGCCCATGCCCTCGCGAAGCGGCGGCTCGGCACCGGTACGATCCTCGATCGGCGTACCACGCAACAGCCGACGCTGCCCGGTCGCGCGCTCCCACAGCCACAACGTGGTGTCCCGCGGAAGGTACTGGTCGACGATGACGAATCGGTCGCCGGACTCGTCCCGGCCGCTCGGGAAGTAGCCGTATTTCGACGAGCCGAGCAAGTTGAGGCCGCCGCCGGGCTGGGTCAGATCGAACTCGTACGCCTCGAGTTCGGGACGGGTCCGTGGGTCGACGAACAGCCGGCCGCGACCGTCCGGGTCCAGGGCCACGAGGTTGACCTGTTGGCCGGTGAAGCGGTCGCCGAACAGCGGCTCCGGATCGCCGCCGGACAGCGGTACGACGCACGGCTGCATGTTCTCGTCGCCGTTCTTGTCCAGCATCACGATGATCTTCCCGAGACCGGGCAGCGCCACGAACGACTCACCGCCGAGCAACTCGGGCGTCATCATCGCGACGTCGGCCGGGAGGATCCGCTCCGGCACGCTGCCGCCGGCGTCCATCGCCCAGAGGCTCAGCCGGCCGGACAGGTCCGAGATGAAGTAGATGCGGTCATCGGTGAGCTGCGGTGACAGGAACAGCGTCGCGGACATCAGGTAGTCGACTCGTGGCGTCATGTGATGACCATACCGACGCGTCCGCCGGCCGGCGTACCGCGGAAAGGGTCATGGCCGCGACATCGCGGGTACCTGTGGTGGTTGCGGAGCTGCCTGGCTAACTGGCGAACTACCTGTTGGGAGTGGCCGGCACGGCGGCCGCGGAAACCTCGGAAATATTTCCGGAGCGCGTCGGTGGCACGCCCCGCCGCACCGCCGCGGCGGCCCGGGTCGACTCGCGGATCACCAGCTGGCACGGCAGCGTGTGAAGGCCGTGCGCGGGTTGGCCGTCGATCGCAGCGAGCAGTTTCGCCGCCGCGTAGCGGCCCAGCTGCGGAAGGTTCATGTCGACCGTGGTCAGCGGTGGGCGGCAGGCGCCCGCCACCACCTCCCAGTTGTCGTACCCGACCAACGCCACGTCCTCCGGCACACGCCGACCGCTCTCGCGCAGCGCATCCGACACGCCGCGCGCGATCTGGTCGGAGCCGCAGAAGATCGCGTCCAGATCGGCATTCATGCGAAGCAGGATGTGCGTGGCCTGGCGGCCCCACTCCTCGCGCCACTCGCCGTAGAGCGTGCCCGGTGCGACCAGCGCGTGCCCGGCGTCGTCGAGCACGTCGCTGGCGCCGCGCGCGCGGAGCCGCGCGGCCAGGAATCGTTCCGGTCCGGTGATGTGGCCGATCCGGGTCCGGCCGGTGGCAAGCAGGTGCGCCATCGCCATCCGTCCGCCGGCCTCGTCGTCCGGCGCCACGGAGCAGTCGTCTGGATCGGTCGACTGGGTCATCGCGTAGACCACGGGGACCGGGAGATTCGCGGCGATCGGCGCGCGAGGGTCGGCGCGCCGGCCGGTCACGATGATGCCGTCAACGCGGCGACCAAGCAGGGTGCGGACATAGTGCTGCTCGCGGATCGGGTCGTCGCGCGCGTCGCACATGAACACCGAGATCTGACCGGCGCCGAGCGCGTCCTCGACGCCGAGCATGATGGGGATGGTGAACCGGCCGAAGCTGTCCGTCGTGATGAGGCCGACCGTGAAGCTGCGTCCGGCGAGCAGATTCTGAGCGAGCGCGTTGGGGTAAAACCCCAGCTTCTGCGCCGCCGCGTGCACCCGCTCGCGGGTCTCCGCGCGGAGCTGTCCACGCCCGTTGAGCGCCTTCGACGCGGTGCCGACCGAGACGTCGGCGAGCGCGGCCACGTCGGCGATGGTCGCCGCTCGCCGTCGTCGAGTCACGTGCACTCCTTTGCATCGCTGCGCGTGGCCGCTAGGCACGCCGCTCGCCCGAGGATAACCCGTGGTCCCATGATGATCGATAGCGCTCAACATCTGGCATTGACAGGTGTCTGTGAACCGGCCTAGGGTCACCGTCGACAAAGGTTTTCCGGACTTTGCCGGACATCGTGCCGGCGCGATTCCGCGCGCCTCGATGCCCCCTCAAGTTGTGCGCACCGGAGGGACCATGAACCTGCGTATCCGCAACCCCCGCAAACCCCGCATCGCGACGTGCATCGTCGCGTGCCTTGCGCTCATCGGCCTGGTGCTGACCACCGGGGCGGCGCAGGCGCATTACACGCCCGGCGAGCCGCCCGGCCAGAATCCCGGCGATCCGGTGTTCACCGGATCCGCGAACCCGATTCCCGACGAGCCGGCCGCGAATGATCCGAGCCACAGCATGCTGCAGGCGATCTATGACGCCGACATCGCGGCGGGTGGCACGTCCTACTGGTTCGACCGGATCCTCGCCCGGCCGTTCTTGTCCAATTCGGACTCCACGCTGATGACACGCGGTCGCGCGCTCTACATGTACACGCACAACCCGCGAACGCTCGGCTTCGGCGCTGGCGGCACGGGCGCGAACGGCGGTGGCGGTTACGCGTACCGGCAGCCGCCGACCACCAGTGCCGCGGTGAGCCTCTACACCATCAGCGCATCCGGCATCCCACTCACCGAGGACACCTCGCAGCAGATCCAGTACCCGAGCTACTTCGCTGCCGTGTTCACCGGCACCGGGCTTTCGGTGGCCGAGAAGAAGTTCATCACCGACAACAACGTCGCGGTCACTGACCTGACGCTGACCAACACCGGCACGACTCCGCTGTCCACCACGCTGACGGCCACCTCACCTATCGCGACCACACCGTCCGCGGACGGCACCGAACTGACCGGTCAGGTCACGATCCGGTACGCGCTGACGACGATCTTCCCCCGCTTCAGCGGCGACGGGTTCACCGCGTCGGGCACCAGCCTCACGCGTGCCGTGTCGCTCGACCCCGGCGCAACGGTGACGGTCAAGCTGCAACTCGGCGCGATCGCCAACGAGATTCCGGCATCCGCGGTCGACTACCAGCGCTACCGCGACGATGACCCGAACACCGCCTGGCTCGCGCAGATGCGCGAGTACAACAAGTTCTGGGTCGACACCGTGCCGTATGTCGACATCCCCGACAAGAACGTCGAGAAGATCTCCTACTACCGCACCTGGGAGAACCGGTTCAACTCGTTTGACGGCAACATCCCCGGCAACGACTACCAGTTCCCGGTCGACCTTGAGGGTGCCCTCGGCTACAACAACCAGATCTCGCTGACCGTACCCATGCGCATGCAGGATCTGCAGTTCTGGCGCGATCCGCTCTACTCCTACGGCTCATGGCTGTCGCAGGGCGAGGAGTCCGGCTGCCAGTCGTTCCACGACAACCCGGGCAACACTGGGAACTGGAACAACACGTACGAGCAATGGACCGGCCAGCAGGCCTGGGAGAGCTACCTCGTGCACGGCGGCCCGCGTTCGGTGGTAGCGAACCTCGCGAAGTATGCCGAGTGCGACCTCGCCGGCACGCTCGCGAAGTTCGACACCAACGACGACAACCTGATCGAATATTCGTCCGGTACGTTGCCCGGCAACGATGCCGACTCGGTCGCGTTCAAGTATTACGGCACGCGGCCGCAGGACCGCACCGAGACGTCCTACTGGTACGCGGAGGCACGCGCCGCCGCGCAGATGGAAACCGTGCTCGGCAACAACGCCAAGGCGGCTCAACTAAACGCGCTCGCGGACAGTCTGCAGAGCGCGATCCTGAACAACCTGTGGGCGTCCAGCCCGGTGACCAACTCGGACACGAGCGGCGGCCAGGCGACGGGCCCTCGCGTGCCGGGTGAAATCGGCAACGCCGTCCGGCTGTCCGGCAGCAACGAGTACGTCGACCTGCCGGACGGCATCGTGAATGGCCTGTCCGACTTCACGATCTCGGCCTGGGTCAACCCGTCCGCCACGCCAGCGTGGTCGCGCGTGTTCGACATTGGTACGGGCACCGGCGTCTACATGTTCCTGAGCGTCAACGGGGCCGGCATCGGGCCGCGCTTCGCGATCACCACCAGCGGCTCCGGCGGCGAGCAGCAACTGACCACGAGCGGCCAGTTGCCGCTGAATACGTGGTCGCACCTCGCGGTCACGCTGTCCGGGACCACTGGAACGCTCTACCTCAACGGCAACCCGGTGGCGACCAACTCGAACATGACGCTGCACCCGTCCAACCTCGGCAACACCAACCAGAACTGGATCGGTCGGTCGCAGTTCTCCGACCCGTTCCTGCCGGCGACCGTCGACGACTTCCAGATCTACGGTCGGGCGCTGTCCGCGTCCGAGATCGGTGCGCTCGCCGGTGGGCAGGCCGGCGCCGGTGACGTGGCGTCGTACAAGTTTGACGAGGACTCGGGTGCCACCGCGCTCGACTCGTCGGGAAACGGCCGTGACGCCACGATCTTCTCGCTCGTCAAGCCGACCATCACCTGTCCGGGCAACGTGTTCCTGCAGCGCGATCTCACCACCGGCAACCTGGTCTGCTGGAAGGACCAGCAGAACTTCACGCCCTTCATCGACAACGTGCCGCCCGACACGCCGCAATACACGCAGGCACTGCGTTACTACGCGGACAGCACCGAGTTCCCGATCATGCCGGTCTACACGGCGAACCAGGCCGACCAGGCCGCCGACGTCGCGTGTGGCGCATGTAGCCACGGGAGCAACAACTTCTCGAACATCAACGCCACCTTGCAGGCGCGGCTCTACTCGACGGCGTTGCGCGACTACCCGTCGCCATACATCACGCCGGACATGTACCGCCAGATGATCGAGTGGTTGTCCTGGAACGAGGACATCAACGGTGACAACCGGTTCCCGGACAACAACGAGTTCTTCTTCAACTGGAACCCGACCACGCAGACGTTCGGTCGCTCGGGCATCCACCACGACGTACTCGGCTCGTTCAACTGGATGATGTTCCAGGACGTCGCCGGACTGCAGCCGCGGCTGGACGGCACCGTCGAGCTCTGGCCGATCGACATGGGATATGACCACTTCACCGTCAACAACCTCAACTACCACGGCAAGAACCTGACGATCGTGTGGCAGAAGCCGGGCGGCACGACGTACTACCCGGCGGCCCCGGCCGGCTACTCGCTCTATGTCGACGGCAAACGCGTGGTCACCGTGGACGACCTGGCTCACATCACGTGGGACTCGGTGACCGGACACGTACAGGTGCGGGACGGCAGCGCGACGCACGTGCTGTTCCAAACCCGCGGACCGGTGCCGGCCGCGGATAACGTTGACCTCTCTGGCAACGCGCGCCTGGTCGACGACTTCCAGCTGGCGGGCGTGGACCTGACCCAGCACATCGGGATCGCGCCGGATCTCGCGCTGGGCAAGGCGGCGACGGCGTCGTTCACCACGACGACACCAGCGTCGCAGGCCACCGATCCAGCCAACGCGGTGGACGGCTTCACGATCAGCGGTCTGCCGGTGGTCTCCGGGCCATACGTCGGCACGAACCCGATCTGGGGAGACCGTGGTTCGCCGAACGATTCGGACTGGCTCGCCGTAAACCTCGGCCGCCCAACCCGAGTCGACACTGTGAAGCTGTATTTCTACAACAACAAGGCATTCGGGTCGGGTGGCAACACGTACCGTGAACCGGCCAGCTATACGGTGCAGTACCTGAAGGGGTCGACGTGGGTCGACGTACCGGGACAGGTGCACAGTCCGGACGTACCCGCGCCGAACTACAACGAGGTCACGTTCGCGCCGATCCTCACGTCACAGATCCGCGTGGCGATGACGCACGCCACCGGGTTCGCGGTCGGGCTCAAGGAGATTCAGGTCTACAACTATCTGCCGTGACGCGTTAGCGGCCCGGGGTGGCGTCGGTGTGCTGCCGGCGCCACCCCAGCGCGGCGCGGCCGACGTCATGCGTCTGGCCTCGAGCGTCGCGGTGGGCGGCGGTCGGCGGCCGGCGGCGGAAGCGCGCGGCGAGCCACTGTTCGTTGAGCCGCAACGCCTTGCCGTCCTGCCGAAGCCACGGATGCAGCGCGCGCGGCAGGTCCGGCTTCATTACCACGGCGGCGAAACTGTTGCACTGCTTCGGAGCTGCGACCTCGATCAGTCGCAACAGCGGCTGTGCGAAGCGGATCACGAGGTAGAGCAGGCGGTTGCGGCGGTGGCGCAACTGGACCCACGGCACGCGCATCTTGTGGATGAACCGTACGTCGGACGGCGTCTGCGGGGCGTAACAGTTGATCGCCTTCACGACGTCGCGCTCTGTCCAGCGGTACACGTAATTCGGGATCGCACTGTTGGCGACGCCGCCGTAGCCCAGGTCGTTGCAGACGACCGACGCGTGTTCGTACTCCTGACCGATGTTGAGCCGGACGCCGAGCCGCGTCAGAAGGTTGTCGTACGGCTCGAAGAGCACGAGCCCGGTGCGCGACACCCGATACATCTCGAGCAGCGCGCGATGCGGCGAGTGGCAGTGGTGCAATCCGTTGTGCACCACGCAGAAGTCGAACGTTTCGTCCTCGTACGTGAGATGTTCGGCGTCCTGATAGCACCACGTGAATGGCGCGAACGTGGCACCGTCCGGCCGCGGGTCGACGTTGGAGATCACCACGTGCCGGAAGCCCTTGCGGTATAGCACGGTGCGATCTTCCTTGCCGCCGCAGAGAACGAGCACGTGCATGCGCGCGGTCAGGGTGCCCGCGCGCACGAGCTGGTCGATCACCTCTCCGTAAAAGTCCTGCATCGTTGTCACGTCCCTCTGGGCCCCGCCAGATGCCGGCGGTCCTCCCGCCGGTTCAACGGCCGGCGACACACTTAGGTTGCCGTACCCGGCCGGGC
>DASTMZ010000229.1:0-7883 GCA_035713725.1 Micromonosporaceae bacterium
GACGGTGTCCCGCGTCGCGAATGCGAACGACGCCGTACGGCTGGCCAACGCCGCCCGCTACGGCCTCGGCGGCGCGGTGTTCGGCAGACGTGACGCGATGCGGATCGCGCGATCACTGCGCTCCGGCATGACATCGGTCAACTCGACGCTGACGTTCGCCGGCATGGGGAGCCTGCCGTTCGGCGGCGTCGGCGACTCCGGATTCGGCCGCATCCACGGCGCGGACGGGCTGCGCGAGTTTGCCCGGCCCAAGGCGATCACCAAGCGCCGCGCGCGCTCGCTGCTGCCGTCGATGTCGTTCGACCGCACGCCGAAGCAGGTGGAGATCATCAAGCGCGTCGTCAAGACGCTGCACGGCCGCCGGCGCTGATCGCCACACCGCCGACCCTCGCGAGATCGCCACGCCCCGGCGGTCGCGACCTCAGGCCAGTTGGGCGGTGAAGAACGCGAGCCGGTCGGCGGCAAGATCGACTGTGCGGGACACCGCCCGTCCCGCGTGACCGACGTTCTGCTCGCGGCGGATCACGATCGGCCGGCCGCCGGACGTCGCGTGCTGCAGCGCGGCGCACAGCTTCCGCGCGTGCAACGGGTCAACGCGTGAGTCGCCGTCGAACACCGTGAACGCAACAGCCGGGTAGTCGACGCCCGCGGTCACGTGGTGGTACGGCGAATAGGTGTAGAGCCAGCCGAACTCGGTCGGATCGGACGCGGTGCCGAATTCGCCGTGCCACAGCGCACCGAGGCCGAACTGCTCATAGCGCACCATGTCGAGCAACGGCGCGGAGCACACCACGGCCGCGTACTTCTCCGGGTGCTGGGTCAGCGCGGCGCCCACCAGCAAACCGCCGTTCGAGCCACCGAAGATGCCGAGCTGCTCGTGCGTGGTGATGCCCTGCGCCACGAGCCAGTCACCGGCCGCGTGGAAGTCGTCGAACACGTTCTGCTTGTGTTCCCGCATGCCGTCGCGGTGCCACGCCTCGCCCTCTTCGCCGCCGCCGCGCAGGCTCGCGAGCGCGAACACGCCGCCCGCCTCGATCCACGCGAGGATCCACGGGTCGTAGGTCGGCGGTCGCGAGATGTTGAAACCGCCATAGCCGTAGAGGACCGTCGGCACCGGGCCGTCGGCGGGCGTCGCGGATCCGGCCACGACTGAACTAGCCACAAACAGGCCGACTTCCGTGCCGTCGTACGACGGGTACGTGACGTGACGCGTGACCACCGGCACCCTGGTGGCCGCCGAGCCGGGCGGTTCCGCCCAGGTGTCGACGGCGCCCGCAATCGCGTCGTAGCGCAACACCAGCGCCGGCGTGGTCAGGTCGGTGTACGTGAGCCACGCCTCGTATCCGCCGTCGTGACGCGCACTGAGCTCGTCGACCGTACCGAGGCCGGGCAGCGTCACGGCGGCGGTCTGCGCACCGGTGGCGAGGTCGTGGATCATCACCTCGGCGATCGCGTGCCGCGCCCGGACGACGGCGACCTGGGGTGAACCGAGTTCGGAGCCGTCAAGGATCGCGTAGTCCACGATGATCGCCGACGGGTCCTCCGCGATCACCCCGCGCCAGGTCACGGTACCGGGGTCGGCGGCACCCTCCGCCATCGCTCGCGCGCCGGCCTCGTACAGCTCGCTCGGTTGTGCGGCGCAGAGCCGGTAGCGTGGCGCGTCGCGTTTGGTCATCAGGTAGAGCGTTCCGTCGCGACCGAACCGTGTCTCGGTCACCGCGTCGATGCCGACCTGGACCGGCATGAACGCGCCACCGTCGCGTACGTTGGCGATCCACACGTCGTTCCGCGCATCCGTACCGCGAGCCGGGCAGACCACCAGCCACCGGCCGTCGTCGGAGATCGTGACGTCGAAGAACGTGGTACGCGGCGCATCCGCACCGAACACCACCGGATCGGTCTCCGGGTCGCGGCCGATGGTGTGCTTGTAGACGCGCCGGTGCAGATAGCCGTCACCGTCCGGAGCCGCCTCGTCGGTGAGATGCCGGACGTAGTAGAACGCGTCGCCGCCGGGCAGCCAGGCCACCGGCGTGTAGCGCATCCGGTCGATGGGTCCGTCGATCACGTCACCGGTCGCGACGTCCATCACCCGGAGCATCGCCGCCTCCGTACCGCCCTCGGACAGCCCGTACGCGAGCCGCGACCCGTCCGGCGACGGCACCCAGAAGTCGAGCGTTGTGGAGCCGGACGGGTCGATCGCGCTCGGGTCGACGAGGACCCGGGCGACGCCGTCCGGGCCGGTTACCGACAGCACGGCGTGATCCTGGTCAGGCGAACGTCGCAGCGCGAACGCCAGGTCCTTCCGCCACGTCGGCACGTGTACGTCGCCGACCGCGTGCAGCTCGGTGAGCCGCGCGTGGAACTCGTCGCGGCCTGGCCACGTCTCGCGTATCGAGGCGTACACGTCGTCCTGCGCGGCCGACCACGCCTTGGTGCGCGGATCGTCGGCGTCCTCGAGCCAGCGGTACGGGTCGGCGACGTCGACACCATGCAGCCGATCGACGATGTCGAGGCGGTCCGCCTCCGGATATGTCGGGCGCGCGAGATCAGACGTGGTCATGCCACGATCCTGCCGTCTGGAGGCGCCGAAGCGTAGCCCTAGCCGTGAGGCGCTCGAAAACTCAGCCGCGCCGCGACCCGCGATCGCCCTATCCCGCGAACGCGGTCACGATCTGGTCGCCGATCGGCGAGCCGAGTCCGGTGCACGCGTCCCACCCCGACTTCGCGGAGAAGCCACCGTTGTCGCCGGACGTGATGTCGCGAAACGCTTGCGTGGCGCGGTAGAGCACCTCATGTGGCGCGCCGGCCCGCGCGCCGTTGTGCTGGTTCGCGAGCGCGGTAAGCCCGGCCCACAGCGGCGCGACCGCACTCGTACCCCCGATTGTGATGTTCTGTCCGTCCACGCGGACCCGGTAGCCGGTCAACGGGTCGGCGTTGCCCGCGACGTCGGGCACGCCGCGGCCGTCGATGGCCGCTGCGGGAACACCCGAATCAGACTGGTACGTCGGCGTCGCGAAGTGGCTCGACACGCCGCCGCCGGTCGCGCCGTTGCCGGATGCCAGCTCGTTCCAGACCATCTCGTCGCTGATCGTGGCGCCGTCGAGGACGAGTTTCGTGCCGCCGCAACCGATCGCGGACGGGCTAGACGCCGGAAAGTCGACGTGCAGCGCGCCGTCGCTGTCACCGTCTGTCGCGCCGTTGTCGCCGGCGGCCACATACACGCTGATGCCCGCGGCCGCCGCGTCCGCGAAGAGCGCTTCGTACGCGTCCATCTGTGACGGCGTCCACGCGTCCTCGGCCTGCCCCCAGCTGATCGAGATGACCGACGGTTGTCGCTGCGTGTCGTGCACCGCGGCGGCGATCGCGTCGTAGAAGCCGTCGGTGGTGTTCGGGCCGAAGTAGACCGCGAGTGCGGCGCCGGGTGCGACCGCACCGATCACCTCGATGTCGAGCATCACCTCGCCGTCGGCATCCGAGCCGGGCGTGTTCGTCGCGCGGTCGACCGAGATCGCCTCGACGCTCGGCGTCGCTACACCGAGGTCGGCGAAGTACACATCGAGGTCCTTGGTGTCGAAGCCGCCGCCGAGTTCGATGATGGCGACCGTCTCGCCGCTGCCGTCGACGCCGGTCGGGAATCCGTACGCGGCCGCAATGTCTCGTGGTGAGTGGCCACTCGGGCGGGCCGCCGGCGCCATCTCGCCAACGGGCGGCAGGGTGGCCGATGGTGCGCCGGCGACCCGGAAGTGCGCTCGCGCGGACGGCCGGTTGTCGAGGCCGAGGATCGCCACCACCACGTCGGCGAGGTCGGCCGGTACGTAGACGGCGCCCTCCCGACCGCGATAACCCGCGCCGTCACGGTCGCCCTCGCCGTCGAAGCGGTAGGTGCCGAGGTCGACGCCAAACGCGCGGGCCATCGTCGCGGCAGTGCCGCGAAGGCGTACCGACCGGGCCGCCAGGTTGACGTCGACGACCGCGATGCCGGCCGCGGCTGCGAAGGTACGAACCTTGTCCGCATCCGATTCGTCGGCCGGCACGCCGGCCGTTTCCACTCCGCCGTGCCTGCGGAGCACGACCGTCGCGAAGACCGTCTCGTCGGGCGACGCGTCGTTGACCCGCACAGCGCCCGGCAACGGACGCCGGTCGCTGCCGGGCACGGCTATCGTCGGGAATGTCTGACTCATCGGAATACCTCCCCACGGACGGTACGCCGCCGCACCTTTCGTGCTCGCAAAACACGCACCGCACCGAATTCGACGATAAGCATCGATGTAAAGCGGCTCACCGTTCCTGACCCGTCACTCAGCATTCGCCACGCAAAAGGCTTGGCAGCGACCGCGCGGATCGGCGAGGATGGCGCCGTGATCCCGGCTGACCTGCTGAATCCGTCCGATCTCGACGCCGTGCTGAGCCCGTTCGGGCAATCGCGCATGCTGCCGTCCAAGGCGTATACGTCCGACGCGGTGCTGGCCTGGGAGCGCACGAACTTCTTCGCGGCCACGTGGACGTGCGTCGGCCGGCGCCCGCCGAAGGGTCAGCGCGCGTTCGCGGTGGGTAGTCTCGGCGTGCTCGTCACGGTCGGCGCCGACGAGTCAGTGCGGGCGTTCGCGAACGTGTGCCGCCACCGCGGGCATGAGCTTCTTGCCGTGGGTACGGCTGCCGACAAACGCGCGATCGTGTGCCCGTACCACGGTTGGGCATACCGGCTGGACGGCTCGCTGCAAGCGGCGCCGGACATGCCCGCGGACTTCGACCGCGCACCGTGGAGTCTGGTCGAGTTGCCGGCCGTTGACTGGCACGGCTGGGTGTTCGTGAACGCGCGCCGGGGCGCCGTTCCGTTCCACGACTTCGTCGGCGAGCTGGACGAATGGGTCACGCCCTATGCACCGGAACGGTTGCACGTCGCCGCCACGCACTCGTACGAGGTGGCCGCCAACTGGAAGCTCGTGGTGGAGAACTACCACGAGTGCTACCACTGCCCGATGATCCACCCCGAACTGTGTACGGTCACCGCACCGACGTCCGGCGCGAACGGCACCGGGCCGGGCGCGTGGGTCGGCGGGACGATGGATCTCTTGCCACACGCAGAGACGATGTCCTTCGACGGCGTGTCGCACGGGCGCGCGTTGGCCGGCGTGAACCCGCGTACCGTCACGTACATCGGCGTGTTCCCGCATCTTCTGCTGTCGCTGCACCCGGATTACGTGATGACGCACCGGCTCGTCCCGCTCGCCCCCGGCCGTACGTTCATCGAGTGCCAGTGGCTGTTCGCGGCGCCCGATGTCGATCCGTCGTACGCCGTGGAGTTCTGGGACCGTACGAACCTGCAGGACTGGGCAGCCGTCGAATCCGTACAGCGTGGGCTCGCCTCGCCGCACCACCAGCCCGGACCACTCGCGCCGAACGAGGGCGCGATCTACGACTGGGTGACGATGCTCGCGCGCGGATATCGGGACGTGGCAACGATTCCGCGTACGAGGGCGCACTCCCGCGTGTGAACGTGGGCCGCGTGGGCCGCAACATCGCGCCGAGTGGAATCTGAGGCACCTGATCATGAGCGCGAAAGGTCGCCACGCTTCCCGTCAAGCCGATCTTGGACAGCGATCGGCCGAGCGGGATGAGCTCTTCAAGAACTGGTGGGAGTACTGGCCGCTGTCGTCTGGGTCGAGAGAGGAACGAATGCAACTCTCGCTCGGCGAGCCGGAACGTGTGCAGGCTGCGCACGACACGATCGCGGCGGTCGTGCACGCCGGTGGTCCGGACGCCGTGGCGTTGCTTGTTGCGCTCAACGATGGCGGACCGCCCGACGATGACGGCGCGACGGTCGGTTGCGGACTGCTAGAGGACCTGATCCACGAGCACGGCGACGCGCTCGTCGACGTACTGGACGAGACCGCGCGGAAGACGCCTTCGTTCGCGCGCGCGATGTCCTATGTCTGGCTCTCACGCGGCCACCTATTGCCGGAGACCGAGGGTCGCCTCGCCCGCTGGATCGAACGCCCGCCCAGGTGACCGACCTGCGTCCCCGCCCGCCGCCGACCTTGTTAGAACAACCTGTCGTCGGCGTTGTCGATGCCGCGGAGGTGGTCGTAGTCGACGACGACGCAGCGGATGCCTCGATCCTCGGCGAGTACACGTGCCTGCGGCTTGACTTCTTGTGCGGCGAGAATGCCGGTCACGGGCGCCAGCAACGGATCCCGGTTCAGCAACTCGAGATAGCGCGTCAGTTGTTCCACGCCATCGATCTCGCCACGGCGCTTCACCTCGACAGCGACCGTGACGCCGCCGGGATCACGGCACAACAGATCGACTGGGCCGATCGCGGTCGGGTATTCCCGTCGTACCAAGGTAAAGCCGGCGCCGAGGACGGCGGGCGACGCGGCGAGCAGCTCCTGGAGGTGTGCCTCGACACCGTCCTTCTGCAGACCCGGATCCGGACCGAGGTCGAACGCGGTGTCGTGGAAGATCTCGTCAAGCGTGATACGCAGTTCCTCGCCCGCCTTGTTCACCACGCGCCACACGCCTGGCGCTTCCTCGATGCGGCACGGCGGGCTCATCCAGTTCAGTGGCTTGTACGCCCGGTCGTCGGCATGTACGGATACCGACCCGTCCGCCTTCACCATGACCAGCCGTACGGCCAGTGGCAGGTGCGCGGACAATCGCCCGACGTAGTCGACTGAACACCGCGCAATGACGAGACGCACCGCGCCAGCCTAAGCGACCGCGAGCCGTGCGGCCTTGACCGGTCGCCGCCGAGCGGCGCAGTCAGACCACAAGCGTCGGCACGTCGTACCGACGGATGTTGACGTCTCGCGTGACCAGCGTGAGATCCTCGCACTGCGCCTGCGCGACGAGGACCCGGTCGAACGGATCACGGTGAATCGGCGGCAAGCCGCTGACCGCGACCGCGTGCCGTGAAGCGATCGGCAACTCGCGGAAGCCCACATCGCTGATGCGTTCGGCGAGGTCGACCGGCGCCCGAATCTTACCGATCGCTTGCTTGATGACGACTTCCCAGACGCTCGCCGCGCTCACATAAACGTCGGGATCGGTGTCGAGCACGTGCTTCAGGTCGTCGGTCAGTCGTGCGTCGTCCGCCAGCCACCACAGCACAACATGCGTGTCGAGGAGCAACCTCACTGCGTGGCGCCGAAGTCCGCGGCGATCGACTCATTGACCGCGTCCGAGTCCCAGTCGTCAGCCAGCGTCAACGACCCAGCGAGCGACCCGCGCCCGCGCCGCGCGACCGCACGACGAAGCGGAACGACCTTTGCCACCGGTGTGCCAGCGCGACAGATCACGATCTCTTCGCCGCGCTCGACGCGCTCGATGATCCGGGACAGATTGGTCTTCGTCTCGTGAATGTTGAATTGCGCCGTCACGTCGCCGGACATGTGGACGCCTCCTTAGCTAAGAGGTTAGTCCATCTCCGGTCGAATGCCCCGTCGGCCGGCCCGCAGCGCTCGCTCGCGGGTGGCGGCGACCGGGTTGAATGTACGCATGGAAGTGCTGACCGGCATCGGACTCGCGGCGTCGGCCGGTCTCAACGCGTACATCCCGTTGCTCATCATCGGGCTGCTGAACCGCTTCACCGACCTGATCACGTTGCCCGCCGGTTGGCAGTGGCTGTCCAACGGCTGGATGATCGCGATCCTCGCCGTGCTGCTCGCGATCGAGATCGTCGCGGACAAGGTGCCGGCGGTCGACAGCGTCAACGACGTCGTACAGACCGGGGTGCGCCCGGCCGCCGGCGGCCTCGCGTTCGGCGCGTCGTCGCAATCAGAGACGATCCGCGTGAGCGATCCCGGCACGTTCTTCCACGGTCACGCCTGGGTCGGCATCGTGGCCGGCGCGATCATCGCGCTGATCCTGCACCTCATGAAGGC
>DASTMZ010000230.1:0-27592 GCA_035713725.1 Micromonosporaceae bacterium
TCCACCGCCGGTACGGGGTCCTGCCAGATCAGCGCCTCGGTCGGCACGAGTGGTCCGAGGTAGCGCGCGATCGGTCCCATGTCACGGTGAGTCAGCTTGTACCAGGCCCGCGCGAACGCGTCCGCCAACTCGTCCGGGTGCTCGTAGAAGCGGCGCGATATCGGCTCGTACACCGGATCGAAGCGCAGCGACAGATCGGTGGTCAGCATCGTCGGAGGGCGTCGGATCGACGGGTCCTGCGGATCGGGGACGGTGCCCGCGCCTGCGCCGTCCTTCGCAACCCACTGGTTCGCGCCGGCCGGGCTCTGGGTCAGCTCCCACTCGTAGCCGAACAGGTTCTCGAAGAAGCTGTTGTCCCACTGCGTCGGCGTGGCGGTCCACGTGACCTCGATGCCACTGGTGATCGCGTCCCGGCCGGCCCCGGTGCCGTACGTGTTCTTCCAGCCAAGGCCCTGCTGCTCGAGCGGAGCGCCCTCGGGTTCCGGTCCGACGTACGGCTGCGGATCGGCCGCACCGTGCGTCTTGCCGAACGTGTGCCCGCCGGCGATGAGCGCGACGGTCTCCTCGTCGTTCATCGCCATCCGGCGGAACGTCTCTCGGATGTCCCGAGCCGCCGCTAGCGGGTCCGGTTCGCCGTTCGGCCCTTCCGGGTTTACGTATATGAGGCCCATCTGCACCGCGGCGAGCGGGTTCTCGAGCTCGCGGTCGCCGGTGTAGCGCTCATCCCCGAGCCACGTGTCCTCGGGTCCCCAGTAGACGTCCTCGTCGGGTTCCCACACGTCCGGCCGGCCACCACCGAAGCCGAAAGTCTTGAAGCCCATCGACTCCAGCGCGCAGTTGCCGGCGAACACCATCAGGTCCGCCCACGACAACTTGCGGCCGTACTTTTTCTTCACCGGCCACAGCAACCGGCGCGCCTTGTCGAGGTTGCCGTTGTCCGGCCAGCTGTTCAGCGGCGCGAAGCGCTGCATCCCGGTGCCCGCGCCACCGCGGCCGTCGTGGATGCGATACGTACCCGCCGCGTGCCACGCCATCCGGATCAGCAGCGGGCCGTAGTGGCCGAAGTCGGCTGGCCACCAGTCCTGTGAGGTCGTCATGACCTCCTCGATGTCCCGTCTCACCTCGTCGAGATCGAGGGTCTTGAACTCCGCCGCGTAGTCGAAGTCCGCGCCCATCGGGTTGGACATCGGCGGGTTCTTCTCGAGGATCTTCAGATTGAGCTGGTTCGGCCACCAGGTGCGGTTACCGGCGCCCTCGGTCGGGTGCGTCACGCGTCCGGCTGGGAACGGGCAGCCTCCCTCGCTCTCCTCCGAGTTGATGTCTCCGACAACTGCGTCATGCTCAGGCACGGGAGTTCCTCCGAGAGTTGATCGATCGGATGTGTTGACAGGTTTGGTCAGGTTTGCTGCGCCGTGGCGCAGGTGGAGCACAGGCCCCAATAGACGACCTCGGCCTCGTCGATGGTGAATCCATGGCCGTCGGAAGCGGTGAGACACGGCGTGTAACCGACCGCGCAGTCGACATCGGCGATGACGGCGCACGACCGGCAGACGGCGTGGTGATGGTTATCTGAGACCCGTGACTCGTAGCGAGCCACCGAACCAGACGGCTGGATGCGACGCACCAGACCCGCCACCGTCAGTGCCCGGAGCCCGTCGTAGACCGCCTGGTGTGACAGGCGCGGAAGATCCGTACGTGCCAGGTCGATGATCGAGTCCGTGTCGGCGTGCGGATGAGCATGCACGGCGGCCAGCACGGCCACCCGTGGACGCGTTACTCGTAGCTCGGCCTCACGCAGCATCTGGTGGAAGTCCAAGGTCGTGGACACACCTCAGCATATCCCGAGTTTTCTGGAACCAGTCAAGAATCGCCGGAACCGGTGTCGTGATCACCGAGGAGCCTTGCCACGTCGTCGGCGGTGATCTCGCGCCCCAGCGACTCGGGAGTGCCGCGCGCAAGACCGGTATGCATCACGTCCTCCCAGACCTCGGCGAACGCCTCGAACAGTGACGGCGTGAGTCCGGCGCCGGCCTGCGTCTTGGCGATCTCGCGCATTTCGGCGACGTACCGGTGCGCCTTTGTGGCGGCCAGGCCCACCTCGTAGGGCGACCCGAATTCGGTGCCCAGGTCGGACATGACGACGTCCAGGACACCGTGGTGCGATGCGGACCGCATCGCCTGGGTCATCAGTCCCGTCAGCCCTTTGTAGACCGATGCGGTGGACATCTTCACGGCACTGGCCGCGCCGATCTGATCGCTCACGACCACCGGACTGACGTGCTTCCAGCCCAGGTCGGCGATCTCGCCGGCACGCGGACCGGACAGGTAGATCCGCGCGCCGGGCCGTACGGTCGGGGGAGGTCCCGAGATTGAGCCGTCCACGAAGTCCAGGCCGAGCACCTCGATCACGTCGCCAGCGGCTCGGGCCGTCGCCGGGGCGATCGCGTTGAGGTCCACGACGACCGGCCTGCTGGATGCACGCCACGTAGCGTCGGCGTGTTCGCTCGCTCGGCGGGTGGATTCGTCAAGCGTCGCGACCGCGGCGACAATGTCGGCGGCCGCTGTGAGGGCAGCGCTTGGCGGGGTCACGACGAGGATGACGCTCGACTCCGCGACGACGTCGGTCAGATGCGGTACGACCCGTAGCCCGGCGTCGGCGGCCAGCCGGGCGGTGCGCGCCGAGCGGCCGTGCAACGACGTGACGACGTCGTGTCCGCCGTCTCGCAATGCCCACCCGAGTCCGGCGCCCATATGTCCGGCGCCAACCAGCCCGACGGTCCGCACTGTAGTCATTACTGTGCCGCCTCTCCGCCTGAGAACTCGTCGACCGTACGCCTGTGAGCATCGCCTAGGCTGCCAGCACGTCTGGATCCTGCTCGGGAGGTGCATGTGCCCGATCCGCTGCGGGTAACCGTCCGCAACGCCACGTTCCAGCGCTGGCAGACGCTGTTGGCGAACCGAACCAAGCGGCTGCGCGCCGGTGAGTTCATGGTGCACGGCGTGCGACCGATCTCCGCGGCGATTGAACAGCACTGGCAAATGCGCGACGTGCTCGCCGATGACCGGCCGCGGCGGTCGCCGTGGGCGCAGCAGGTGTGGCGGTCGACCGGCGCCGAGCGGTATCTCGTTTCGTCCGAGCTGATGCGCGAACTGGGCGAGAAGTCTGAGGACACGCCCGAATTGCTCGCCGTCGTCGGGATGCCCGCGGATGATCTATCACGGTTGCCGGTGTCGCACGACATGTTGGTGACCGTATTCGACCGGCCGTCGAGCCCGGGAAACGTGGGCACCCTCGTACGCTCGATCGATGCGTTTGGTGGGACCGGACTGGTGGTCACCGGGCATGCCGCGGACCCGTACGACCCGAGGTGCGTACGCGCGAGCACCGGTTCACTGTTCGCGGTGCCGACCATCCGCGTCGCGTCACACATGGACGTGCTGCGTTGGGTCGCGCGCATCCGTGCCGACGGCGTCCCGATCGTCGTCATCGGCACCGACGAGGCCGGCGACACGGCGATCAGCGACTTCGACATGGCGCGACCATTGGTCATGGTCATCGGAAACGAGACGACCGGGATGACCGGGGGGTGGCGTGACGCGTGCGACCACCTGGTACGGATCCCGATCGGCGGCACGGCAAGCTCGCTCAATGCGGCGACCGCCGGAGGCGTCGCGCTCTACGAGGCAATGCGGCAGCGCACCCGGTAGACAAACCGCTCCGACCGATTCACGCCGGGCTTCAGCTGAGATCTAAGACCATGAGGTAGTCGTCGCCGGGTTCCCCAACAACGCGGTAGCCGCAGCGCTGGTACAGGTGGGCGGCCGGGTTGTCGCGTTCGACGGCGAGGCTGAGGCGGGCGAACCCGGCCGCTCGGGCCTCATCGGCGAGCGCCGCGAGGAGTCGAGCGCCGAGGCCGCGACCCCGATGCTCGGGCCAGACCGCGATGGCCAGCTCGGGCGTCGCGGAGTCGACGTAACCAGAGCTGTGATCGTCATTGGTGAAGAGTCGTGCGAACGCGCCGCCGACCGGCTCGCCGGCGCGCTCCGCAACGACCGCGATGTCTCCGAGCCGTGGCCAGCCCTCGTGGAATAGAGCAAGTTCGGGGTGCGCGAGGAGTTGCTCCTGCGGTGGCAGCGACCGCTCCGGATGCCAGGTGACAGCCTCGTAGAGAATTCGCCGGTACGTCGGCAAATCGTCGACGGTGCCCGGGCGAATCTGGCAGGCACCCGCGTCTCGAACCGGCGCGACCACGTACGTGAACGCGACCAGGTCGCCGTCTTCGTAGGTTGTGCTATCGAAGTCGTCAATCACGCGCTGCACGGTCGCGACGAGATGGTCGAACATCGGCGCCGGTAGGACGCCGATGGTCTTTCCGATCAGCGTGTTCGCGCCCGGTGCGGCCGCCTCGACGTCCGCGACGGAATCCTGCAGCATCTGGCTGATCTGGTCGAGATCCGCGGTCGCCCGGATGTCCGTGACGCTTGCCCGGTAGACGTGGCTGACCGAGGCACCGTCCTTGTCCTGGCCAACCACCTGGAGTAGCCCGCTGTCCGTGAGCCGTTCGAGGTGGTGGTAGATCCGCGTGACCGGTACGCCCAGTGACTCGGCGATCTGCCGCGCAGTGACCGGGTGTTGGGCCATGCGCCAGATGTGTTGCCGGGTGGGGCTGCGTAACACCGCCACCGTTTCCGGCGCAAAGTAGGTCCGCTCCGACATCACGCTAGCGTCGGTGCGGCGCGCCAACGCCGTCAAGCAATTCAAGAAATCGGACTCCCGCTGAATCCCGGATGGCTCTGAGTGACTCGCGGCGACCGCAAGGATTTATGTCGGCGTACGGGTCGATAGAGTTCGCGGATGCCTCGTCCGTGTCGAGTCGGAATCCAACTGCCCGAGGTCGAACGACGCGTCGACTGGCCGGAGTTGCTGTCGATGGCCCGTACGGTCGAGGAGGTCGGGTTCGACTCGGTCTGGCTCGGTGACCACCTCCTCTACGACCTACCAGGCGGCGTCACGCGGGGACCGTGGGAGGCGTGGACCGGGCTGGCCGCACTGGCTACCGTCACGACACGCGTCGAACTTGGGCCGCTGGTCGCGTCGACCAGCTTCCACGCGCCGGCGATGCTCGCCAAGCAGGCGGCGACGGTCGACGCGATTTCGGGTGGTCGGTTGATCCTGGGCCTTGGCGCCGGATGGAACGAGCGGGAATACCGCGCGTTCGGATTCCCGTACGACCACCGGGTGTCGCGCTTCGAGGAGGCGTTCACGATCATTCGCCGCCTCCTCCGCGACGGGCGAGCCGACTTTGCTGGCTCGTACTACCGCGTCGAGGACTGCGTGCTCGACCCCGGTCCGACGCGGCCGGGCGGTCCTCCATTGATGCTCGGCTCGACAAGCCCTCGGATGATGAGCATCGGGCTGCCGCACGTCGACGCGTGGAATGTGTGGTGGAGCGAATACGGCAATACTCCGGAGGGATTCGCCGCTGTCCGGGCACGCGTCGAAGAGGCGGCCGCGCGGGCCGGCCGCCAGCCGGGCGAGGTTGCGGCGACCGCGGCGGTGCTGGTCGCAATGCCGACCGGAACCGGCCGTCTCATGGGGGACAAGTATCGCCGTAGCGTTGCGCCGGTCCAGGGATCGGCCGCCGACATCAGCGGTCATATCGCGGCGATGGCTCGCGCTGGCGCGGCGCATCTGCAATTAGTGGTGGATCCGATCACGGTCGAATCCATTGAGACGCTCGGCGATGCGCTGAGACTGTTGGATCGCGAGTGAGACTGCTGGATCGCGACTGACGCCAGCGAGACGGATGCCGGCGCGACGGATGCCGGCGAGGCGGGCGCCTCCTCACCGCTATGGAGGTTCCACAGCGGTGAGGAGTCCCATCCCCACCAACGACCGAGCCGGCGATCAGGTCACCCGGCACCGATCGCGAACACGTGCATACCGGTCCGTCCCGAGCCGACCTGGAAGCCGACGTTGGGCAACGTCACCGACGCGATCGTCTTGCTCGCGTCGACCGGCACGCTGATCTCGAACACCGACACGGTGAGTTGCTGCGAGCCGCCACCCGTCGAATTGCGGTACGGCATCGTGGCCGCCGTGTTCTCGTCGCCGGATGCACCGCTGGCCCAGTCACTGACATCAAGCGTTCCGGTCGTCGTGGTGCCGTCGGTGTACGTGATCGTCACCGGACCCGACGAGTCGCCATTCGTGGATGTGACGAGGAACCCGACCTGGCTGGCTCCGGCATGCCCGGACAGCAGGATCTCCTGACCGGCGGCGAGCACGTTGTCGGGTTGGCAAGCCGCCACGTCCGGCCAGGTGAACGTCACGCCGCCGGAGGTGACCGTGCCGCCCTGCGTGAGACCGGCCTGCGCCAGCGCGTCCGCGGACAGGCTGAACCCGACGCCGTCGAGGTTCGCGCATGCCTGGTTGCTGTCCGCGCTGATGCCGGTGTTGTCGTAGTAGTCGCTCATCGAACTCGTCGGCGTGATCTCCAATGCGCCGATGTCGGAGACCTGCGCCGAGCCGTTCGTCACCGTCACCGACGCGACCGTTCCCGGCCAGACACGGAACTGCCCGTTGCTTCCGCTCGGTGTCGGCACGGTGAACGTGATCGCCGTGTCGCTCCAGGAGTTCACCGTGAACGGCGCGGCGTTACCCGGCGCGCCCCAGTTCGTACCGAGGTCGCTGAATGCCACGAATCCACTGCCCTGGCTCGCGCCGAAGCCCGAACCGTTGATCGTCACGGTTTGACCGGCGGACGCGGTCGCGGGACTGAGCGAGCTGACGACCGCACCGGTCATCAGCGTTGTCGATGTGCCGATGGCGAAGATGTGCAGCTGCCCGCGGGAGGCGCCGGATGGGAGCGTGACGCTGGTGAGCGTCTTCGACGCGTCCACGGGTATCGCCGTCGACAAGATATCGGTGGCCGTGTTGTCGCGCCCGCCGGTGCAGCCCGCACAGTTGCGGTATGCCGTCTTGGCAACGATCTGGTTGCCGAACGACGGTTGCGACCGGCCGGCGTTGAGCGTCCAATCGGACAGGCCTAGCCAGAAGCGAGAGGTCGAGCCGTCGGAGTAGGTCAGCGTGGTGAGACCTTGGCTCGGCCCGTTGGTCGCGGAGCCGAGGAATCCGACCTGCTGGGTGCCAGCCGGCGCGTTGACGGTGATGCGCTGTCCGGCCGCGATCACGTTGTTCGGGAATCCGGGTGTCGGGGCCGGCCAGGTGTACGTGATGCCAGCCGAACTGACCGGTTGTCCCGGGCTGATCCCTTCCGCCTCGAGCGCCTCGGCGGAGTAGCTGTTCACGCCGCCGTCGAAGTTGCCCGTGTTGACATCGGAGTCGTCGGAGACGCCCGGGTTGTCGAACGATGCGAGCAGGCTGCCGGGCTGCGCTACCAGCGCGGTGAGCGTCAGGCCGGGCAACGCCATGCTACCGGACGATAGCGACACGGGTACCGAGTAGAACGTCTGCGGCGCCGACGCGTCGGCGTGCACCGTCGCGGTGATGGTGCCCGCCTTGTTCGGCGGTACGTTGATCCGCCCGGACGGTGGTGTCAACGTGACGTCCAGGCCGGCCGGCGCCGTCACATGTGCGGTGACGGTCTGTGCGTGCTGGGTGGTGTTCTGCGCGCCGATTCTGACCGTAGCGGTGGCGCCGGGTGCCAGCGTGACCTGCTGATCGGACAGGAAGCCGATGGCCGGTCGCGTTCCGGCGCCGTACGACGGCGGAGCGTCCTGTGGCGCGGTGCCCCACGTGGACGGCGACGTGCCGAGCTTCCAGTCCAGCGTCCCACCGTTGGCCAGCGTCGAGAACGGCACGTACGTCTTCTGGTACGGCTTGCCGTTGATCTTCAGCGACTGCACGTAGTACGTCGAGGCGGACGCCCCTGGCGCGTTGATCGTGATGGTCTTGCCGTTGGGCAGGTTGATCGACGCGTGCGGGAAGCCGGCACCGTTGAAGACCAGCGTGTCGCTGCCGGAGTTCTCCGGATACATGCCGAGCATCTCCCAGATGAACGTCGAGCTGTTGGCACCGAGGTCGTCGTTGTTGGGCAGGCCGCTCGGCCCCGGTGGGTACATCGTGGCGAGGATGTTGTTGACCGCTTGCTGCGTGCCGGCCGGGTCGCCCGCGTAGTTCAGCGCGTACTGCTCGCCGAAGCCGAACTCGTTGGACAGCTGCGCGAACATGCCGAAGCCGTTGGGCCGGGACAGGAACTGCCGAAGCATCGGGGCGACCTTCGCGTTGCCGCCCAACGCCGAGAACAGCGCTGCGTAGTTGTTCGGGACGTTCCACAGGTATTCGTACGCGTCGCCTTCCACGTACGGGTCGGTCGTGGTCGGCGTGATGCCGGTCATGAATGAGCCGTTCGTGTTGCGTGGGTTGAGGAGACCGTTCACCGGGTTGAACACGTTCTGCCAGTTGTTCGCGCGCTGTTCGAGCATCGCCGCGTCCGTGCCGTCACCCAAGGCGGCCGCGAAGTGTGCGAGCGCGAGGTCCTCGCTGTCGTATTCGAGCAGCGTGGGTACGTACCCGTGTGGGTTGCAGCAGCCGTAGCTGCCGTCCTCCGGCAGGTATCCGAGCTGCTGCTCAAGTGCTTCGCCCGGCCGCACGTCGTTGACGGTGGTGGCCTGCTTCAGCATGTCGGCAAGCGCGTCGCTCGTGTTGAAGTCACGAGCGCCGAACGCGTAGTAGTCCGCGATGATCGATTGCGCGGGGTCGCCGACCATCACGTAGTTGTTCAGGTTCAGGTAGCCCCACTGCTGCAGAATGCTGTCCTGGCTGTAGTAGTTGAGCAGCGACTGGGCCTGATCGCTGGCCGCGGACGGATCCAGGATCGCCTGCAGCTGTACGAGGGAATGGAAGGTATCCCAGCCGGAATATGTGCCGTACTGGTCGTGCTGACGGGCGGCGATCGTGTGCATCTTCATGTCCGAGCCCATGTATTCACCGTTGACGTCGCTGGTGATGTTGGGCTGCATGAAGTCCTTGTAGAGCAGGCTGTAGAACTCCTGCGTCAGCGCGACGCTGCGGCCGGACACCTGGATCCTGTTGAGCAGCGTGTTCCAATCCTGCTGCACGGTGGCCTGTACGGCATCGAAGTCCCATCCGGCGTTCTCGGTCTGCCAATCCAGCTTGGCGTTGTCGGTGCTCACGTACGAGATGCCGACCTTGGCTTGGACCACCGGGTTGCTCGTGGTGTCGAAGGTGAGGAACACCGCGGACGGGTCGGTCTGGCCGGACTGCGTGACGACCTGCGACGCGGTGAACGGCTGGTCGAAGACGATGTCGAAGTAGACGGTGTATTCCTGGACCTGGCCGTCGTTGTTGCCCTCGCCGCAGAAGTGGCCGCTCGTGTCGGAGCCGGCGATCTCGGTGTTGCTGACCACGTGAGCGCTGTCGCCGAAGTCGCCGTTCTGGCTGTCCATCAGCTTGACCAGGAAGTCGGCCTGCGTGGTGGCGGGGAACGTGAACCGGCCCATCGAGCTGTGCGGCGTCGCGGTGAACTGCGAGGTGATCGTGTTGGGCTGATTGCTCTGCGCCGAGTAGTAGCCGGCCTGCGCGACCTCACCGGTGTTGGTGAACGACGTTTCCGCGTCGTTCGGGTCGCCGCTCGGCAGCGCGCCGGTCATCGGCAGGATGGGTACGTCGCCCGCCGCGCCGCAGCCCGGGCCGCTGATGTGGGTCAGCGAATAGCCGGTCAGCGACGTGTCGCCGAAGCTGTAACCGCCACCGGCAGACCGGTTCGGCATCGTGTCCGGGCTCCACTGCACCATGCCGAACGGCGCGGTGGCGCCCGGATAGGTGTTGCCGCCGCCGGTGGTCCACGTCCGTGTGTCGACCATCTGCGCCAGGTCACTGGTCGGGTTGCTGAGAGTGGCATTGTTCTTGGCGCCGGCCGGAAGCTTGGCCGCGGGTACCGGCTTCGGACAGGACATCAACCGCCCGTTGTTGCCCTTGCTGCACGCGGCCATCTTGGCCTGGCGTCCCAGGCTCGCGGCGGAACCGGCGCCGCTCGCCGGACTCGGACTGACGCTTGGGCTTGGGCTCGGGCCTGGGGTCGGCGATGCCGCGAACGCCGTTCCCGTCGACAAGGTCGCGGTAAGTGCAGCAACCGCCAGCACGAACGCGGCGAGCAGGGCGCCGCGCCTCTTTGTGGCCGTATGACCGACAGCCGTCGCCTTCCGGATTTGCCACATGGTCGCACCACTCGCCTTCGCATGAACGTCGGGGACGGACGCCAGAGATCGTTGTCGATTAGACGGGCGTTATGCAGACCATCCCGATCGCGCTTTCGCGCTGTCAAGGCGTTGCGGCGAGTGTGTCCAGTCGACGACGCGATGATCAAGACAATGGCAAAGCGGCGGTACGGAGGCCACGGCCGTGCGTGACGAACCGTCACGATGTCCGCTCGCGAGTGATCCACAGCAGAGTTTCGGCAGGTCCACAGGAGACAGGACGGCATCCGCGAAGCCTTGACCGTCGTCGATCGACAGCGGTCAACTGGGATCGTGACGATACTGTCTGAACGAAGGCGTACGGTTCCCCGGGCCAACATGGACGACGTGGCGCGGGTGGCCGGCGTGAGCCTCAAAACCGTGTCGCGGGTAGTGAACCGGCAGGCTGGCGTGCACCCGACGACGGCACAGCGGGTCCGGGTGGCCATGGATCAGCTGGGATTCCGGCGCAACACCGGTGCGCACTACGCCACCAGCGGCTTGTCCACTGAGACGATCGCCGTGGTGACCGAGGACATGGCCAACCCGTTCTACGCGACGCTGATCTGCGCGGTGCAGGAAGTGGCACGTCAACACGACCGGCAGGTGCTCGCTGCGTCCTCGGACGAGGACCCGGACCGTGAACGCGAGCTGATCCTGGACTTCTGCTCTCGGCAGGTCGACGGTCTCGTAGTGGTCCCGGCCGGCGGGCCACACGGCTACCTGGTGCCACAGATCCGCGCGGGCGCGAAGTTGGTGTTCGTCGACCGGCCGGCCGGCGGCATCGCCGCGGACACCGTACTGGTCGACAACGCGGGCGGCGTGGCGGCGGCGGTGCGCCATTTGGCCCGCCACGGGCACCGGCGCATCGCGTACCTCGGCGACGCACCGCACATCTTTACCGCGGCCGAACGGCTGCGCGGCTTCCGCGACGGCTGCACCGGTGCCGGTCTGCGATTCGACCAGCAATTGGTGTTCATGGGGCCGCATGACGCGCGCCGGATCACGGCGGCATTGCGGCGCGTGCTCCGCCGACCAGCGCCGGCCACCGCGATCGTCACCGGCAACAATCGCATCACCGTCTTGGTGCTGCGCGCGCTTGCCGACTGGCCGGACCAGCCGGCACTGGTCGGGTTCGACGACTTCGAGCTGGCCGATCTGCTCGAGCCGAAGGTGAGCGTGATCGCTCATGACGTGGCTGCGCTCGGCAAGGCGGCGGCCGAACTGCTCTTCGCGCGCCTCAGTGGGGAGGATTCGCCGCCACACCAGCTGACCTTGCCGGTCCACCTGATCGCCCGAGGTTCGGGGGAGTTGCGGCCCTGACTCCAGTCGCTTCGGCCGCACCGCGGACCGGCACGCGCCCGATCCGCCTCTCCCGGCGTGCCCGGCTCGGTCCGCTGGTGGGCACCGCCGTGCACCGCGTCCGGTGATCAACTAGCGATCTCACAGTGCCTGCCCACGCGGGTCTAGCCGCAACGTACTGTCGAAGGGCGGGGGTCTTTTGACGGTGCCGCCGGGGGTGAGGCGCCATGAGTACAGACCGGCACACGCGTGCCGAACCGTACCCACCAATTGCCGAGCATGGCCTGATCGGCAACCTGCAGACGGCGGCGCTGGTGGACACCGGCGGTGCGATCGTCTGGTACTGCCCCGGCCGGTTCGATGCGCCGAGCGTATTCGCCTCGCTGCTCGACCATGAGCGCGGCGGGTTCTTCCGGATCGCGCCGGTCGGACCGGGGTGGGGGACGCGGCAGCTCTACCTGCCCGATTCGGCGGTGCTCGTGACGAGGTTCCTCGGCACCGATGGCGTCGCCGAGGTCGTCGACTTCATGCCGGTCACCGGCCGTGCCACCGACTCCCCGCACGTGCTGATGCGGCTGGTACGCGTGGTCAGCGGCCGAGTGCGGCTAGCGGTGCAGTGCGCTCCCCGCTTCGACTACGCACAGGCGGAGCACAAGCTGATGTGCGAAGGCAACGCGGCCGTGTTCCATTCGGCCAACCGCACGTTGCGACTCGACAGCGACGTTGATCTCGACGCGGACGGCGACGACGTTAGCGTGACGTTGGATCTCGCGGCCGGCGCGACCGCGTGGTTCGCACTGGTCGGTGGCGTGGAGGGCGACCCGGCGCCACGACGGGTGAGCGCCGACGAGACCGACGGCCGCTATCGGTCCACGATGGACTTCTGGCACCACTGGGTGGCGTCCGGGTCGTACCGGGGACGCTGGCGCGAGATGGTGACGCGCTCCGCCATCACGTTGAAGCTGCTCACGTACAACCCGTCCGGTGCCATCGTCGCCGCGCCGACCGCCGGGCTGCCCGAACAGATCGGTGGCGAACGGAACTGGGACTACCGGTACACGTGGATTCGGGACGCCGCGCTGTCGGTGCACTCGTTGCTGCGCCTCGGGTACGGCGAGGAGGCGCGCCGCTTGTTCACCTGGCTGACTGCGCGGCCCGGTGGTACGGGTGGCGCCGACGGCGGCCCGCTGCAAGTGATGTACCGCGTCGACGGCTCGCCCGACATGCACGAGGTGACGTTCGACCATCTAGACGGCTACCAGTCGTCGCGGCCGGTACGGATCGGCAACGGTGCTGCGCGCCAGCTTCAACTCGACATCTACGGCGAGTTGATCGACGCCATCTGGACGGCGTACAAGCGCGGTGGCCGTCTCGGTACGCGTGGCTGGAAGCGGCTATGCGAACTCGCGGACTGGCTGTCGGTGCATTGGGATCAGCCGGACGAAGGCATCTGGGAGACCCGCGGTGGCCGGAAGGACTTCGTCTACGCCCGCGTCATGTCGTGGGTCGCGCTTGACCGGATGATCCGCCTCGCCGAGGCGTTGGGCTGGCCGGCCGACACGACAGCATGGCTGGCCGCCCGCGACGCGATCCACACGCAGGTGCTGACGCGTGGCTGGCACGCACAGCGGCGGGCATTCGTCCAGGCGTACGGCGATGATGTGCTCGACGCGGCAACGCTCATCATGCCGATCGTCGGATTCCTCTCCGACAACGAACCGTCCTGGCTGTCCACGTTGGACGCGATCTACGAGCACCTGATCTCCGACAGCTTGGTCTATCGCTACGACCCGATCGCGTCACCGGACGGCGTGGCCGGCGCCGAGGGTACGTTCTCGATGTGCACCTTCTGGTATGTCGAGACGCTCGCTCGTGCCGGCCGGCTCGCGGAGGCGAGGCTGGTGTTCGAGAAGATGCTGACCTACAGCAATCACCTCGGGCTGTACGCCGAAGAACTCGGCACGAACGGTGAGCAACTCGGTAACTTCCCGCAGGCGCTGACCCACCTCGCGTTGATTAACGCGGCGACCACGCTGGACGCGTATCTCGACACGCCAGCCCACCTACGCCCGGCCGAACTCGCATAGTCACTTGTCGCCGCGGTCACGCCTCACCCGGTCCATCCGGGCCGGACCAGGCCGGATTCGTAACCGATGACGACCAGCTGCGCCCGATCGCGAGCACCGAGCTTCGACATCACTCGGCTGGCATGCGTCTTCGTGGTGGACACGCTTGTGAACAACCGCTGGGAGATCTCGTCGTTGGACAGTCCCGTCGCGATCAGCCCGAGAACCTCACGTTCCCGATCGGTAAGGCTCGACAGACTTGTGGCGGGGACGGGCGTACGGCTCCGGACCGCGTACTCGGCGATGAGCTTGCGGGTGACCGCGGGCGAGAGGAGAGCGTCGCCCGCGGCGACGACACGGACTGCACGGATCAGCTCGGCCGCGTCGGTGTCCTTGACGAGAAAGCCAGCCGCACCGGCGCGCAGGCCCTCGAACACGTACTCATCCAGATCGAAAGTAGTGAGGATGACGACGTGAACGGCGGCGAGACGCGGGTCAGCCGCGATCTGTCGAGTCGCCGCCACGCCGTCAAGTTCCGGCATGCGGATGTCCATGAGCAACACGTCCGGATGGGCGTCCGCCGCCAGCCGAACCGCCTCGAGTCCGTTGCTGGCCTCGCCGACCACGGTGATGTCGTCCTCGGCGTCGAGCAGCGCGGCGAAGCCGCTGCGCACCAGCGCCTGGTCATCGGCGAGTGCGACGCGGGTCATGCCTCGCGCCCGTTGAGCGGGAGCCTCGCGCGCACGACGAATCCGCCGCCGTCACCCGGCGCGGCGGTAAGGGTCCCGCCCAGCGCACGCGCGCGCTCAACCATGCCGGTGATGCCATTGCCGACCGCGCCGTGTCGTTCGAGGTGGACGCGGCGGACGCCGTCGTCCGCGATCTCGACGAGCAACTCCTTTGGCAGGTACGCAAGACGGACGTTGGCGTGGTGCCCGCCCGAGTGGCGGGCGGTGTTGGTGAGCGCCTCCTGCACGATCCGGTAGGCGGCGAGGTCGACATCCGGCCGAAGGTCCGGCCGTGCTCCGTCCTCGTGAAGCTGGACGCTGACGCCGGCCGCCTCGGCGCTGGTGACCAGGTCGTCGAGCCGGGCGACGCTGGGCGCCGGCGCTCGAGGGGCATTTTCATCGACACCGCGCAGGACCCCGAGAATGGCGCGCAGCTCCATGAGGACTTGCTTGCTGACGTCGTTGATCGTGGCGAGCGCGGCGACGGTACGGTCCGGTTGGCGATCGACGAGATGCAGGGCGGTGTTCGCCTGGACGTGGATCGCCGAGATGTGATGGGCGACAACGTCGTGTAGTTCGCGCGCGATGCGCAGACGTTCGTCACTCGCGTGTCGCAGCAGTTCTTCACGGCGACTGCGCGCGACCGCCGCGGCGCGCTGCCGTGTTTGCCGCAGCAGTTCTGATCCACCGGCCAGGGCCGCGAGCCCGGTGCCGAGCGCCCACGCGAATGTCGCGGACGGCGCGTGCTGCCCGGCCAGCATCGGGCCCCAGAGGAACAAGACATACCCGGCGACCAGAAAACCGAGCGCGGCGGCCCGCTTACGTTCCTGCACCGCGGTCACGAACGCCACCACGACCGCCAGCCACGCAGGCGCGGTGTGGACCTGCGTGACGAGGTACGTGAAGGTCGTCGCGTACGTGACGGCTAGGACGGCAACCGGGTACCTCCGCCGAAGCACCAGCGCGCTCGCCCCGACACACAGCAACGCCAGCCCACTCGCGGTGACGGGACGTGCCCGGTGGGCTGCGATGGCGAACGATCCGGCCACCTGCGCACCGGCAACCACGACCGCCAGCCCCGCGTCGGCCAGCCACGGTCGCACGGAACCGATGCGGCGGGACGTGGGGTCGCGGACTGGGGGCTCGGCCATCGCCCACGACGGTACGTCGGAACCGTTACGCCTCGCGTCAGCGCCGCGACGACGTACGACTACTCCGCCAGTCGTACCCGGCCGGGCACGTGTACTACCTCCGCGTGACGTGACCTCCGCCGTGCCGCGCGGTGCTCGCGCTGCGGGTCGTCTGGAGTGGTATCGGAGAATCGGCCACCGGCTGACGACACGCACATGCCGTTCGCAGGACGCTGGCGGCATGTACGGATTCCTCGCTCATCCCGTGCCACTGGCGATCGTGGCCGCGTCCGGCACCCATCACGGTGGTCGTGCGGCGCTCTGGATCATCGGCTGGCTCGTCGTGCTGGCCGTCATCGTCGGCGTCGTCGCATATCTGGTACGCCGACGGAACCAAGGGGGTCGACGCCCGTGAGCACGATCGAGGTACGCGGCCTGACCAAACGCTTCGGCACCGTCACCGCGGTCGATGGTCTCGACTTCGAGGTCGACTCCGGATCGGTGGTCGGCTTTCTCGGACCCAACGGCGCCGGAAAGACGACCACATTGCGCGTGCTGCTTGGTCTGGTGGCGCCGACTGCGGGTACCGCCACCATCAACGGGCACCCGTACGCCAGCCTGCCGGATCCGGTGCGCCTGGTTGGCGCGGCGTTGGAGGCCTCCGCCTGCCATCCCGGCCGGAGTGCCCGGAACCACCTGCGCATCCACGCATTGGCCGGCGGCGCCGCGCCGCGCGACATCAACCGGGCGCTGGACGCCGTCGGGCTGAGCGATGTCGCAGATCGGCGGGTCGGCGGGTTCTCGCTCGGCATGCGGCAGCGGCTCGGCCTGGCTACCGCGTTGCTGCACGACCCCGAGATCCTCATCTTGGACGAGCCGGCCAACGGGCTCGATCCGGAAGGCGTCCGCTGGTTGCGGCGTACGCTGCGCGGGCTGGCGGGCGAAGGCCGAACGGTGCTCGTGTCTAGCCACATTCTGGCGGAGGTGGCACAGACCGTCGATCGCGTGATCATCTTGGATCGAGGTCGACTCGTCGCGCAGTCATCTCTTGCGGAGCTCGCGGCACGCAGTCGCCGAACGGTACGCGTGCGTACCCCCGAATCTCGGCGACTGCTCGACGCGCTCGGCGCGCGCGAAGACATCGACGCCCGCGGTGCTGGCGATTGGGTGCATGTCACCGGCGCCACTGCCGAGGAGGTGGGGCTTCTCGCCGCTCGGCACGCGATCCCGATCTTCGAGGCAACAACCGACGGCGCGGATCTCGAAGACGCGTTTTTGGCCCTCACCAACGGCGCCTCGGGACAGCCAATACGCCGCGGCGGGGCCGATCAGTCGCCCGAGGAGGCATGCCGATGAGCCGGCTCGTACGCATCGAGTTGCTCAAGCTTCGCACGACACGACTCACCTTTGGGTTGCTGGCCATCGGGACCGCCCTCTGCGCGCTTGACGCGGTGCTCCGCGATGCACGTGCCGGCAACGGACGTCTCCCGCCGCTCGACACGGCGGCGGGGCTGAGCAATGGGTTGACGGTGACCGGCTTCGCGATGCTGATGGCCTGGGTGCTCGGTGTGACCATGGCCAGCGGCGAGTTTCGTCACCAGACCGCGACGGTGACCTACCTCCAAGCGCCCACCCGAAGCCGCGTCCTACGGGCGAAGATGATCGCGTCCGGGATCGTTGGGCTCGCCTTCGGGGCGGGTGGCGCCGCAGCGACGACGGCGGTCTCCATGATCTTCGTCGCCGCTCGTGCCGATCCAATCTCGGTCGGCTCGGGCACGATCGTTCGCTACGCCGTCGGCGCGATCGTCGGCGCCGCCCTGCTCGCCGCACTCGGCGCCGCGCTCGGTTCGGTAATCCGAGGCCAGCTTGGCGCAGTGATTGGCGTGCTGGTGTGGGCGCTGTTCGTCGAGTCGATCGTCGGTGGGCTGTTCAACAGCATCGGTCCGTACCTGCCATTCATCGCCGCGACCACGCTGGCGGGCGCTCGTCTTGGCGGCGGCGGATTTGGTTACTCCGGATCCTCGACGGCGTCACCGCTGCCGTTCCTTGCCGCCGGGCTGCTCGTGGCCGCTATGGCGGTCGCGATCGGCGCGGTCGCGGCCCAGACCACGATCCGGCGGGACGTCACGTAGTCCGGGGTCGGCGGGCACCACGCGTCCGGATGGGATCGTGAAATATCTGGGTCGGATGTCGAACAAGCGGTGCGACCGTTCGACGCGTGGGTATGACTGAGAACATGAGCGAACCGATCTCGACACGCAACCTCGACCGCTACGGCTCCCCGGAGCTGCCGTGGAGCCGTCCCCGAGACATCCTCGCCGCGGATACGCCGGGCGTCGACCTGACGTTCTTCGTGGCGACCGTACGCCCCGATGGCCGACCTCACTCGGCCGGCGTCGGAGCGACGTGGGTGGATGGCGACCTTTACTTCACGAGCGGGCCGGGCACGCTCAAGTCGCGCAACCTGGCTACGAATCCGGCATGCAGTGTGTCGGTGCGCCTACGCCAGATCGACCTTGTGCTCGAGGGTGAGGCGCACCGAGTCACCGACGGATCCACATTGGAGCGTCTGGCGGCCGTCTACCGTACCGGTGGCTGGCCCGCCGCGGTGGAGGGTGACGCGCTCACGGCGCCGTACAGCGCGCCGAGCGCCGGACCCGCGCCCTGGTACCTCTACCGCTTGACACTGCACACCGCGGTCGGCGTGGCCAGCGCCGAGCCGTACGGCGCCACCCGCTGGGACTTCATCTGACGCGCGCCCGCGCACACAAGTGGCAGGCTGCAGGTATGACGACGGCGCGGATGTCACACGCAGCGGCGGCGCAGATCCTTGCGAAGCGCGACCCGGTCATCGCCCGCTTAGTCGCCGAGACCGGACCGCCCAGGCTCCGACGGTTTCCGGACCCGCCGTTCGCCGCGCTCGTACGCGCCATCGTCTACCAGCAGCTTGCCGGCTCCGCCGCGATGGCCATCCACGGACGGTTGGTCGCCGCGCTGGACGACGTGGTGGAGCCCGGACCGCTGGCCGCGTTGTCGGACGAGACGTTCCGCGCGGTCGGCATGTCCCGCAACAAGGTCTTGTCGTTGCGGGATCTAGCCGCCAAGGCATTAGACGGCAGCGTGACACTGTCGCCGCGGTCGCTGGCCCGGCGCAGCGACGAAGAGATCATCGCAACGCTTTCGACGGTACGCGGCATCGGCAGGTGGACGGCCGAGGTGTTTCTGCTCTTCCAGCTTCGCCGGCTCGACATCTGGCCGACCGGCGACCTCGGGGTCCGTCGCGGGTACGGGTTGGCCTGGGGCGTACCCATGCCAACGGCGAACGAGCTGGAACTGCTCGGTGATCCGTTCCGCCCGTACCGGTCAGTTGCCGCGTGGTACTGCTGGCGAGCCGCGGAACTCTATGCAGGCGCCGCGGACAGTGCCCTGACCCGATAGCATCGCCGGCCCGCCCGCCGGTGTATCAGAACTCGTCCGGCGTGGACATCTTGCGCAGGTACGTGAACTCGGGCTCGCTGCGGACCTTGGCGGCCTCCATCACGTTGAGAATGTCCTCCTGCGTGTCGAAGAACCGCTTGAACGACGCTTCGTCCGGCCATTCGTCGATCACCACGATCTCGCCGTTTCCGGCGGCGAACATGTGGTGGATGCAGCCGGCCTCGCGGCCTGAGTCGGCGATCCTCGTGATGCGGTCAGGGTTTGCGTTCGCCCAGCTCTCCAAGGCAGCCGGATCGGCCTTTGCACGCATCATCATGATGACGGACATGGTTGCCTCCCCTCGGTTCACATGATCACGAGCCTAGGCGATCGACTCGACTCGTCTGGCTGGATCCGCGGTGTTGATCGCGCGTGGCACCTGGTGAGACGCGCGTCATGATCTGAGTCCAACGGGCGAGCGCGGTAATAGCATGACGACCGTGCGAGGTATGGACTGGTCCCGGCATCCGGTGGTTACCGTTCCAGCCGGATGCCCGGCATGAGCGTGCCACCGGGGAACGCTGCCGCGCCGGCGCAACGGATGGCCGCCGTTGGGTTCCGGTCCGAGCGCGGCCCGATCCTTATCTCGCTGATGCTGTCGGTCAGCCTGGTTGCCATCGACTCGACGATCATTGCGACCGCCGTACCGTCCATTGTGGCTGATCTTGGCGGCTTCGCGCAGTTCCCGTGGCTGTTTTCGGTGTATCTGCTCGCGCAGGCCACGTCCGTACCGATCTATGGAAAGCTCGCCGATCTCGTCGGCCGCAAGCCGATCATGTTCGTCGGCATCGGCCTGTTCCTGCT
The DNA here is from genome assembly GCA_035713725.1 of Micromonosporaceae bacterium. Lineage (GTDB taxonomy): Bacteria > Actinomycetota > Actinomycetes > Mycobacteriales > Micromonosporaceae > DASQPR01. The sequence goes on from DASTMZ010000230.1 coordinate 19,729, forward strand.
CGGATCCGTGTTGTGCGGCACAGCATGGTCGATGCCGGCGCTGATCGCCTTCCGCGCGCTGCAAGGACTCGGCGCGGGCGCGGTGGCGCCGATGAGCATGACGATCGTCGGCGACATCTACTCGACCGCGGAACGCGGCAAGGTGCAGGGCTACATCGCGAGCGTGTGGGCCGCCTCGTCGGTGGTCGGCCCCACGCTGGGCGGCGTGTTCTCCGAGTACCTGACCTGGCGGTGGATCTTCTACGTCAACGTGCCGCTGTGCGTGCTCGCCGCGTGGATGCTCAGCCGCAGTTTCAAGGAGCGAGTCACGCGTCAGCGGCACCGACTCGACTATCTCGGCGCGTCGCTCCTCACCATGGGCTGCACGCTGCTGATCCTCGGGCTGATCGAGGGCGGCGTGGTGTGGTCGTGGGTGTCGGTGGCCGGCATCGTGATCCCGTTCGCCGGTGTGGCGCTGCTCGGCGCGTTCGTGGTCGTCGAGCGCCGCGCAGCGGAACCCGTGCTGCCACTGTGGGTCTTCCGGCACCGGATGCTGCTCACCACGACACTCGTGTCGTGCGGTGTCGGTGCCGTGCTGATCGGGCTCACGTCGTACGTCCCGACGTTCAGCCAGGGCGTGATCGGCGTCGGCCCACTCGTCGCCGGCTTCACGGTCGCCGCGCTCACGCTCGGCTGGCCGATCACCGCATCGCAGTCCAGCCGTGTCTACCTGCGCGCCGGCTTCCGATCGACGGCCCTGATCGGCAGCGCGACCGCACTGCTCGGCGCGGCCCTGACCACGCTGCTGACCGCCGACGCGACCGTGTGGCAGGTCGCCTCGACGTGTTTCATCGTCGGCGCCGGCCTCGGATTCGTGGCCGCTCCGGCGCTGATCGCGGCACAGACCACGGTCGGGTGGTCGCAGCGCGGTGTGGTCACCGGTACGAACATGTTCGGCCGCTCGATCGGCAGCGCGGTCGGAGTCGCCGTGTTTGGTGCGATCGCGAACGCCGTCCACCACTCCGCTGGCGGGACACCGGCCGTGACGCTTCTCGCGCGCGAATCGCACGACGTGTTCATCGGCGTCGCGGTCATGACGCTGCTACTGGGTCTCGCCGTCGCCGCGATGCCGCGTACCCAGGCCGACACCGTATCGGTCGATCCGGGTCCGGCCCGTGCAGCGACGGCCCGTGCAGCAGCCCTCGCCGAGGAGCATTAGCCCGACCCACGTCCGGATCGCGACGGCTACTTGACACCGGACGTAGGACGCTAACCTGGGCCAGTCTCCTATCCACGGAGTGTCGATGAACATCACCTTCGTCATGAGCCCGGACGCCGACCGGGACCGTCGGCTCTTCTGGGCGATTGCTCGTCGCTCACTCCGTAAGTGGTGGGTGGTCAGCGCGCTGTTCGTTGCGCTCGGTGCCGGTGTGGCGGTGCTCGGCTTCACCGAGCGCGTGGAGCCTTTCGGACCTGCCGGCGTCGCATTGGGCGCTGGCGGCGTGTGGATCGCGTTCGTGCCATGGATTCTGTTCCGCGGAGCGACGCGTCGGAGCGCGGCACGCCCCGGCTCGGACGTCACGATCCGCTTGACCTACGACGACGCGACCTTCGACACGGCCCTGTCGCAGGCGCGTATCAAATGGCCGCTGGTCAGGCGAATCGAGGAGCGAAACGGATTCTGGATCGCTCGGGGCGAGCGCCGGGTGCTGTTCACGCTCCCACAGGAGTGCATGGACGCCGCGCAAGTTGCCGAGTTCCGGGCGTTCCTCGCCGGCCGTACGCCACCGCAACCCGCCCAGCCGGAGGCCCAGCCGAGGTGAACGGAGCGCTCCCGGTCTTGATCGTCGATGCCGCCAACGTTGTCGGGTCGCGCCCGGACGGCTGGTGGCGCGACCGGCTGGGTGCTGCCGAGCGGCTACGTGACTCCTTGACGTCGCTCGCCGGCGACCACGAGGTCATCCTGGTCGTCGAGGGTGGAGCCCGGCATCTCGCTCCGATCGACGAGGTGGAGGTCGTCGCCGCCCCAGGTTCCGGCGACGACGAGATCGTACGGATTGCCGCCGCCAAGTCGGCGAGCGGCCGCGCTGTGGTGGTCGTGACCGCGGATCGTGAACTGCGGCGGCGGCTGACGGCGATCGGAGCCGAGGTGGCCGGGCCGCGAACGTTGCCGTACGCGAGGCGCTGACACGACGGGGTCGCTAACGGCGTCTGGAGTCGACTCGTCGCGGCGGCCGTTGTCGCGGTGGTGGCGGTTGTCGCGGTGGTGGCGCCGGACGTCGCAGCCGCGGGTCCGGAAGGCTTTGGCGGACCGTGGCGGTCGCGAGCACGCCGGTGCGGTGAATGCGATGCCAATGGAGTCGGCCGCCAATCAACGCCATGACGGTCGACTGAACGACCACGAGATACATGAGCTGTCGGTAGACGATCTGCTGGAACGGAAGCGTCCAAAGGCTTCCCGCGCGTTCCGAGTCCAGATGCAGGGCGTAGTAGGCGGTCAACGTCTGCAACGCAGCGAACCCGAGCCACACGGCGGCGACCTGTAGCCACGGCAGGAACAACGCGCCGTAGATCGCAAACACGTCGACGGTCGGCGCGGCCAAGGGCAACAGGATCTGGAAGATAAGCAGGTACGTGAGACCACGGCGGCCGAGCCGTCCGGCGCTGCCGCGCTGCGTGACGGCCTGCCGGTGCTTCCACATCGCCTGCAGCGTTCCGTAGCACCATCGATAGCGCTGCCGCCACAGCTGCCGGAGGCTCGAGGGCACCTCGGTGAACGCGATCGCGTCCGGACGGTAGACGATTCGCCAACCGGCCCGACCGATCGCCATCGTCAGGTCGGTGTCCTCGGCGAGGGTCTGGTCGGAGACTCCGCCGACGCTGGCGAGTGCCGGCCGACGGAATGCACCGATCGCGCCCGGTACGGTCGGCATGCAACCGGCGACGTCGAACATCCGCCGATCCAGGTTGAACCCGATGACGTATTCCAAGTGCTGCCAGCGACCGAGTAAACCTCGCCGGTTGGCGACCTTCGTGTTGCCCGACACGGCGCCGACCTCGGGATCGGACAGCGGTTGGACAAGCCGTCCGAGTGCACGTGGCGTGAACACGGTGTCGCCGTCGACGAGGACCAGAATGTCGTAGCGCGCCACCGAGATTCCGGTGTTCAGAGCGCCCGGCTTGCCGGCGTTCTCCTGGCTGATGACCCGTACGTTGCGGAACCGCAGTGATCGGACGATCGCCGCGGTTTCATCCGTGGAGCCGTCGTCGACGACGATGACTTCGATGCTCGGATAGTCGCTGCGAACAAGAGAGGTCACGGTCGCCGCGATGTTCGCCGCTTCGTTGTAGGCGGCCACCACCACGGACACCCCGCCGAGATGCCGCAACGGTCGTCGCGCGGTCGTTCGGAACCGTCGCTGATGGGCGGCGGCGAACGCGGCCTGGAGTGGCAACCGCAACACACCGAGCGCCAGCGCGATGGCCAGCAGCACCGTCATCGCCGTCGCCGCGCCGTCGCCGATGCGTTGCAACAGCCGCATCACCTGGCCGCGCACGCGCTGGCTCGTCGTGGCACGCGCAGGAGCCGGCAGGGACAGCGCTTCACTTACCGTGGTGAATCGATAACCGGCTGCCTTCAGACGAGGGATCAGGATCCGAAGGGCGGCAACCGTCTCGGAGCGGTTTCCGCCGCCGTCATGGAGGAGCACGATCGCGCCCGCGCCATTTGATGGCGTCGCCTCGCGAACGATCGCATCGACCCCGGGCCGCTTCCAGTCAACGCTATCGAGATCGGCAATCACGATGAGGTAGCCGGCGCCGGCAACACCGCGCCACGCTGCGAGGTCGCCTGCCCTCACCGCGTCGGGTACCGATGAATAGGGTGGCCGCATCAGCCGCGGCGCGATGCCCGTCGCGCTCGCGATGGAGTCTGCCCCCAGCGAGACCTCGATGCGGCGGCGCCACGCTGGGGCGGTGGTGAGGTCCGGATGCGTGAACGTGTGTACGCCGATCTCGCTGCCCTGGGCAACCACCGCGCGGGCGAGCTCCGGATGCTCGTTGACCTGGCTGCCGATCTCGAAGAACGTCGCGTGCACGTGATACTTGTCGAGCACGCCAAGGATCTGCGGAGTCCAGCGAGGATCCGGCCCGTCGTCGAACGTCAACGCGATCGTCTTGGCCGGCAACCTGGCAGACTGCACGCTGTTGCCGGTCAGCCGCAGAACCGGACCGCCGTTCAACACCGTGGCTGGTGCCGCGACCCCGCCGGCCGGAGGCGGCCGCCCGCGACCGTCACCGCCGGCATTCGTGGCGTACCCATGGAGACAAAGTTCCGCCAGCAACGCAACGAGCAGTAGTCCGACGAGGATCCAATGGGCGCGCGGGCCGCGCGGCGGCGTGTTGGACACGGTCTACGGGTGGCTGTGGCTGGGTTTGCTGGTCGGTGAGTGTCCGTTGTTCGGATGCGTACGGGTCGGTGACGGGCTGGACGTCGGACTCGGAGTCGGGTTGCTCGTCGCGCTCGTCGACGTGCCCGTCGGAGATGGGGTCGCGGACGCGTGCGGCGCGGAAGCCGGCCCTTGGGTGCCAACGTTCGGTTTGTCGGGCTTGGCGTGCAACGGCAATCCGGGCAGTGACGACGTGCCGCCACCGATCAAGGTTGCGACGATCCCGATGAGTAGCAGGAGCGTCACGACGCCAAGCCCGGCGCTTGCGGCAATGAGCACCCGGCGCCGCCGGCCGGCGGGATCGGCGAAGATCGTCGCGGCCGCGGAGCGGGCATGTCTGCCCCGTCCGGGTTCCAGCGTCCCACCACCCTCGTCGTCTCGCCGACCCAGCGTCGCTGGGCACGCAGGTGCCGACCTTCGCCGGGCGTCGTGCAACGGACCGCGCCCGGAGCGGCGCGGCACTCACCGCCGCCTATCCAAGCACAGCGACGACCGCACTGCGAGCATCAGTTGCGCGATGGCCGACCAGTCCACGACCTCGTCGACGTGCAGTGTCGACGAAGCTACGAAATGTGATCGTCACGCCTGCGTATCGCACGACAGAATGTCAGTTCATGAGCGGTCCGGAACGCGGCGATGTGTCGCCGATGTGGCTCGGCTCGGTGCTTCGTGCCGCTGGCGTGCGGACCGGAACCATTCAGCGGTTGTCAGTCGAGGACACCGGTGCATTCAACTCGCAGACCGTCCGACTGCGAATCGTTTGGGACGCCGACGCGCCGCAGGTCGCGCCGACGTCGGTCATCCTGAAACGCCCGACCGAGGCGGAGTGGTCGATCGTGGGCGGCCGCGACGAGGCGACCTTCTACCAACTCGTACGTTCGCTGGCGGATCACCCGCCTGGCATCGTGCCGTGCTACGCGGCCGAGATCGATCCGGTGACGGGCGGGTCTTTCGTGCTGTTGACGGACGTGGGCGCAACACACGTCGCGCCGATCACCCGGGACGACTCGATCCACCTGGACGGCGTACCCGCGGAGGCGCACGTGGACTCGATCGTGGACACGCTTGCCGGGATCCACGGGTACTGGTGGGGTCGTACGCCACCGAGCGGGATGATCACCGGTCACTGGAGCGCCGACGATGCGCGGTTCGACGCGTTCCTTACCCGTCGCCGCGCGGCCTGGAATCGCGTCCGAACCGCGCACGCCGACTTGCTCGGTGCGGACCTGATCGCGTTCTACGACCGGCTGCTCGCCCGACTACCGCACTACTGGACGCGGAATCTCCGCACGCGGATGGCAGATCGGCGCGACCTCACGATGATCCACGGCGATGCGTACGCCAGCAACTTCCTCGTGCCGAGGTCCGGCACCGGCGCGACATACCTGCTCGACTGGCAGTCGCCGACCTTCGACATCGGGGCACTGGATCTGGCCAACCTGTGCGCCACGTTCTGGACCCGTACGCAGCGGAGCGAACACAATCGGGAGCATCGGGTGCTCGCCCGCTATCACCACGGTCTGGTGGCGGGCGGCGTCCGCGGGTACGACATGGCAACGCTGTACGACGACTACCGGCGCGCGTTGATCTCGTGGGTACTGGTGCCGGTGCAAGACGCCGGCGACGGATCGGCCACCTCCTATTGGCGGCCGAAGATGGGCTGCCTCGTGGCGGCGTACCAGGACTGGGACTGCGACCGGTTGATAGCGACGGGCAGTTGGCTGCCGGACAATCGCTCAGATTCCGATGCGTCAACGGCCACGGCGTCCGACGATCGCCGATAATGCATTCGATGAATGACACCGGCCGCACCGAGACGTTCAGCGACGGCGTCATGGCCATCGCCATCACCCTGCTTGTCCTCGATTTGACCGTGCCCTCGCGGGCAGCGTTGGGTGACGAGTCGCTGGCTCACGCGCTCGGCCTGCAATGGCCACAGTTCGCCGCGTATGTGACGAGCTTCCTCGTGATCGGCATCATCTGGGTGAACCACCACACGACGTTCCGACTGATCCGAAGCGTCGACCGCATGATGCTGTTCCTCAATCTGTTGTTGCTGCTGTTCATCGCGGCGATCCCATTTACGACATCGCTGATCGCGGAATACCTGACCGCGGGCGGCCGCGACGCGCGTACCGCCGCGATCGTCTACTCCGTGGCGATGCTGGCGATGTCGGTCAGTTTCGGCGCGCTATTCGTCTATGTCGTACGACATCCGGCGCTGCTCGAGCCCGAGGTGGATCCGTCGGTGCTGCGCGCGTCGATCCGGCGGTTCACGCTGATCGGCTTAGCGCTCTACGCGGCAACCGTCATCGTCGCGTTGTTCAGCGCGCCGGCCTGTCTTGTGCTGCAATTCCTGATCGCGCTCTACTACTGCTTCGAACAGATCCGCAGCCGCTCGGTCTGACGGGCCGCACAACGCATCCGTGCCGCCGAGAGTCTTAATGGACGTGAGAGAGCGCAACGCGCGCAGCGAATTCGAGGCGTTCGCAGCCGCCGAGATCGACGGATTGCTGCGCTATGCGGTGATGCTGACCGGCGACCGGGAACTCGCTCGCGACCTGGTCCAGGACGTGATGCTCAAGGCCTTCGCGCAGTGGGGCCGGGTCGGTAGCGCCGATCAGCCACGGCTCTACGTACGCAAGATGGTGACTCACGCGTTCCTCTCGTGGCGCCGGCGTCGCTCGGTTCGCAGCGTGGTGTTCGACCGAGACGGCGTGCCAAGCGTCGGTTCGATCGCGGACCACGCGTCGGCGGTGGTCGACCACGACGACGTGTGGCGGCGACTGTCGAGGCTGCCGCGCCAGCAGCGGGTCGTCCTCGTGTTGCGCTATTACGAGCGCCTGACGGACAACGAAATCGCTGCGGTGCTCGGCTGTTCGCCGGGCACGGTCCGGGGCTACGCCTCGAGAGCGTTGGCCACGCTACGGCTCGATCTCGCTCCCGACCCGCGACTAACCGTGGAGACGTCATGAACGCCGAACAGATGCTGACCGACACGTTCGTTCGCCACGAGCACCTGGCGCCGGACGCCGCCGCGGTGCTGACCGATATCCACGAGCATCTCGACACTCCGCCGCGCCGTCGGCTCTCGACACTCGTCGCCGCGGTCGCCGTCGCTGTTGCGGTCGCTGGGACGGCAATCGCCGCGACGGTAATCCTCGGTCCGGCCGCGCCGGCGCCGTCCGATCGGCCGACCCCGGCGTACGTCACGACCGCCGACGACCGGGTCAGCCAGTTCGGTGTGCCGGTCGGCGGGCGCTTTGTCGATCGGAACCACGGCTTCGTCGTCCTCGAGCGGTGTCCGTACTCGTACCACACCCCGCTCGCGGCCGGCGATCCGCGCTACGGCGTGCCATGTACGGATGTGCTCGAGGCGACGTCCGACGGCGGCAAGACGTACCACGAGCGAGCGCTGCCGACCATGCCCGAGGCGT
>DASTMZ010000231.1:0-21666 GCA_035713725.1 Micromonosporaceae bacterium
ACCGCGAACCCGGCCGCCTCGAGCCCGGACACAGTGGACGTGATCGTGGCCGGGCTGACGCGCTCGATGCCGGCGAGTTCGGTCATCGTCAACGGTCCGCGTACCACGATGACCGACAGCGCCGAGAGCCGCGCCGGACTCAGGCCGGACTCCGCGTCGGCGCGCGACACCGCGCGCAACAAATGGATCGCCGCCGAGTGCAGCCGGTTCGCGAGGTCCTCGCGGTCGTCCACACACTCCTCCGATGGTCCGGGTTGCGGAAATTCCTTCGAACATCTAAAGTTTAGACGATCGAAGCGATTTTGCCAAGATCTCCGACATCCGAGCGGCGGTGCAGTCGCTGGCGGGTCGGTGTGGGTGATGTCAGGGCGAGTGAGGCAGCGATGAGTGAGGTCGGCATGAGTGATGTGTTTGCCGCGATCGATGCGGGTGAGGACGCGGCCGCGGTCGCGATGGTGCGCGATGATCCCCAGATCGCCCGGACTGTCGGCGGCACCGATGGCGTGACGCCGGTGCTCCACGCCATGTATCGACACAAGTTTGACCTGGCCAGGGCGCTCGCCACGGCGGCCGGCACGCTTGACTTCGCGGACGCGGCGGCGGTGGACGATGTGGCACAGGTTCGGGGATACCTCGCCGCGGGCGTCGCGGCGGATCAACGTACCGGCGACGGGTTCACGCCGTTGCAGCTCGCTGCATACTTCGGCGCGCCAGCAGCCGCCGCGGCACTGATCCACGCAGGCGCCGACGTCAACGCGATCGCCGAGAATCCGCTGCGCATTCAACCGCTGCACGCCGCGACGTCCGGTGGGCACACCGACCTCGCCATTTTGTTGATCGACGCCGGCGCCGAGGTGGGCGGAAAGCAACGCCACGGTTGGACGCCACTGCATTCCGCGGCGGCGAACGGAAACGCCGTTCTCGTCGATCGGTTGATCGCGGCCGGCGCCGACGGTCAGGCGACGAACGACGACGGCCGTACGTCGGCTGATGTCGCTACCGAGCACGGCCACGAGGACATCGCAGCGCGACTCCGCTGATATGAAACCACGATCTTGGTATCAGTCGCGGTATCATAGTGGCCATGCCGATGACATTACGGCTGACCGAGGATGAGACTGCGGCGCTGCGTCGACGTGCGGCGATCGAGAAGCGTTCGATGCAAGAGGTTGCGCGCGCCGCGATCCGCGAATACGTCGAGCAGCACAGCCGCACCGAGGTGCTTGACCGAGTGCTGGATGAGGAGATCCCCCGCTACGCGGAGGCGCTGCGCCGGCTCGGCGAATGATTTATCTGACGCTGAGCGACCTGTTTCGCGTCGCCGTGCGTGTGCTCGGTGAGGAACCGACGGTACGAGACCTCGGTCTGCTTGAGTCGGCGCTCGCTCGGCCGCGCGCGACGGCGTTCGGCCGTGAGGCATATCCGACGCTCCACGAGAAGGCCGCCGGCCTGTTGCATTCGTTGGCTCGCAACCATGCGCTGGTCGACGGAAATAAACGACTCGCGCTGGGTGGCTTGATCGCGTTCTACGGTGTCAACGGGCGTCGGCTGACGCTCCGCAACGACGAGGCGTACGACCTCGTCATAGCGGTCGCCGCCGGCAAACTAGACACGGTGGCGGACATCGCGGCGATCCTCGCCCGGGCGACGGCGCCACGGCGCTGATCCGCCGCGGCGCGCCCGGGGGTTCGTGTTCGGTCCTCCCGCTGGAAGCCGCTACCGCCAGAACTGGAACAGGATCTGGCCGTTGGCGACGATCAAGCTGTTCACGCCAAACGCGTTGAGTACGTCATATATCCAGCCGAACACGTGGTTGCGAAGCAGGTAGATGATCGCGAACGCGAGGAAGAATCCCCACGGGCGTACGGCGTCGAAGCCGCGGCGCCAGTCCAGACTCAGCCACGGGTACGCGGCGTTGCCGCCGTCCAGGCCCGGGATCGGCAGCAGGTTGAAGATGCCGGCCATGACCTGGAAGAACGCCAGGTAGGCGACCCCAGACCAGAACACCTGGTGGCTGAAGAAGTCGATGCCTATCGCGAACGGTGCAATCAGCACCACGGCGAAGATCAGGTTCATCGCCGGCCCGGCGAGGCTGACTGCGGTGTCCCACTGTTTGTTGCGCAGCCGATGATGATCGATCAGTACGGCGCCGCCGGGCAGTGCGATGCCGCCGAACACGATGAAGATGAGTGGCACCACGATCGACAGCAGCGCGTTGACGTACTTGAACGGGTTGAGGTGCAAGTAGCCACGGTGGATCACGCCGTAGTCGCCGCCCCAGTAGCCGACCAACGCGTGCGCGTATTCGTGCAGGCACAACGAGAGCAGCCACCCGGACAGGACGAACAGGAAGACGTTGAATCCGTCGCTGCCCTTTTGGAACCAGGCGAGCAACCCGGCCAACACGAAGAGCCCGACGATGCCGAAGAACACTGGGCTCGGCACAAACGAGCCGCGCGGCGCTCGCGTCCGAGTCTCGAAGTAGCTCACTCGCGTCACTGACCAGCCGGCGCGAGGCTCATCCGATATTCGACCCGGTCATCGTCGACGAGTGTCGCCGTTGCCGCGCCCGCCGCGATCAGGTCGCGCCAATGCTGACCGAGCCACGACTCAGCGTCGGACTGGCTGGTGAACGTCTCCTCCGGCCCGCTCATCGCGGTGCCTTCGGCGTCCTCGCACCGCCATGCCCATGTCATGTCCGTCTCCTTGATCCAGCAGTCGTCCTCGGCCGCGCCTGGCAAGCGTAATCGGTTGATCTGGAGACCGCCCGATCGAGCCGACGCCACCGGACACGTGGTGCGCTGGGCGGCGCCGAAGGCAAACGCCATACAGTACGGAGCATGTCGGCGCAGCATCCGCACAAGGTCCTGGTGATGGGCGGCATCCGGTCGGGGAAGTCGGAGTTCGCCGAATCGCTGGCCGAACAGCCGTCGGCCGGTGAGGCACCGGCGGTCCGGTATGTCGCGACCGCTGCGCTACCCGACGGCGACCACGAGTGGGCCGAACGAATCGACGCGCACCGCAGTCGCCGGCCGGCGCACTGGAGCACCGAGGAAATCGGCGCCGCGCCCGATCGGCTGGCCGCGATGATCAAGAATGCCGGCGATCATGACACCGTGCTGATCGATGATCTCGGCGGCTGGTTAAGCGCAATGCTTCCGGCGGACGACGGCAAGGACGCGGTCGACGTCGACGTCGAGGCCGTCATCGCTGACCTGGTCGCCGCGGTCGAGTCGTCGGCGGCGCGCGTGATCCTGGTCAGTCCCGAGGTCGGGCTGTCGCTTGTCGCGCCGACGCCGATCGGGCGGTGGTTCGCCGACGCCGTCGGCGCCGCGAACCGCGCGCTCGCCCGGATCGTCGACGACGTGGTGCTCGTGGTCGCCGGCCGGCCGATGTGGCTGCCGGCCGCCGAGCGTCCGACGCTCGTGGACACGCCGACACCGCCGGCCGGGGCGCGAGCCCGCCGCCGCGGCAGGCCTGGTACCACCCCGGCGATGGACGACCCGTCCGACGCCGTGACCGTGACACGGTACGACCGGCCACCCGTACCCTCGGCGGTCGCGATCTTTGCCGCCGCGGCCGACGACCGCGCCGATGCGCCCGATCACGACGCAGCCGGCGAAGCGGACGTCCACGTCGGCATGCCGATTCCGATGCCGGATACCGATGCGGTCACCGGCGCCGAGGCACGGATCGCACGGCTTCCGGTCGCCGGACCGGGCATCGGTGGGCTCGCCGCATTCGCCAAGTTCGCCGCCGGCGCCCAGAGCGACGCGTCGCCGCGACCGTTCCAGTCGGTACGGGTGATCGCGATATCCGGGGCGCACGACGGAGCCGTCGGCGCCGGCGGCGTTGTGCCGGGTTGGGCGCAGCCGGACACCGCCGACCACAGCGCGCTCGCCCGGCTGGCGGCCGCCGCCGGCGGCGTGACGATCGAGCTGATCGACGCGGGCGTCGGGCGACCGATCGAGCAGGGCGACGTGATGGACGAGGCCGAACTGGCCACGGCGCTGCGGCGTGGCTGGCGACGGGGCCAGGCGGCCGCGGATCGGGGCGACGATCTCGTGGTGCTTGCCGCCGGCGGCCCAGGCGTCGATGCCGCGGCCGCGGCCGTCCTCGCCGCCATCACGCGTGCCGAGGTGCCGTCGCTACTCCCCCGCGTCTACGGCACCGACGGCCTGATCGACGACGACGCGTGGATGGTGCGCTGCGTCGCGATCCGCGACGCGGTGACTCGGCTCGGCCCCGGATTGCATGACGGCACGACGTCGCTTGGCGCGGTCGGCGGGCCGAGCATCGCGACCGCGACGGGTGTGGTGCTCGGCGCGGCGCAGCGCGGCACGCCCGTGTTGATCGATGGTCCGGTCGGCGCCGCCGCCGCACTCGCCGCCCGCGACTACGCCGCCGAGGTGCGGCTCTGGTGCGCGGTGACCGACATCGCGGGCGATCCCGCGGTGGGCGCCGTCGTGGACCGCATGGGGCTAGAACCGATGGTCTCGGTCGGTTTCGGGCTCGGCGAAGGCGCGAATGCGCTTGCCCTGCTGCCGATGTTGCAGTCCGCGCTCACCGCGGTGGCACTCGCCGGCAACGACGTCGCCAGCGATCCGGACACGGTCGCGGGCGACGACAACGCCCCGGCATGAACGTCGTCGGCGGCCCACCCCTGCGTGCCGGCGGCCTCCGCGACGGGCTGCGGCTTGGCGCCGGCACATTCACGATCGCACCGGTACGGGCCGGGGTGGTCGACCGTGATGCGGCGCGCGTCGCGATGGTCAGCGCGGCGGGGTACGGCCTCGTCATCGGCGCGTTGGTTGCCGCGATCGCGATCGGTCTACGTGCATCGCAGGCGCCGGCCCTGGTGACCGCGGTCGTGTGCGTGGGCATCGCAAACCTCGCGACCCGCGGCCTGCATCTCGACGGGCTCGCCGACACGGTTGACGCGCTCGGCTCGTACGCCGACCGGCAGCGCGCGCTCGCCATCATGCGAAGCCCCGAGGTTGGCCCGTTCGGTGTCGTGGCGATCGTGTTCGCCGTGCTCGTACCCGTTGCCACGATCGCCAGCATGCTGGACCGGCCGTGGTGGGCACTGCTGACGTCGACCGCGATCGGCTATACGAGCGGCCGTCTCGGCGTCACGTGGGCGTGCCGCGTCGGCGTACCGGCCGCGCGATCGGACGGACTCGGTGCGCTCGTCGCCGGAACGGTCCAGCCGGCCGAGGCGGTGCTCGCGTCGCTCGCGATCGGCGCGCTCGCGGTCGCCGCCGTGCCACATCGGCCGTGGCAGGGACCGGTCGCCGTAATCGCGTCGCTTACGGCGACCGCGATCGTGACCGTCCACGTACGACGGAGGCTCGGCGGCATCACGGGCGATACGCTCGGCGCGTGCGTCGAGATCGGGACCGCGGTCGCGTTGATCGGAGTGGCCTGGTGAGGGCCGCGATGCGGCGGTGAGGCCGCCATCGTGGCAGAGCCTGCCCCAACCGGCGCGAGCGATCGGGGCCGCCGTGACGCGCGCGGTCGAGGCGGCGTGCGCGTCCGACCGCGCGGGTTACCAGGCCGCCGCCGCCGAGCTCGTCGCCCTGCCGAGCCACGCCGTCGGCCTCGTGACCGCGGCCGTGACGCGCGCGCTCATCGAGGCGCAGCACCCCGACGGCCTAGACTCCGACGACATCCAGGTCGTGCTGACACGCTGCTACCGCGCCACCGCGTGGCTTGACGGCGCCGTCGAGGCACGGGTACTCGTCGCGGTGGTCGCTGGCGCACTCGGCCTTCACGAGCCTGGTCTCACGTACCAGGAACTCGCGCCGGTCACGACGACGGACATCGACTGGCCGTTCGAACCGTCCGAGGCGATCACGGCGCCGAGCGGCGCGGAGTTCGCGTGGCATGTGCCGCTGGTGATCGCGGACCTTCTCGGCGCGACCGGCGCGCGGTTGGCGCCTTATCTGGACGCGGCGTTCGCGGACATCGCGCGCGCCGAGACGATGGAGATGCCGTAGCGCCCGATCCGCTCGTCGTCAGGGCGGGACCCGGTCAGGACGCGGCGTCGAACTCCTTGACGAGCCGTTTCGGCGCGATCTGCCGCCACGAGTCGACGATGAGCTCGCGCAACTCGTCGGCGTCGATCCGCGCCAGCGTGACCTCGACCCAGCCGAAGCGGCCGACGTACGCGGCCACTTTGTACGTCTCCGGATCCATCGCGACCAGCTCGGCCTGATCGTCCCGCGTGCACTTGAGTGACACGCGCGGCGAGTCCGGCCCGGCCATCGCGAAGATCTTGTTGTTGACGCGCCACGTGAGGTCGACCTCCCACGCGATGACCTCGGCCGTCTCCGGTAGTGCCAATGCCATCTTGCGGACATGGTCCATCGTCACTGGCATTGCGGACTGCCCATTGTCGACACCGCCTACTTCGAACTGCCCACTGTCGTTGCACCTACTTCGTGGAGATCGGCACGAACGGCGGCTTGACCACGGTCATCGTCGACCGCCGGCCACGTACGTCGACTTCGACCGCATCCTCGGGACCCAGGCCGGCGGCGGTATCCAGCAACGCGAGGGCGATGCCGATGCGGCGCGTCGGCGAGAACGTACCGCTGGTGATTTCACCGACCGACTCGTCCGTGTCCGGCCGCAGCACGCTCATGTGCGCGCGGGGGATGCCGCGATCCGCCGCGACGAGGCCCCACAGTTTGCGACGCGGTCCGGCGGCGCGTTCCGCGGTCATCTTCTCCCTGCCCCAGAACGCCGGCTTCTTCCAGCCGACCGCCCAACCCGAGCCGGCCTGCACCGGCGAAATGTCAAGCGACAGGTCCTGACCGTGCAATGGGTAGCCGGCCTCGGTGCGCAACGTGTCGCGCGCCGCGAGTCCGGCTGGGCGGATGCCGTACGCCTCGCCACCGCCCAGCAGCGCGTCCCACACCTCGCCGGCCTGCGCGACGGGCACCACGAGTTCGTACCCGTGCTCGCCGGTGTACCCGGTGCGGCACACCGTGATGTCGGCGCCGCCGAACGGCGCGATCGCGAAGCTCATGTACGCGTGGTCGGCCGGCAGTCCGACGGCGGCCAGCACCTCGACGGATCGCGGACCCTGCACGGCGAGCACCGCGTAGTCGTGGTGACGGTTCGTGATCGTGACGCCGTCCGGCGCGGCCGCATCGAGACGACGTACCACTTCGGCGGTGTTCGCCGCGTTCGGGATGAGGAACGCGAAGTCGTCGGAGAACCGGTAGGCGATCAGGTCGTCGACGACACCGCCGGTAGCGTCGTCGCCACACATCGTGTATTGCGCCTCACCCGATCCGATTCGTTCGAGATCGTTCGTCAGGCAGGCGTTGACGAACGCGACAGCGCCGGGTCCGCGTACGTCGGCCTTGCCCAGGTGCGACACATCGAACACGCCGACCGCTTCACGCACCGCGGTGTGCTCCTTGAGTACGCCGCCGCCGGCGTACTCAAGCGGCATGTCCCAGCCGGCAAATGCGGCGAACTTGGCACCGAGGGCGACATGTCGGTCATGCAACGGCGAGCGCAGCGACGCGTCGGTCATGGGTGGCAACCTATCGCGTCAGGGTACGGTCGCTAGCATCGGCGGGAGTTCTGCGGTGACAACCGCTCACCCACGCCGAACCGCGCCGACACCGACACCGACACCGACACCGCACAACGTTTGCACGACAACGAGGAGATTCTGGGTGACCACGCCTGACACGTCCGACCGAGACACCGTCCGATTCGCCCGCGCGCTCCGCCTGGTCGACACCGATCCGGCCGAGTTCTCCGCCGACGCGATCGTCGTCGGCGTCTACAGCCAGGACGAGACGGCGCCAAGCCGATTGTTGCTCGCCGCCGGTGCGGAAAGCGTCGCGGTGGCGTTCGACGGGAAGCTCACCGACACGCTCGCGTTGCTCGGTGCGACCGGTTCGGCCGGCGAGGTGACCAAGCTCGCAACGCTCGGCACCGTGACCGCGCCGCTCGTGGCGGCGGTCGGGCTGGGCGCCGAGCCGGCCGGTGCGATGCCGGCCACCGAGACGTTGCGACGCGGTGCCGCCGCCGCGATCCGGGCACTCGCCGGCTCCGGCCGCGTGGTGCTCGCGCTGCCGGTCGACGAGGGGTCCTCGGCCGGGTCCGATCACGACGCGCTGCGCGGCATCTGCGAGGGCGCGCTACTCGGTGCGTACCGGTTCGCCGGGTACAAGTCGACGCCGGCGCCGGCGCACCGGACACCGGTCGCGGACATCGCCGTACACGTCGCCGACGCCGCCGACGCGGCCGCGGTCGCCGAGATAGATCGCGCGCAGATCGTGACCGCCGCGGTGTTACGGACTCGTGACTGGGTCAACACGCCGGCGAACGAACTCCGGCCACCGGTCTTTGCCGAGCAGGCCGCCTCGGCCGCCCGCGCGGCCGGCCTCAGCGTCGATGTGCTGGACGAGAAGCAGCTGCGCGACGGAGGGTACGGCGGGATCACCGCGGTCGGTCAGGGCTCGGAGGCGCCGCCCCGACTGGTCCGGATCGCCTACACGCCGGAGGGTGTCACCGACGAGACGAAGCGCGTCGCGCTGATCGGCAAGGGCATCACGTTCGACAGTGGCGGCGTCTCGATCAAGCCGGCGCAGGGCATGTGGGAAATGAAGTCGGACATGGCAGGCGCCGCGGCCGTGGTGTCGACGATGCTAGCGGTCGCCGCACTGAAGCCGACCGTATCCGTGGTCGGATACGCCCCGATGGCCGAGAACATGGTGTCCGGATCCGCCTATCGGCCGGGCGACGTGATCTCGATGTACAACGGCAAGCGCGTCGAGGTGCTCAACACCGACGCGGAGGGCCGCATGGTGCTCGGCGACGCGATCGCGCGCGCCTGCGAGGACGGCACCGACTATCTGTTCGAGACGTCCACGCTCACCGGCGGCCAGGTCATCGCGCTCGGCAAGCGGGTGGCCGGCGTGATGGGCACTCCGGAACTGTGCGAACGGGTACGGGTCGCGGGCGACCGGGTCGGCGAGCCGGCCTGGCCGATGCCGCTGCCCGACGACGTACGCAAGGGCATGGAGTCCGACGTCGCCGACTTGACCCAGGTCAACTCCTCGATGGACCGGGCCGGCCACATGTTGCAGGGCGGCGTGTTCCTGTCCGCGTTCGTGGCCGACGGCGTGCCGTGGGCACACATCGACGTGGCTGGTCCCGCGTACCACTCCGGCGAGCCGACTGGCTACTGGGCCAAGGGCGGCACCGGCGTACCCGTACGCACGTTCCTCGAGCTGATCGACTCGATCGCCGCCAACGGGTAGCGCGACCTATTCGGCGGCGGCGCGCTTCTGCCGGGCGTTGTAGTCGCGCATCCGCTGTGGATATCCCATGAGCGCGACCTCGTAGAACGGGACCTGGAGCCCGTGTGCCCATCGGCGCGCGGCATCCGGGTTCAGCACGCGTCGCCGGGTCCATTCGCCGTCGTGCGCGACGAGCATCAGCGTCGTCTGCGTCATCATCGTGCGCGGCTCGAGGAAGGCCTCGACGCCTTGGTGCGACCGGACGAACTGCTCAAGATGATCCATATCACCGCGATGCGCATCGCGGTCGATCGTCGGACCCTGCGACTTGGCACCGCGCCGAAACCACGCCACCGTGCCGAACCTCCTGTCACTGGCGGCCGCGACGGCATCGCGGCCACCGCCGTCGCTTACTGGCCGACGTCGCGTGCGACCCGAGCCCCGCGCGGCAAGGGTACGTCACATAGCGATGTATTCGCCGCCCCCGATTGGCCGTCATATGCCGCGACCGCTCACCGATCCGGCGCGGTTGCCATGACGTGTCGTGGCGCACCTCGCGTCGCCGCCCGAGTGCGCAAGTGACAAGATGACCGAGGGCGGCCGGCATACCCCGGCCGACGCCGCCTGGACCAGGTTCGGGTGACGTTCCGGCCACCATCCGCTCGTCACCCGCCCGCGGCATCGTAGGAGATCTCGTGAGCGAGTTTGACGTCGTAATCCTCGGCGGCGGCAGCGGTGGCTACGCGACCGCATTGCGCGCCGCGCAGTTGGACCTCTCGGTCGCACTGATCGAGAAGGACAAGCTCGGCGGGACCTGTCTGCACCGCGGCTGCATACCCACCAAGGCGCTGCTTCATGCCGGTGAGGTCGCCGATCAAACCCGCGAATCCGAGCAGTTCGGCATCAAGGCCGAGCTGGTCGGCGTCGACATGAAGGGAGTCAACAGTTACAAGAACGGCGTCGTCGACCGGCTCTACAAGGGCCTTCAAGGGCTCATCAAGTCCGCGAAGGTGACCTACGTCGAGGGCACCGGCAAGCTCGTCGCGCCGAACGCGGTCGAGTGCAACGGCGAACGCATCATCGGCCGCAACATCGTGCTCGCCACCGGCTCGTACGTGAAGACTCTGCCCGGGCTCGAGATCGACGGTACGAGAGTGATCAGCTCGGAACACGCGCTGCTGCTCGACGAGTTGCCGTCCTCCGCGGTGATCCTCGGCGGCGGCGTGATCGGCAGCGAGTTCGCGAGCGCGTGGAAGTCGCTCGGCGTGCACGTGACGATCGTCGAGGCGTTGCCGCACCTGCTGGCGCTCGAGGACGAGGACTGCTCGAAGCAGGTCGAGCGCGCGTTCCGCAAGCGCGGCATCGACTTCAAGCTCAGCAAGGCATTCGAGACCGTGGACGTCACCGACGCTGGCGTGCGCGTGACGATCGCGGGCGGCGAGCAGATCGACGCCGATGTGCTGCTCGTCGCGGTCGGTCGCGGTCCGACCACGGCGAATCTCGGGTACGAGGAACAGGGCATCGCGATGGACCGCGGTTTCGTGTTGACCGACGAGCGACTGCGCACCAACGTGCCGGGCATCTTCGCGGTCGGCGACATCGTGCCCGGCCTGCAACTCGCGCACCGCGGCTTCGGGCAGGGCATCTTCGTCGCCGAGGAGATCGCCGGCCGGCAACCGGTACCGATCGATGAGGCCGGCATCCCGCGGGTGACCTATTGCGATCCCGAGGTCGCGTCGATGGGACTGACCGAGGCAAGGGCACGCGACACGTACGGTGCCGACCAGGTCTCGACCTACACGTACAACCTCGGCGGCAACGGTCGCAGCCAGATCCTCAAGACGGCCGGCTTCGTCAAGCTGGTACGGGTGAACGACGGCCCCGTGGTCGGCGTACACATGGTCGGCGCGCGCGTCGGCGAGCTCGTCGGCGAGGCTCAACTGATCTACAACTGGGAGGCGTTCCCGAGCGACGTCGCACAGCTCGTCCATGCACACCCGACTCAGAGCGAAGCGCTCGGCGAAGCGCACCTGGCACTCGCCGGCAAGCCACTGCACACACACAGCTAGCCCGCGACGGTGGCCGGCGCCGATCGAGGTCGCCGGACAGCGAAGCAGGCAGACTCGATCGCAACCAGACACCGATCGCAACCAGACACCGAATCAAGAAAGCAACCACGCCACGCGGGCACCTCCATACGATGGTCGGCGTGGCCCGACGAACCGCCTCGGCTCATTGACGTTCGCGACGCCGGACGACGCGAGACGAGGACCCGCGCGACCACCCGAGACGCAGCAAGGAGTCCTACGACATGCCGGTATCGGTCACCATGCCCCAACTCGGCGAAAGCGTCACCGAGGGCACCGTCACTCGGTGGCTCAAGCAGGTTGGCGATCGCGTCGAGGCGGACGAGCCGCTGCTCGAAGTGTCGACGGACAAGGTCGACACGGAGATCCCGTCGCCGGCCTCCGGCACGCTCGTCGAGATCAAGGTCAACGAGGATGACACCGCTGAGGTCGGTAGCGAGCTTGCGGTGATCGCGGGCGAGGGCGAGGATGCGGCCGCCGGGAACGCCGCGGCATCGGCTGCGCCGCCGGCGCAGGAGGAGACCGTCGAGCCGGAGGCTGCCCAGGCGCCGGCCGCCACCGCGGACGCACCGGACGCCGCCGCGGACAATCCGGCCGGCGCCGTTTCAGCCGAAGCCGCGGCCGCGCCCGAGCACCCGGCGGAAGCCACGCCGCTGGCCGATGCGGCGGCGGCGGGCGGAGCGCAGACCGTGGTCACCATGCCGGCGCTCGGCGAATCGGTGACCGAGGGCACCGTCACGCGGTGGCTCAAGCAGGTCGGCGACCAGGTACAGGCGGACGAACCGCTGCTCGAGGTGTCGACCGACAAGGTGGATACCGAGATTCCGGCGCCGGCCGCCGGAACGCTCGTCGAGATCCGGGTGCCCGAGGACGAGACAGTCGCGGTCGGTGCCGAGCTTGCGGTCATCGGCGGATCGGCCGCGTCCGGCCCGTCACAGGCGAGCGCCGCGCCGGCCGCCGCAGCGAGCCAGGAACCAGCGCCAAGCGCGGCACCCACGCCAAGCCCAGCACCCGCACCGAGCCCGACGCCGGCCGCGGCGCCCGAACCCGAAACCGCGCCCGCATCGGCGTGGGCGCCGGCACCCAGCGGCCAGGCGGTGTCGCCGGTTGCGACCACAACAAACGGAGCGTCCGGTGAGGACGCTGCTTACGTCACTCCGTTGGTACGCAAGCTCGCCGCCGAGCACGGCGTGAGCCTGGCATCGTTGCGCGGCACCGGAGTCGGCGGCCGGATCCGCAAGCAGGACGTGTTGAACGCGGCCGAGCAACAGCGTGCCGCGGTCGCGCAGGCGACCCAGGTGGCCGCGCCCACGGCGCCGGCAAAGCCCGCCGTCGCACCGAGCCCGTTGCGCGGCCGCACCGAAAAGATGACCCGGATGCGGCAGGTGATCGCGCGACGGATGGTCGAGTCGCTGCAGATCTCCGCGCAGCTGACCACCGTCGTCGAGGTCGACGTCACGAAGATCGCTCGCTTGCGCGATCAGGCGAAGGCCGACTTCCTCGCGCGCAACGGCGTCAAGCTGTCGTTCCTGCCGTTCTTCGCACTGGCCACGGTCGAGGCGCTCCGGGTGCACCCGAGCGTCAACGCGTCGATCGACATGGCGGCGAACACCATCACTTATCACGACGCCGAGCACCTCGGCATGGCAGTGGACACCGAGCGAGGCCTGATGGTGCCGGTCATCCGCGACGCCGGCGACCTCAACCTCGCAGGACTCGCGCGACGCATCGCCGACCTCGCGGAGCGCACCCGGACGAACAAGGTGACGCCGGACGAACTCTCCGGTGGCACGTTCACGCTGACCAACACCGGCAGCCGTGGTGCGCTCTTCGACACGCCGATCATCAACCAGCCGCAGGTGGGCATCCTCGGCACCGGCGCGGTCGTGAAGCGGGCCGTGGTCGTCGACGACGAGGAGTTGGGCGAGATCATCGTGCCTCGGTCGATGCTGTATCTCGCGCTGTCGTACGACCACCGGATCGTCGACGGTGCGGACGCGGCACGCTTCCTGACCACGGTGAAGGAACGGCTCGAGGCCGGCAACTTCGAACCGGACCTGGGCCTGTAGCCGGCGCGGGATCGACTCGGTGCGCGTCGTCATCGGCGGTGCGGGCGGCTTCCTTGGAACCGCCCTGTCTGCCAGGCTGCGCGCCGATGGCGACGAGGTGGTACGGCTGGTTCGGCGTACCCCCGAAGGCCCGGACGAAGTGAGCTGGAGTCCGGCGGACGGTGCGCTCGATCCGGCGGCACTGGCCGGCGCGGACATCGCGGTGAACCTGGCCGGCGTCGGTGTCGGCGACCGGCGGTGGACCGCGGCGTATAAGCAGCAGATCCGCGCGAGTCGGGTCGACTCGACGGTCACACTTTCGCGTGCGCTCGCGGCCGCGAGCGACGGGCCGCGTGTGCTCTTGAACGCTTCCGCGATCGGTTACTACGGCGATCGTGGCGACGAGGTGCTCGACGAGAACGCACCGCCCGGTGACGGCTTTTTTCCCGACGTGTGCCGCGCGTGGGAGGCCGCGACTCAGGCCGCCGAGGAGTCCGGCGTACGGGTCTGCAACCTGCGCACCGGCCTCGTCGTCGGTCCGGGCGGCCTGATGAAACGCCTCGTGCCGCTTTACCGAGCGGGCATCGGCGGTCCACTCGGCGGCGGACGGCATTACATGTCGTGGATCTCGCTCGCGGACCATGTGGCCGCGGTGCGGTTCCTGATGACCGCGCAGCTGTCCGGCCCGGTGAACCTGACCGCCCCGAAGCCGGTGCCGAACGCGGTGTTCTCCGACGCGCTGGGTAAGGCCTTGCGCCGGCCGTCGGTGTTGCCGGCGCCGGCCTTCGGCGTACGGCTGGTGCTCGGCGAGTTCGCCAACAACGTGCTGGAAAGCGCTCGGGTGGTGCCGCGGGTGCTGCTGGACGCTGGGTACGAGTTCCGTCACCCCGAGATCGACGCAGCGTTGCGGTGGGCAGTCACGAGACCGTCGTAGGCCGGACTAGCCTTGGCGACGTGACTTCGCTCGACGTTTCTGCTGCCGCGCCGGACCGGGATCGGGAGGTTTCGGCCGCGCCGGACCAGGATCCGACCACGCCGACATCGCCGGCCAGCGGATCGCCGATGCGTGTGCGATGGCTCGGTACGGTCGACTACCGGGCCGCGTGGGAGGAGCAGCGACGGGTCCACGCCCGCGTGCTGGCCGGCGATGATCCGGACACTGTTCTCTTGCTCGAGCATCCGAGCGTGTACACGGCCGGCAAACGTACCCAGCCGTGGGAGCGGCCGTCCGACGGCACGCCGGTCGTGGAGGTCGACCGTGGCGGGCAGCTCACCTGGCACGGTCCCGGTCAACTCGTCGGCTATCCGATCGTCACGCTGCCTCGCATCCGGCCGGGCGGGCCGTTCGACGTGGTGGCGTACGTCCGCCGCGTCGAGAAGGTGCTGATGGACGCGTGCGCCGACCTCGGTGTCACGACCATCCGGGTGGACGGCTGGACCGGTGTGTGGCTGCCGGCCGATTCGGGTCGATCGGTACGCAAGGTCGCTGCGATCGGCGTACGAGTGGTCCGCGGCGTGACCATGCACGGCTTCGCGCTGAACTGCAACCCGGACATGGCTGCGTACGAGAAGATCGTGGCCTGCGGGATCCGCGACGCCGGCGTCACGTCGCTCGCCCAGGAGACCGGTCGGAACGTCACCGTCGACGAGGTACGCCCACTCGTCGAGCGGCACCTTCCTTCGCTGTAGGCGCTTCCCTGTCGGCGATGCCCTGGCGGACCTTCGCTGAAGCACCGACGGTCTAGGACCCTCCCGGTCGGAGCGTGACGTCCGTCGCGTCGGGGGTCGTTTTACTACGGCTTGCGGGGGCCTCGGGCGTACGCTCGCACACGTGAACGACGCGGAAACTCCATCGACGCCGGCCACTGCCGGGACCGAGCCGCAGGTCCGGCCGGACGGCCGTCGCATGCTGCGCATCGAGGCCCGCAACGCGGAGACGCCGATCGAGCGCAAGCCGCCGTGGATCAAGATCAAGGCGACCATGGGACCGGAGTTCACCGCGATGCGTGGCCTCGTGCAACGCGAAGGGCTGCACACCGTCTGCCAGGAGGCCGGCTGCCCCAACATCTACGAGTGTTGGGAAGACCGCGAGGCGACGTTCCTGATCGGTGGCGACCAGTGCACGCGACGCTGCGACTTCTGCCAGATCGACACCGGCAAGCCCGCCGACTTTGACGCCGACGAGCCGCGCCGAGTCGCGGAGAGCGTGGCGACCATGGGGCTGCGGTACGCGACGATCACCGGGGTGGCCCGTGACGACCTACCGGATGGCGGGGCATGGCTCTACGCGGAAACCGTGCGCCAGATCCACGCCCTGGTCGACGGCTGCGGCGTCGAGCTGTTGATCCCCGATTTCAATGCCGTCCCGGACCAGCTCGCCGAGGTTTTCGGTGCCCGACCCGAGGTGCTCGCGCACAACCTGGAGACGGTGCCCCGGATCTTCAAGCGGATCCGGCCGGCGTTCCGCTACGAGCGGTCCCTCGACGTGATCGCGCAGGCGCGCGCGGCCGGGCTGGTGACCAAGTCAAACCTGATCCTCGGCATGGGCGAGGAGCGCGGCGAGGTGTCCGAGGCGCTCCGCGACCTCCGGGCGGTCGGCTGCGAGTTGATCACCATCACGCAGTACCTGCGTCCGACGCCCCGCCACCACCCGGTCGTGCGGTGGGTCAAGCCGGAGGAATTCGTCGAGCTCGCAACGGAGGCGACCGACGTCGGCTTCGTGGGCGTGATGAGCGGACCGCTGGTCCGGTCGTCGTACCGCGCCGGCCGGCTCTACCAGCAGGCGCTCGAGGCGCGTACGCCGGCCGCCGTTTAAGAGACGCTGAGCCGATCCAGCCGCGCGGCCGACGGGTCGCCGCGATGTGGCGGAGTTCATGCCGCCGTCGCGCCGCCGATTGTCCACTTTGCGGCCCGGATCGGTCACAACGGCACGTTGGGGGCCGGACGGTTGATCACCGCCGGCGATTAGACTCTCCGCCATGGCTAACCAGGGCGCGACCACGAAGGTCACCAGGCGCGAGCGGATGGTTCAACTCGGCCGGGTGATCGCGTTTGTCGCGCGCCGGGACAAGCTGTTCGTGCCCCTAGCGGCGGCCGCGATCGTGGTACCCCTCGCGCTCGTCAGCGTGCTCGTCTTCGTGGTCGGCGTCACGCCGTTCTACTTCGTCGCCGGCGTGCTGCTGGCGCTGCTGGCGTTGATGATCGTGTTGAACGCACGCTTCACCAAGGCCCAGATCAACGAGCTGCACGGTCAGGTCGGCGCGGCGGCCGGCATCATCGAGCAGATGCGCGGCGACTGGCGCGTCACGCCCGGGCTCGCGGTGACCACGCAGGAAGACATGATCACGCTCGTCATCGGTCGCCCCGGGGTGGTGCTCGTCGGCGAGGGAAACCCGGCGCGCCTGCGCGGCATGCTCGGCCAGGAGAAGCGACGCCTCGCCAAGGTCATCGGCACGGTGGAGATGCGCGACCTGATCATCGGTGACAACGAGGGCGAAGTGCCGCTCAAGAAGCTGCGCATGACGCTCATGAAGATGCCGCGCACCGCATCCGGCGCCGAGGTAAACGCACTGGCGGCGCGCATCAAGGCGCTGCAATCCCGCCCACAGATGCCGCGCGGCGCAATCCCAAAGCACATGCGGCCACCGGGCGCGCAGATGCGTCCACCGCGCGGTCGCTAAGGTCCCTGGGTCTTGCGCCGCGTCGGCTTCGCCGAGGATCTTGGTGCGGCGCTGACGCTGGAGCGACACAGACGCACCAGATCGCGGCGCAGTCGCGCTAGGACGCGGCCGATGGCTTTCGTGGCGCGTCGACGACGACCGTACCTGTCCAGCGATCATGCAACCCGCGCCGGTCGGCGTCCATGATCAGTGGTGGGATGACCAGGCACAGCAGCACGCCGCGCAGCCCGGCACGCAGCACACCGACCGGGCCGCCGGTGGTCACGGATACGCAACGGATGCTTCGCACCCACATGCCGGGCGTCTGCGCGAACAGGCCGATGAAGAACGCGTACTCGATGATCAACACGACGAGCGGGACCCACGATGACCGCCGCGGGTCGCCGAAGGCCGCGCTGATCAGCAGGCACAGGATCCAGTCGATGAGCAGCGCGACGAATCGCCGCATCAGGCTCACCGGCTCGGTGGCCTGGCCGGGTGCCGTGTCGGTCGCGCCGCCGTGGTCATTCACGCGGCAAATCTAACCCGACCGGTACGCCGATCCGGCAGCGCCGCCGCTCGGTCAGGTTGAGTCGTCGTTGCCGTCGTCAGGTCGAGTCGTCGGCGACGCCGTACCAGCCGATGAGCAAGCGGATCTCGCTGCCCGTCGGATCCTCGGGCGCCGCGTCGAACTCTTCGGCGAGCGCGGCCAGCCGGTCGCGGAACTCGCGCGCCCGGCGGATGTCCATGCGTCGAGCGAATCCGGTGTGCATGATCACACCGACCGCGGCCGGATCCGACGACTGCCGCATGTCGATGCGCTCGCTTCGCATGTTCCGCCGCAATTCGTCGCGGAACTCGTCGATGATCGCGCCGACCGTACCCGCAAGGTCGCCCCGTGCACCGCGATCCTTGACAAGCACCGGACTCAAGGTCAGGTCAAGCTGAGCGGTGCGATAGCGCTGCTCGATGATCCCGGACACCACTCGGGTCTCGGCAACCTCGATCAGGTGCACGTCCTCGAGCTGCTTGAGGTGCCGGTAGAGCTTCGTCTGCGGCTCCCCCAACTCGGCGGCGAGCTCCTTCGCGGACATCACCCGTACGGCGCCGTCGACCTGCGTCATGAGCAACCGGAGGATCGCGATCCGCAGCGGATCCGACATGACGCGAAGTGTGTTGACATCGCTGACCTCGCGGCGCGCCAACGGCGTCTCGATGCCGCGCGCCGGTCGAATCGGTCTGATCGCCTTCATCCGTGGTCCTCGCCCTCATGTGCCACATCCGTATTGCCATCTTGCCACATGTTCACCGCCGTGTCATTGTTCACGTCATCGTGAACATCATGTTTAACGAGAACGGTCTGCAAAGCGAGAACGTTGGCGATCGGAGAAACCCGTGAACACCACAGAACCGCTCCAAGACGGACGTACCGGGACCGGGCAGGCGTCGGTTGGCGTCGTTGACGTAGCCACACTGCCCGGCGAAGCGGTCGACCAGCAGAACGCGCCGGTCGGCGCCACTGAACCGGTCGGCGCCACTCAACCGGCGGCGGCACGTGCGGACACCGGCGTGCGGGGCGTCGACGGCGCGCCGACATCGTTGTGGCGCAACTGGCGCTTCCAGGCACTCTGGATCGGCTCGAGCACGTCGCTGCTCGGCGTCAACGCGGCCGACTTCGCGTACCCGCTCGTGATCCTTTTGATGACCCGCTCCCCCGCGCTCGCCGCGGTGTTCGGCTTCGTCCAGATGGCCGCCACCACACTGGCCGGACTGCCGGCGGGCGTGCTCGTCGACCGCTGGGACCGCCGCCACGTCCTGATGGGCGCGGAGGCGCTGCGCGCGATCACCACCGCGACCGTGTTCGCGGCCTGGGCGTTTGGACATCTGACGATCGCGCACCTGTTCGTGGTCGCGGCGGTGCTCGGCGCGGTCACCCCATTGGGCGGCTCGGCTCGGATGCTGATGGTCCGCGCAGTCGTGCCGCCGGAGCAGTTGACGCAGGCGCTGACCCAGGACGAGGTTCGCACGGCAGCGGCCGGACTGGGCGGCCCACCGCTCGGTGGCGTGATGCTGGCTGCCAGCCGCGGCCTGCCGTTCCTGTTCACCACCATCACGTTTGTCATCTCGTTCATCACCGCGCTGATCGTCCGCGTGCCGGGCGGCGCAGCGGCTCGTCCGGGCGCTGCGGCGACCGACGCAACCGCAGCCACCGACGCGACGGCGGCCGGCGACCAGACCGACGGCGCAACGGCGAACTCGAGCGGCGCGACCGACGACGGGCAGGCCAAGGACAAGCCGCGGAACAGCATCTTCGCCGGCATCCGTGCGCTGTGGCACGACCGAACGATGCGGTCCGCGCTCGCCATGTTCAGCCTCGTGAACGTCGGCGGCAGCGCGCTGTTCCTGGCGGTCGTCGTGATCCTCCAGCGCCAGGGCGCGTCGTCGGGCATGATCGGCGTCGCGGTGGCCGGCGAGGCGGTCGGTACGCTGCTCGGGGCCGGTCTCGTCGGGCGGTTGCACCGCAAGGTCGCGCCCGGTTGGCTGCTGCTCGGCGTCGGCGTCGCGTTCACATTGTTCGTACCCCTGCTCGCGATCCGCCTTGGCCCGTGGTGGGTGTTCAGCGTCCTGACGCTCGGCGTGCTCGGCGTGCCGTCCCTGCGGGTCCTCCTCGACGTGTTGATCCTGCGCCGGGTGCCGGACGAAGAGCGTGGTCGCACCATCACGGCACTGATGACCGTGCTCACGATCGGGATCCCGCTCGGTACGCTCGCCGGCGGCCTGAGCCTGCAGTATGCCGGTCCGACCGTGACGATTTTGGCGATCAGCGTCCTGAACGCGCTCGCGGTCGCCATGGCCGCATCCGACCGTCGGCTGCGCGCCGCGCAGTGGCCGGCGGCGACCTGAGAGCGGCCGACCGACAATCCGCGCCGCGGTGGCACACCGCGGACCGCAGCCTCACAGGGGGAAACCAAGCGACGGAGCGACGCTGACGCGTCGCTTCGTCGCTTGGTGTAACACGACGGAAACAGTGGGGACACGCCGGGGCAATCGCCACGACCTAGCGTTCGAGCATCCCGCCAGACCGCCGCGCTATCAGGAGGACAAGTTGTTCGCCAACGCCGAGGAACTTCTTCGCTACGTCAAGAACGAAGGCGTTAAGTTCGTCGATGTCCGTTTCTGTGATCTTCCCGGCATCATGCAGCACTTCAACGTCCCGATCGAGTCGTTCGACGAGGCGGTGTTCACCGATGGGCTCGCGTTCGACGGCTCATCGATCCGCGGCTTCCAGCAGATCCACGAGTCCGACATGCTTCTGCTGCCGGACGCGGCCACCGCGTTCGTCGACCCGTTCCGGGTGGAGAAGACGATCGCGCTGAACTTCTTCATCCACGACCCGTTCACCCGCGAGGCCTACTCGCGCGACCCGCGCAACATCGCGCGCAAGGCGGAAACCTTCCTCGCGTCGAGCGGCATCGCCGACACCGCGTATTTCGGCCCGGAGGCCGAGTTCTACATCTTCGACTCGATCCGGCACGAGACCGCGTCGAACAAGGCCTACTACTACATCGACTCGGTCGAGGGCTGGTGGAACACCGGCGCCGAGGAGGAGGGCGGCAACCGCGGTCACAAGATCGCGTACAAGGGCGGATACTTCCCGGTCGCGCCCGTCGATCACTTCTCGGATCTGCGCGACGCGATGGTTCGCCGGCTCGTGGACGCCGGCTTCACCGTCGAGCGGTCGCACCACGAGGTGGGTACCGCCGGGCAAGCGGAGATCAACTACCGCTTCTCGACGCTGCTGCACGCCGGCGACCAACTGCAGCTGTTCAAGTACGTCGTGAAGAACACCGCATGGGCGAACGGCAAGACTGCCACGTTCATGCCGAAGCCCCTTTTCGGCGACAACGGATCCGGCATGCATACCCATCAGAGCCTGTGGCTCGGTGGCGAACCGCTCTTCTACGACGAGACCGGTTATGGCGGACTGTCCGACATCGCGCGCTGGTACGTCGGCGGCCTGCTCTACCACGCGCCGTCGCTGCTGGCGTTCACGAACCCGACGGTCAACTCGTACCGGCGGCTGGTGCCCGGCTTCGAGGCGCCGGTCAATCTGGTCTACTCGCAGCGCAACCGGTCGGCGTGCACGCGCATCCCGGTCACCGGTACGAACGCGAAGGCCAAGCGCATCGAGTTCCGCGTGCCGGATCCGTCCAGCAACCCGTATCTGGCGTTCTCGGCGATGCTGATGGCCGGCCTGGACGGCATCAAGAACAAGATCGAGCCGCCCGAGCCGATCGACAAGGATCTCTACGACCTTCCGCCGGACGAGTTCTCCAACGTCCAGCAAGTGCCGGGCACGCTGCCCGACGTACTCACCGCGTTGGAGGCCGACCACGATTACCTGCTCGACGGCGGTGTGTTCACGCCGGACGTGATCTCGACCTGGATCGACATGAAGCAGACCAATGAGATCGACCCGATCCGGCTACGCCCGACGCCGCACGAGTTTGCCATGTACTACGACGTCTGAGCATTGCAGCGTCTAAGCATCGTCCGTCGCGAGAATGGGTCCGACCGCACGTCGCGGTCGGACCCTTCGCTT
>DASTMZ010000232.1:0-5837 GCA_035713725.1 Micromonosporaceae bacterium
CTTCCGGTCGACCAGGGCGGCGCCATCTACACGATGGGCCAGCCGTCGCTGCTGGGCGCGAACGCGGCGCTGCTACCCGATCTGTCCGGCGAGCAGAACGTCATCATCGGCCTGCTGGCCATGGGCATGACGCGGCAGCGCGCCGAGGAGCTGATGCCCGGCATCATCGAGTTCTCCGGCATCGACGAGCACGGCGAGAAGTTCAGCGAGCTGCCGATGAGTACGTATTCGTCGGGCATGTCCGCACGTCTGCGGTTCTCCATCGCGGCCGCCCGCATGCATGACGTGCTGCTTGTCGACGAGGCGCTCGCGACCGGCGACGCGCGATTCCGCCGGCGCAGCGAGGAACGGGTCCGCGAGATGCTAGCCAGCGCCGGTACGGTGTTCCTCGTCAGCCACGCGGTCGGCACCATTCGCGAGGTCTGCGACCGCTCGATCTGGCTCGAACGCGGCGTGATCCGCATGGACGGCCCGACCGAGGAAGTCGTCGACGCGTACGAACAGTTCATGACGCGCTGATCGGATCACGGCAACAAACGTGACGACTGGCGCCGGAGGCAATCGAGTGGCAGCCGCAACGAATGAGGCTGGGGACGGCCCCGATGTCTCGGTGATCGTCGCCGTCCACAACACCATGCCCTACCTCAGGCGGTG
Source organism: Micromonosporaceae bacterium (assembly GCA_035713725.1). Lineage (GTDB taxonomy): Bacteria > Actinomycetota > Actinomycetes > Mycobacteriales > Micromonosporaceae > DASQPR01. Next base: position 655 of record DASTMZ010000232.1, read on the forward strand.
TCTGAAGTCCCTGGTACGGCAGAGCATCGGACGCGACCGGCTGGAAGTCATCGCGGTCGACGACGGCTCGACCGACGGCAGCGGGCGCGAGTTGGATCGTTTCGCGCTGCGTTATCCGTCGACGTTCACGGTGATCCACCAGACCAACAGCGGCGGTCCGGCCGCGCCGAGCAACCGCGCTCTGCGCAAGGCCACCGGCCGTTACGTGTTCTTCCTCGGCGCCGACGACCATCTCGGCCCCGAGGCGCTCGAACGGCTGGTCGACGCCGCGGACCGGCACGGCTCGGACGTGGTCGCCGGGCGGATGGTCGGCCTCAACGGCCGCTTCGTCCCACAGGCCATCTTCGAGCGGACCGACTACGACGTCGACCTCTACAACTCGCCGCTGCCGTTCGCCATCTCGAATACCAAGCTGTTCCGCCGCAGTGTGGTTGCTGACAACGACATCTGGTTTCCGGAGCATCAACCCTTCGGCAGCGACCAGCCGTTCACGGTTGCGGCATGCGTACACGCCAAGAAGATCTCGGTGCTCGCCGACTACGACTACTACTTCGCGGTTCGGCGCACCACTGGACTCAACATCACGTACCGCGCGACGCACCTGGAGCGACTGCGCTGTACGGAACTGATCATGCGCGACAGTACCGCCCGCCTGCTGCCGCCCGGGCCGAAGCGCGATGCCGTGATGTACCGAAGCTTCGCGTCCGAGCTGTCGAAACTCACCCGCGCGGACTTCCTGAACCTGGATCGCGACACGCAACGGCAGGTGGCCGAGGGCATCGGCCGACTCGTCGACACGTACCTCACCGACGCGATCTCGGCTCGTCTGGACGTCGGACGGCGGGCCCGGCTCATGCTTGCCCATGCCGGCCGCCTGGACGACCTCGTTGGCGCGGTTCGGCAGAACGCCGATCTGGAGCCTCTGCCGCTGGTCGCCGATGACGGTCGGCTTTACGCGGCGTACCACGGGTTCCGCGATGCGCGGCACCCGTTGCCGGACGACTGGTTCCTCGTGACCGACTCGGCCGTCGAGGCGGTCGCGCGCCGCCTGGACGTGACCGCGATCCAGTGGCCGTGGGAACGCGGTCACGGTCGGATGCTTGCCGTGATCGCGCACAGCCCGCTTGATCTCGCCACCGTGACAGCGGCCAGCCTGCACATCGTCGTCGGCGACACGCGGCAGGCGGTCACACTTCGCGCCGCGCCGACCGGCGGCACGATGGTGGAGGCGAGACTGCCGTTGCGTGCGGTCGTGGCGCATCAGCCGCGATGGGGGGTCGGCCGGGACGTACGGCTCGAGGCGGGTACGGCGGCCGTACCGTTGCGGCTGCCCCGTGCGCTCGCCAATCGCTGGCGGCCGGCTCACGCCGGGCGCCGCCTCTACGTCCTGCGATCCGGGCGTCAAGCCGACGGGGAGATGGCCCTCGACGTCATCCCGGTCACGCTCACACGAGTCGCCCGTCCGGTGTGGGAGCGCATGTTCGGCCGACGCTAGCCCGCCGACGCTAGCCCGCCGACGCGAGCCCGCCGACGCCAGCTAGCCGACGCTTGCGTCGCGGGCTACAGATCGGCCGGCCGCTCCGTTGAGCGCGACACCACGTTGCCCTGCTTGTCTACCCAGCCAAGCGCCCGTGCCGGGTTGCCCGCGACCAACTGGTAGGCAGGCACGTTCCGCGTGACGACCGAACCGGCGGCGATCATCGCGTACGCACCGATCTCGATGCCGCACACGATCGTGGCGTTCGCGCCGATCGATGCGCCATGGCGTACCACCGTGGGCGTGATCTGCCAGTCCGGATTCTGGGCGCGCGGGCGCAAGTCATTCGTGAAGACCGCACACGGTCCGACGAATACCTCGTCTTCGACCGTCACACCCTGATAGACGGAGACATTGTTCTGGATCTTGACCCGGTCGCCGACCACCGCGTTCGCGTCGACGTAGACGTTGCGCCCGATCACGCAATCCGCTCCGATCATCGCGGACGCGCGGATGTGCGCGAGGTGCCAGACCTTGGTGCCGGTGCCGACCTTCGCGCCGGGTTCCACGTCGGCCGTCGGGTGAACGAAGACGGTCTCGTCGGTTGCGTGCTCGGTCATTGGTTGTCCCATAAGCGTTCGGGCGCGCATCGCGCTGGTATGAGCCGACACGCACTATAACGGCCCGCGGCCGGAGCCACCGGCGGACCCGACAACCCGGGTCAGGGTCCGCCGCGCGGCCGCGGCCGGAGACCGGACATGCCGCCGTCGATGGCGAGTGCCGTGCCAGTCGTCGACGCGGTGCGCGGGCTGGCCAGATAGGCGATACCGGCGGCTACCTCGTCCGCGGTGACGAGTCGTCCCATCGGTTGCCGTGCTTGCAACGCCGCACGCTCGGCAGCCGGGTCGTCGGCCGCGTCGAGCAGTCGCGCGACCCACGGCGTGTCGGCCGTACCCGGATTGACGCAGTTGACGCGGATGCCGTCGGGCAGGTGATCCACGGCCATCGCCAGGGTCAGCGACAGCACGGCACCCTTTGTCGCCGAGTAGAGCGCGCGTTGCGGCAGCCCGGCGGTTGCCACGATCGAGCACGTGTTGACGATCGCGGCGTACGCCGACCGTCGCAGGTACGGCAACGCGGCCCGGGTGACGCGAACGATGCCGACCACATTCACGTCGTACACGCGGTGCCACTCCTCGTCGGAGTTGTCGGCGACGGTACCGGCCGCTCCGATGCCCGCGTTGTTCACGAGGACGTCAATGCCGCCGAGATGTCGAGCGGCCGCATCGATCGCAGCGCGCACTGAGGCGTCGTCGGTCACGTCGGCTCGTACGCCGTGCGCCACGTCCACCGCGGCGGACGTGTCGAGATCAAGCGCGACCACGTTCGCGCCGCGCTCGGCGAGCAGTCGCACGGTTGCGAGGCCGATGCCGGAACCGCCACCGGTGACGACCGCCCCGAGCCCATCGAAGTCTCCTGGCATCCCTCACGCCTCCGCGTCGTAGGGCACGAACGTCTGCCGTTGGCGGCCGAGCCCGTCGATCTCCGTCTCGACGACGTCGCCGGCGCGAAGGTACGGATGATCCGGTCGCCCAAGCGCGACGCCCGCTGGTGTGCCGGTGTTGATGACGTCACCCGGCTCCAGCACCATGTACTGGCTCAGATACCAGACCAGATGGTCCACGCCGAACACTAAGTCCGCGGTGGTGCCGTCCTGCCGTAGCTGCCCGTTGACCGACAGCCGGAGTCGAAGCCGTTGCGGATCGGCAACCTCGTCCGCAGTCACGAGCCACGGTCCGAGCGGATTGAACGTCTCGCACGACTTGCCGATGTCCCACTGCGAGGACAGCTCGAGCTGAAACTCGCGCTCCGACACGTCATTGCTGATCGCATAGCCGGCGACGACACCGCTCGCGTCGGACGGCGACGCGAGATATCTCGCCCGCGCGCCGATCACCACCGCGAGCTCGACCTCCCAGTCGGTCTTCGCGGAACCACGCGGGATCCGCACGTTGTCGTGGGGACCGACCACCGTGGACGGATCCTTCATGAACACGATCGGGCGCGTCGGCACGGCTTGGCCAGTCTCGGCCGCGTGATCGCGATAGTTCAGCCCGATGCAGACAACCTTGCCCGGCCGGGCGATCGGCGCACCAATGCGTAGACCGTCGGTGGCGATGGTTGGCAGCACGCCGCGCGACAACGCATCGGACGCAGCGGTGAGCCTGGCGGCGAGAAACTGTCCATCGATGTCCGCGGTGACCGTCGAAAGATCGCGAATCGTGCCGTCAGCATCGACCACGGCCGGGCGCTCGGCTCCCGCCGGTCCCACTCGTACCAGCCTCATCGCTCGTCCTCCGGATGGTCTCGCTGAAGAAAGGCGTCAACGCCCACAGGGCACGCCGACTGACACGTTGACGGTGGTCGTCTCGTTGCCGGCGGTCACCTCCAACGGTACGCAGGCCGCCTGGTCGAGGGAGAACCCACCGGGAAACGCCAGCCACTCACCGTCGCCCGCGGGCGGCGCTGGGCAGGGCGGGACGAGCAGCGTCGTGGTCCAGTCCGCCGGCCCGTTACCCCAGAAGATCGACACCCGAGAGGCCCAATCCACGGGTACGGTCAGCGTCGCCCCGTGTCCAACATGTACGTAGAGCCCCGTCTTGGCGAATAGGCGATGTGGGCCCGCCTCACCCCCGCTGGAGACACCCAGTGTCGACCCGGTGTCGATGCCCACCACGTCAAGCGTGTTGCGAAGCGGTGCGGTCAGCGACTCCACGCTGCCGATCGAACAGTCGAGACTGACAGTTCCCGGTGCCAGACCGCTCGGATTAGGCGATGCCGATGCGCTAGGTCCAGCCGTCGGGCGCAGCGTCGACGTCCCGGTGCACCCGGCCGCGCACAAGACGGCGATGACCGCCACACCGATGAATCTCCGCATCCGTGCTCCCCCGCCGACGCTGTTACCCGGCTCATGCTCCCATGGACCAACGGGTATCTGCGTCACGCGATGCGGACGCTGGCACCGCGATGCGTCGAAACCTGTTGCTCGTTGTCCCCGCGCTGCGTACCGTCCGACGCCGTGACGATCGACCTGCGGGCCCTCACTCACGCCGATGCGACAGCCCATTGCCAAGGTGAGGACGAGCAAACCGTGCGTTGGCTGACCCGCGGCTACAGCACCGTTGAGGGCACGTGCTCGTATTTCGACTGGCTGGCCGAGAACGCTGCGGCTGGGCGCGGCAAGCGCGGCTTCGGCGTGTGGCTGGACGACCACCTCGCGGGCTACGTGGACTGCGATCCGGACAACCGCGACGGCCTCGTGGCGGGTGGCGTCAACCTGACGTACGCCGTGCATCCCTGGGCGCGTGGCCGGGGTGTTGCCGTCGAGGCAGTAGGGCTTATCTGCGAGTTCGTTCGAACGAACCACATCGGCACGCGCGCGGCCATCAGGGTTGAACCCGCGAACGCGGCGTCAGTACGCGTTGCGCAAAGGTGCGGCTTCGCCTACGTGCGTGACTTCACCTCCACGACCGACACACACAACGACGGAACCGCGGTCACGCTTAGCCTCTACATACTTGATCTGTGAGAAACTCGGATGCCGCGACGTGAGCGACTATGGGAACGTCGATGTCCGCGGTGACCGTCCACACCACAACCGTGATCCCGGATCGCAATCGTTGGAGCTGGCAGATGTCCGGTCGCA
>DASTMZ010000233.1:0-14762 GCA_035713725.1 Micromonosporaceae bacterium
GAATGGTCGATGCGCGCGCTGGTCGGCGTCGGTCTGACCCGAGCGGAGGCGTTGCGGGTCGCGTTGACGGTCGTTGGATTCGTGATCGGCACCGCGCTCGCACTCGACAACGAGCGGCAAGCGCAGCGCGACACCGGGATAACCAGCGATGAGTGGATGGCGACGCAGGAGGCGAGGCTCCGGGCCGTGTTCGCCAGTGGTCGCTATCCCGTGCTCGCCAGCCTGTCCGAGGAGGACGACTTCGACGCCGGGCTGGACGGCCTCTTCGAGACCGGTCTGGCCATCATCCTCGACGGCGTCTCACGACTGGTCGAGTCGCGCGGCCGTGACGAACGTGCGGTTCGCAGGCTGCGGCCAATGGCACCACCAGCATCGAGCCCGGCCTGACGGTCGATCAGCCGAACCTTGCCAGCAGCTCGGCGTGTAACGCCTGGCTCGCGGTGGACGGGCGGACGCCGAGGTCGTCGCGGAGTCGGCGTAGCAGCGCATCGTAGACGCGCATCGCCTCGGCGCCGTTGCCCTGCGCGACCAACGCGTTCATCAACAACCGGTAGGCGCTCTCCCGATATGGTGCGAGGCCGACGAGCTCCCGCGACGCCCGCTCCGCGGTGGCCAGTTCGGTGCCGCCGAGACGCACCGCCGCGGCGGCGTACGCCTCGAGGGCGCGTTCGCGCATCGTCTGCAACTCGGCGCGCACCTCGTCGATCCACGGCCGGTCCTCGCCCGCGAGGAACCCCCGTCGCGCTACGAAGAGGCTGGTCTGCGCGGCCGACCACGCCACCGCCAGATCCGCCCGTACCAACGCCGACTCGGCGCGATGGATCGCCTCGCGCGCACCCTCGAGATCGACCCAGGCGCCGGGCGGCAAGACGATCCGGGTGCGGTCGACTTGCACCGGAGCGACCACCTTGCGCAGCCGGGACAGTAGCGCGCCGAGCGATGAGTCGACGGCTCGCGGCGGATCATCGCCCCACAGCGCGAAGCACAGCTCGTCGCGAGTCAGCGGGTCGTGGCGGCGCAGCACGGTGTAGGCGAGCAGCAGCCGGCCCTGCCGGCCGGGCAGTCCGGTTTCGCGTCGCTCGCCATCGACCTCGAGCGCGACCTGGCCACACAACTGCACGTGCACCCGGTGGTCGGCGGCGCCACGGTTATCGGCCAAGATTTCTCCAAGACTGACCCAACATGGTGGTGACGTACTTGATTGTGGCCGGGCAACCCGGCCGCCACCGAAGGAGGCCGACGATGGCGAAGGTTATCCGCTGCGAGTGTGGCTACGTGGCCAACGGCGAGAGCGACGACGAGGTCGTGGACGCGATCCGCGCGCACATGGCCACCGACCATCCGGCACTGCTAGAGTCCGTGTCCCGCGACGACCTCCGTGAGTGGATCGAGCACGTCTAGCGAAGGAGGCCGTGATGACCGCGGCGACATTCGACCCCGCCAAGTACAAGACCACCACCCGAGCCCAGTGGGAGGCCGCCGCCGAGGCGTGGGACCGCTGGGATCCGACGTTGGAGCGCTGGCTCGGCCCGGCGACCGAGCTGATGCTGGACCTGACCGGCGTACGAGCCGGGTCCAACGTGCTCGACGTCGCGGCCGGCGCGGGCGGCCAGACCATCGCGGCTGCGCGGCGAGCCGGGCCCGACGGACACGTACTCGCCACCGACATCTCACCCACGATCCTGGCGTACGCGTCGGCTCGAGCAGTCGCCGCCGGCGTTACCAACCTGACGACGCAGGAGCTGGACGGCGAGGATCTGCTCGTCCCATCGGGTCACTTCGACGCGGTGATCAGCCGGGTCGGCCTGATCTACTTTCCGGATCAGCGCAAGGCGCTGGCCGGGATGCGCGCCGCTCTGCGACCGGGCGGCCGGATCGGCGCGATCGTCTACGGACCGGCCGATCGCAACGGGTTCTTCTCAGTCCCGGTCGGCATCATTCGGGGCCGCGCCGAGTTGCCACCGCCGGCACCCGGCCAGCCGGGCCCGTTCAGTCTCGGCGGTCCCGGTGTGCTCGAGCAGACGCTGACGGCGGCCGGCTTCCACGACGTACGCGTCGAGACGATCGACTCGCCGCTGCGGATGCAGTCGTCAGCCGAATGCCTCCGGTTCGAGCAGGAATCGTTCGGCGCACTGCACCAGATGCTCAGCGGGCTCGACGAGGACGCCAAGGCGGCCGCGTGGGCCGATGTCGCGGAGGCGCTGGCGCAGTTCGACGGTGCGGACGGTTTCGTCGGTCCCTGCCAGATGCTAGTCGCCGCCGGCACGAAGTAAGACAACGTGACAAGCCGACGGCACCGGGCCGAGTTGCCCGGTGCCGCCCCGGCTAGGTGACTGGGCGCTTCATAGAGTACGTGAGCGCGTGCAACCGCTGCGGTTGGCCGATCACCGATGCCTGGCGGTCGTACGCCTGCCAACCGTCCGCACCGGCACGGTTCAGGTGACGGAGGTCGTCGAAGCTCTCGTCGGTGCCCCACTTTTCGCGGCCATCCGGCGAGTGGAACGTGGCAGTCCAGTCCATGTCGCGGTCGCCGCCGAACGTGCCGGTCGCCTGATATTCGAGGCGGGCGTATTCCCACTGGGTCACGCATCGATTGTGCCGGAACTGGTCGCGATGTGCGACGCCCGGTCCACTGTGGTGGATCTACCGTCACGCGCGACGACAGCAATCCGACGACAGCAATCCGCCGCCGGACCCGTGGGTTCGGCGGCGGATCGTACGTCGCTTGACTACTCGGCCAAGGGTGCGTAGACGAGTGACAGAACGCCGGTTTTGAGAATGCGCGAGTCCGTGAGCGTAAGGCCCTTGCGCGCGTTGTCGTCGGTGAACAGCCGCTTTCCCTCCCCCACGATGATCGGGTGAACGAGCAGGTGCAGCTCGTCGAGCAGATCGTTGTTGATGAGCCAGCGGACCAGCCCCGGGCTGCCCGACATGCCGATGTTCTTGCGACCGGGCAGCTCCTTCACCGCGTGGAGTCGCCGCGCGACGTCATCGCCGATCACCGTGGTGTTCTGCCACGTCGGGTCCTTGAGCGTGGTGGACACCACGATCTTCTCGACACCGTTCATGTGGTCGGCGAGTTCGACCTCACTGCCGGCGGTAGGCCAGAACTTCACGAATTCGTCGTACGTCCCTCGGCCCATGAGTAGCGTGTCGGACGCGTCGATCTGACCTTGGACGATCGCGCCCATCTCGTCGTTGAAATACGGGAAGTGCCAGTTCTGCGGCGCTTCGACGACGCCGTCGAGCGAAACGAACAGGCCGGCAACGATCTTTCGCATATCTCGTCTCCTTCAGGTTTCGATGATGTGGCGTAGTCGGTGTCGCGGATGTGCCACGTGGCGTCAGCCGATGGCCGCCGCGAGCCACTCCGACCACGCCCGCTCGGCGCGCGGCACATCGGCATCGGCGCCGAAGAGGATGTGCATGGCGAGCATCGGACCGTGTCCACCGGGTCGGAACGCCTTGACGAACCGGTAGAGCGCGTCGTCGCCGCGAACGGCGAACGTGTCCTCGTTCGTGTAGTAGACGACGCCGTCGACGTTGCGACCGTCGATCGCGATGCGTACCGTGTCGCCCGGCTTAGGCCGCCCCGACAGACCCAGCGACCGGCCGAGTGCATCGCATGCACCGTCCCAGTCGTCGATCGCGGAACTCGATGCGTCCATCGGGATCCCGACACGGCCTGCGAAGTGATTGAGGTATTCGACCAAGCTGGCGAAGAACATCGCGCCGCCCTTGGTCATCGCGTCATACTCTTCGGCCCAGTCGTCGCCGGGCAGGAATCCGTTCGACACCAACCGGATCGACGTACTGCCGCCGGCGCGGCCCTCGATGAGGTAGTCAAACGCGATGAACCGTCCGTCCGGCTCCGGATCACCGCGGTAGACGAACCGACGGCCCGGCTCCGCGACGGTGATCGGCTGACCACCGAACGGGAGATGCACGGCGCCGTCGCGCACTTCGGTGGCGCCCATGAACCACGACGTGATCCCGGGGCCGGTCGCGATCGCGTGCCAAACGTCGTCGACCGTCGCGTCGACGTCGGCCTCGTGCGCTCCGCTGAACTCGTACCCCATCTCAACGCACCTCGTCCTCGGCGAAGAACGCGGTGAGCGCGGGCGCGATGACCGCGGCCTTGACCTGGTGGTTCTGGCCGGCCAGCGTGTCGCGCCGCGAATCGGCCAGCAGCGCCGCGACCTCGTCCTGCGCGTGGTGCATCCAGCGCGGGCTCTTGCCGCCGTCGCCGACCCAGACGGGTACGTCGATCGCGCCGATCGCCTTCGCGAGGTCGTCCGGGATCGGCTTGCCGAGCTGTGAGTCGCCGAGAATGGCGAAGTCGTAGCGCAGCGTCGGCGCGACGTCCTTGAGCTTCTTCCACGCCGGCATGAGCCGCAGCACGTAGGGCACGAAACCGGGTGCGCCGACCACCTTCGTCATGAAGAACGCGACGACGTCGCCGTTGCGTCCACTCGCGACCATTCGGTCGACCTGCTGACGGTAGTCCGCGGGTGGCGGCGTCCGGCTGGCGTCGACCAGCATCGGCGCCTCGTAGCTCGCGAGCCTCGTCACCTTGCCCGGCAGTGCGGCCGTGGCGCGCAACGCAAGCACCGCGCCGGAGGACGTGCCATGGACGTACGCCGTCCCACCGGCCGCGTCGATCAGCGCATCGAGGTCCTCGATCTCACGCTCGGGCGCGTACGGCAACGTGTCGCCGCTCGCACCGCGACCGCGGCGGTCATACATATACACCGTGAAGTGTTCCGCGAGCAGCTTGGCGAGCGCAGGCATCGGCCCGAACTGGCGGCTGCAGAACGCGCCGTCCACCAGGATCAGTGCGGGGCCGGAACCAACGTGTTCATAGCCGATCGTCGTACCGTCGGCGGAGGTCACCGTCGTCATTTCTGCTCACTTCCCTTCCGTGTCTGAGTCCTTGGGTTTCTCGACGCCCTCGGGGTTATCGACGTGCTTGGTGTTGTCGACGTGCTTGGTGTGCTTGACGCTCGGGTGCACGGCGAGCACGATCCGGTGGTCGCGACCGCCGGGCGCCGAGTCGTCGTGGTATTTGCTCACCAGCGCAGCCACCGCCGCGGCCAACTCCTCGGCGAACGCCGCTCGGTCGGTGACCGATGCGAACCGGACTTCGCCGTCGATCGCAAATGTCGCGACGCGCTTGCCGGCCTTGTCGGCGCCGGTGATGAGTGCGCCAACGTCGCGTACGAGCTTCGCGGCGACGGCGAGCAACCAGCGCGCCGATAGGCGGTCGGGCGACCGCGACGGATCCGGCTCGAGCGGCGAGAGCGCAAGCGGCGAGATGACGTACGACGCCGCGGTGGCCCGCAGCACTCGCTCGGTCATGTTGCCCTTGCGGCGCTCCTCGACCAACTGGACGAGGCCGTGCTCTTCGAGCGCCCGCAGATGGTAGTTGACCTTCTGGCGGGCGAGACCCGTGCGCGCGGCAAGGGTCGTCGCGGAACCCGGCTCGGCAAGCAAGGCAAGCAGCCGAGCCCGCGTCGGATCGAGCGAGACCTCGGCCGTGGCCGGGTCTTCGATAACTGTCACGTCGTGCATGTCTATGAGCGTGCCACCGACAAGTTTTCTTGTCAAGACGGTTTCCCTTGTCGGTAACGCGGACCCGCACGGGGCGGCGGCGGCCGGCGCGCCAAGATCGGGCTGAGTGGATGGCCATAGCCCTGATCTTGGTGGCGGTTTCAGGCTCACTGAGCATCCCAGTCGGCCGATCTTGCTCGGGTTACCATCCGTGCAAGGATCAACCCGTCCGAGGAGACGCTATGCTCCTGGATTTCATGGCCGACGTGTCGGCATCGCCGCTCCAAATCGACGCGTTGGCCGGGTGGGCGGAGGAAGCCGGGTACGACGGGCTCGGGGTACCCGAGACGGGCCACGACGCGTTCCCGTCGCTCACACTTGCCGCCCGCGCGACCGATCGCATCACCCTCCAGTCAGCGATCGCGGTCGCGTTCGCGCGCAATCCGATGACGGTCGCGATGCTCGCGAACGACCTGCAGCTCATCTCGAACGGCCGCTTTCAGCTTGGCTTGGGCTCGCAGGTGAAGCCGCATATCGAGCGCCGCTTCTCGATGCCGTGGAGCCATCCGGCGGCACGAATGGAGGAGTTCCTCGCCGCGGTGCGCGCGATCTGGGCGAGTTGGGCGACCGGCGAACGGCTCGCGTTCCGCGGCGCGTTCTATCACCACACGTTGATGACGGACTTCTTCAACCCGGGTCGGAATCCGCACGGCAACCCGCCGATCCTGCTTGCCGCGGTCGGCGAACGCATGACCGAAGTGGCCGGACGGGTCGCCGACGGCCTGCTCGTGCACAGCTTTACCACGCCGGCGTACCTGGCCGAACGCACGCTGCCGGCGTTGCACCGGGCGCGCGGCGGTGTGCTCGACGGGTTTGCCGTGTGTCTGGCGGCACTCGTGGTGCTCGGCGCGGACGAGGCCGAACGGGCTCGCGCGGAGGAGGCGGTGCGCTTGCAGATCGCGTTCTACGGCTCGACGCCGTCGTACCGACCGGTGCTCGACGCGCACGGCTGGGGCGCGCTCGCCACCAGACTCAACGAGCTGTCACGGCGCGCCGAGTGGGCTGAGATGGGTCGGCTGATCGACGACGACGTACTCAGCGCGTTTGCCGTGTCTGGGGACGCGACCACCGTCGCGGCCGAACTACTCGCGCGCTTCGGCGCCGCGGTCACTCGGATATCGCTCTATACGCCGTACGACGTCGAGCCGGCGCTGCGTAGTGCCGTGACGGATCTGTTGCGCGCGGGCTGACGCGACGGTCATCTACGCAGCACGCGCGACCACGCATCGAGACCGACCGCAAGCAGCAGGATGAGTCCGAGCGTGATCTGCTGGTAGAGGGGGTTCACCCCAAGCAGGTCAAAGCCGTTGCCCACCAACGCGATGAAGAGCACGCCGACCACCGTGCGCCAGATCGCGCCTTCGCCGCCGAGGATCGACGTGCCGCCTACCACGATGCCGGCGAGCACGGTGAACGCGAGTTGGTTGCCCGAGGACGACTGCGCGCTCAACACGCGGGACGTGTCGATGAGACCGGCCAGCCCGGCGGCCGTACCACTGGCCGCGAACGCCGCGATGCGTACGGTGTTGACCCGTACGCCGGCCAGTCGCGCGGCTTCTGCGTTGCCACCCGCCGCGTAGAGGTAGCGCCCGAATGTTGTACGGGCGAGCAGCACACCGAGGCACAGCAGCGCGGCGAGCGCGATCCAGATCGACGTACGCACCGACCAGAAGCTGGTCTGGGCGATCTTGGCGAAATCCGGGCTGTTCGTGAGCACGATGAGGTTGCCGTTGGTCACCTTGCTCGCGAGTCCGCTCACGATGAACGACATGGACAGCGTCGCGATCAACGAGTTGATCCGGAAGATCGTGCTGACCACGCCGTTGGCGAGCCCGACGAGCAGCCCGATCCCGACGCCGAGAAGCGCGGCGACCGCCACGTTGTGGTGCTGGGCGAACTGTGCCGCGACGACGCCGGCGAGCGCGTACGTCGCGCCGACCGACAGGTCGATGCCGCCGCTGATCAGCACCAGCGTGCCGGCCGCCGCCATTATCAAGGTCGCCGATTGCTGGTCGAGGATGTTGAGAAGGTTGTCCTTGCTGAAGAACGGACCGCTGCCGATGCTCAGCGCGATGAACAGCGCGAGGAACGGGACGAGGATGCCGGACGTACGCCACGACGGCATCCGGCTGGCGAGCAGGCGCACCCGCGAGCCCGATGTGGTTTCGCTGGCGGGCGCGGTCGGAGACGCCGTACCGGTGCTCATTCATTCCCCCGTCTGGTCACGGCTCGTGGCGTTGCGGGTCGACTCGTCGAACGCCGCGGTGAGGATGCGTTGCTCGGTAATGTGCTCGCCACGCAGGTCGGCGACGATGGTGCCGGCGCGCATCACGAGCACGCGATCGGCGATGCCCAGCAGCTCCTCGACATCGGACGAGATGACGAGCACGCCGGCACCGTCGCGCGCCTGGTCGATGAGCAGCTCGTAGATCGCTCGGCGCGAGCCGACGTCGACGCCCCGGGTCGGTTCGTCGGCGATGAGCACTCGCGGATGGCACAGCATCGCGCGTGCGAACATCGCCTTCTGCTGGTTGCCGCCGGACAGCGACGACACGGGTACGCCCGGATTCGGTACGCGGACCGCGAGACGGTCCATCAGCGCCGACACCCCTTGCCGTTGCCGCCGTCGGTTGACAATGCCGGCGCGGCTGTAGTCGGCAAGGTTGGCCAACGTGATGTTGTCCAACACCGACCGCTGCAGCACGAGGCCCTGTTCTTTGCGAGACTCCGGGATCAGGAAGATGCCGGCGCGCAGCCCGTCGGTCGGCGAACGCAACGCAAGTGCTCGCCCGCCGAGCAGAATGTTGCCGTCCGACACGCGGGTCGCTCCGACGAGTGCGCGCGCCAACTCGCTGCGCCCGGAACCGACCAGTCCGGCGATGCCGACGATCTCCCCGGGAAGCACGGTGAGGCTGACGTTGCGTACCCCCGGAGCGCGCAGGCCGTTGACCGTCAGCACCGGCGCGCGGTCCTCGCTGGACACCGACGGCGGCCGCGGCGGGAACACCGAACCGAGCGAGCGGCCCAGCATCGCCTCGATGAGGCTGTCCTCGGATTCGTCTCTCGCCGGACCACTGCGCACCAGCGCGCCGTCGCGCATGATCGAAATCGTGTCCGCGAGCGACAGCACCTCCGAGAGGAAGTGCGAGATCAGCAGCACCGTGCGACCGGAGCGCGCCAGCTCGCGGACGACCTCGTGCAGCCGTTGCGTGTCGACGTGCGACAGTGCCGCGGTCGGTTCATCCATAATGATCATGGAGGCGCCGCGGCACATCGCCCGCATGATTTCGACCTTCTGTTGGTCTGCGGTACGCAGCGTGCCGACCACCGCGGACGCCGGCAGCTCGAAGCCCGCGGCGCGGGCGAGTGCGTCGTAGTCCTGCCGCAGCCGGCGACGTCGGACGAAACCGGCGCGCCGCGGCTCGGCGCCGAGATACACGTTCTCCGCGACGCTGAGCGAGCCGACCAGCGTGAGCTCCTGTGCGATGCTCGCGATGCCGTGGTGCAACGCGTCCCGCGGCGAGCCGAACGACACGTCCTGCCCGTCGACTCGCAGTAGCCCGTCGTCCGGCGTCAATGCGCCCGAGATGATCTTGCTCAACGTTGACTTGCCCGCGCCGTTCTCACCGATCAACGCGTGCACCTCGCCGCGGGCCACCCGCAGGCTTACTCCTCGAACCGCGTGTACGCCGCCGAAGCTGCGACTGACGTCCACGAGTTCGACATGGCTCACCGCGGGTGGCGCCGCAGACGCGTCCGTCATGCCGGGCCCGACCAGTCAGTCGGGCCCGGACAGTCGATGCGCCAGGTCATCCTCAGCCCGGCCACTCGGCGGTGAAACTGTCGGCGTTGTCCTTCGTCACGATGCCGCCGTTCGGCAGCTGCGCGACCGGGTCGATGGCGCCCGACACGGTGTTGTTGCGGATCGCCTTGATGAGCGCGACGACACCGAGGCGTCCTTCCGAGGCCGGCGCCTGAGCCACGTCGCCGAACACCGTGCCGGCCTTGACGAATGCAATGCCGGCCGCGCTTGCGCCGTAACCGACCATGAGCACCGATTTGTGTGCCGCGGTGAGAGCCTGTGTGGTGCCCTCGAGACCCTGATCCGACGCCACGATCAGGCTGAGATCCGGGTGCGCCTGCAGCATGTCCTGTGCCGCCTTCAGGCCACCGGCCGGCGTGAAGAAGTCCTCGCCCTCCGCCACCACCTTGATCGACGGCGTGCCGCTGATGGCGTCGATGTAGGCCTTGTGGATCGCGACGTCCAGCGTGGACGCCTTGATGTCGTACATGAAGCCGACGTTGCACGGGTTTAGGTTCTTTGATTGGCACGCCTGCACGGTCAGTTGACCCATTTGCGTGCCGATCTTGCTGGGTACGAACGTCACATTGGCCGACAGGCCGGGCACCTGCGGTTGGTCGGTGGTGTAGTCCGGTCCGAGGATCTGGTCGATGTTGACGACCTTGATGCCCTTTGCGATCGCCTGCTGTACGAGGCTCGTGAGGCCGGTGCCGAGGATCGGCTGGACGATCACGCCGTCGTACTTGCCCGACGCGATGACGTTCTGGAACTGCGAGAACTGCGTCTGCGGGCTGTTGTTCGCGTCGAAGACGGTGAGCTTGGCGTTGCCATCCGCCGCGGCCGCCTGGGCAGCCGCGAGCATGGGTGCGTCATAGCTGTTCGCGACGGCGAACGACAGGTATGCGATGTTGAGCGTCTTGTTGGCCGCGCCCGACCCTGTCGAGGCCGCGGCCGGCTTGCCCGAACTGCTGCATGCGCTCAGCGTGGTGAAGGCGAGGATGGCGGCCGAGGCCGCGATCACTGTCGAGCGCATGAATGCGCTGCGGCTCATGGCATCCCTTTCTCTGATGTCGATCGGGTTGTTTGATGTCGAGGCGGTCCGCTGGGTAGCGGTGTCATCGCGTCGGCCGGGCGCACTCGGCCGCGTTGGGCTCACACGGGCGTCGCCGTTCGCCGGAGCGCGGCCCGTCGACGCGCCAGTGGCGGAATCGTCGCTAGGAGACCGACGACGATCGCGGCGATGCTCCAGCCGGCGTCGGTCAATGCACTGAAACCGAACAGGCGATCAAGCGAGAACCGGCCGGGTCCGGTCAGCGCGACAACCACGCCGAGCCCGGCGTAGACGACTGGCACCTCGGACCCGCCGAGGTGCGCCCACAGTCCATTGCTCGAATTGGGCGTCGCGGCGACGATCATCGTGCCGATGACGACGGCGCAGCCGCCCGGTGTAAGGAATCCGAACGCGAGCGACGCGGCACCGACCAGCTCGCAGACGCCGGCGAGGACAGCCATTTGGCGGCCGGGCCGGAATCCCCACTTCTCGAAGACGGCGCCGTGGCCACTCGGACCGAGGCCGCGGAACCAGCCGAAGAGCTTCTGGCACGCATGCCCGGCGAGCAGACCGGCCAGTCCGACACGCAGCAACAGCAGCCCGATGTTCATCCCGGTGGTCATCGCGATGGCTCCTTTCCACCGCCGCGGTGGAGGTGGCTGACCTGACCGCTAGACGTACAGTTGTCCGCTAGGCGGCGTGTGTGGAACACTGCCGCGCGGGTTCCTGGTTGTCAATAGGCGTCGCAACGTCGTTATCGGACGGTCGCCCAATGCGCCGTCGACGCCACGACGCCCATCGCAGATCAGCAGGACGGAGGCCGCGATGGCGGGACGTGGCACCGGCCCCGACTTCGTCGAGTCGCTCGCCCGCGGGTTAGACGTATTGGCCTGCTTCGACGAGCGGCGGCCGCGCATGACATTGTCCGAGGTAGCCGCTGCCACCGGACTTGCCCGACCAACCGTCCGCCGGCTGTTGATCACGCTTGAGCAGCTCGGCATGGTCCGGGTCGACGACGGCGCGTTCACGCTCACGCCGCAGGTGTTGCGACTCGGTGCCGCGTACGTAAGCTCGCTCGGGTTATGGGAGGTGGCGCGCGGCCACCTTCGTCGGTTGGTGGAGCGCACCGGGCAGTCGTCCTCGATGGCCCAACTGGACGGATCCGACATCGTCTACGTGGCGCGCGTCGCGGTACCGAAGATCATCGGGCTGCGCGTCCACATCGGCACCCGCTTTCCGGCACTACCGACCTCGCAGGGCAAGGTGTTGCTCGCCGCGCTCGAACCGGCCGCGCTGGACGAGGCGCTCGCCACGCCGAGTCGATCCGGCCTGCCGCCGCTGCCGCGCCGCGATGCCGAGTCGGTCGCCGAAGAGTTGCGCGTGGTTCGGACGCGCGGCTGGGCGCTCGCCGACGAGGAACTCGCACCAGGGATCCGGTCGGTCGCGGTACCTGTGCGCGACGGCAGCGGCGATGTTCACGCCGCCATGAACGTCACCGTGAACGCGGACGAGACCAGCGTCGTACGGCTGACCGAGGAACTTCTGCCGTTGCTCATCGAGACCGCACGCGCGATCACCGCGGACTGGACACTCTGGCAGGCGCGTCCGGCCGATCAGCGCGCCGGCTGAGCGCGGTGTGCGGGACGCAGCGCGCACGTTGGCGTCGGACATCCGTCCGCGTGTCGGCGACGCCGTCTCGACCCGGCCGACGCACGACGGTGGGCATGTGTCGTATCCGCGTGATTGCATGGCTGCGTGGACCAATTCGCCGAATACGCGGACTCCCCCGCCGCGCGCAAGGAAGCGCACGTTGACCGGCTGAGCGTTCGCTCGGCCGCGTTCCTGTCCGATGTGCACGCCAACGACGCGGCGCTCGCCGCCGTCGTGAACGAGCTGGCAGCCGATCCGCCGGACGTCGTCGTGTTCACCGGAGACATCACCTGGGGCACGTTCCCGTCCGAAACTGTCGACCTCATCGCGGACCTGCGAGACATGGTCGGCACCGTTGTGCTGGTCCGTGGCAACGGCGATCGTGCGCTGCTCGACCTGCACAGCGGCGATCGCCAGCCGGAGAGCCCTCGCGATCCGTGGATGGTCGCGCGCCACAGCGCACGCGACGTCGCCGAGTTGAGCCGCGTCGTGTTCCAGGTCGACGTCGACGTTGCCGGCCTCGGTGTGATCCGCGCGTGTCACGGCTCGCCACGCGCCGACATCGAGATCGTGACGCCCGGCACGCCGCTCGAGCGGTTGGCCGCGGCGACCGAGGGCATCGACGCCGACGTGTTGCTCACCGGCCACTGCCACCTGCAGTTCCACCGGCCCGTCGACGGGTTGCGCATCCGACACAGCGTGAACCCGGGCAGCGTGGGCATCCCGTACGGCGTGGACGAACCGGGCGCCTATTGGCTGCGCGTCGACGGCTCACGTGCCGACCCGTTCGATTTCCGGCGCACCGCGTACGACGTAGAGACATACCTCGGCCGCATGCTCGACACCGACGATCCGCGTGCCGACGTGATCGCCGAATACCTCCGCAAGCCGCCGACCCGCGACGAGATGATCGCGCATTCGGAGTCGCTCGTCTTCTCGGATTAACGCGGCCGCGGCCGCGGTTGACGCGGTCGACGCAGCCGCCCGGTAGCGCGGTCCACGGGGTCGGGTGGCTAACGGCGGCACGCGACCGCCAGCGTCGTCGGGCCGGGGACTGCAGCGCGACCTGCCAGCGTCAGTCGGCCAACTCGGCGATCGGCACGTTCGGATCGGCGAGCCGGTCGAGATCGACGGCGCGACCGGCGAATCCGGCACGCACCAGCTTCCGGATGTCGTCCTGGACGTCCCAGATGTTCGCGTTCATGCCAGCGAGCACGCGGCCGTCCTTGACCCAGAATGCGATGAACTCGGGTGCCTTTCCGTCCATGAAGTCGGTCGCGCCGCGGAACACCACGCGGTCGTAGCCACCCGGCTCGACGTACCCGGAATACTCCATTCCGAGGTCGTACTGGTCGGAGTAGAAGTAGGGCACCTCGTCGTAGGTGACGTCCTGGCCGAGCATCGACTTGGCGGCTACCGGACCACTGTTCAGCGCGTTCGCCCAGTGCTCGACGCGCAGGCTGGTGCCGAGCGCGGGGTTGTGCCAGTTCGCCACGTCGCCGCAGGCGTACACCGACGGATCGGACGTCCGCAGCTGCGCGTCGACCACGATGCCGTTGTCGATATGCAGTCCGGCGGCCGAGGCGAGCTCGGTGTTCGGCAACACGCCGACGCCGACGATCGCGAGGTCCGCTGGGATCTCCGTACCGTCGGCTAGGCGTACCGCGCTGAGCGCACCGACGGATCCGACGAACTCCGCGATGCCCGACGACATCCTCAGGTCGACGCCGTGCTCGCGGTGCAAGTTCGCGTAGATCGTCGCGACCTCGTCGCCCAGCACGCGCTGCAGCGGCAACGGAGCCATCTCGACAACCGTCGCCTGCGCGCCATGCACCCGGGCAGCGGCGGCGGTCTCCAGCCCGATCCAGCCAGCACCGATCACGACCACACGCGCGCCGTCTTTCAGCGCGTAGACGAGGCCGTCCGCGTCCGGCAGCGTCCGCAGGTAGCGCACGCCGCCGAGATCACTGCCCGGGATCTCCAGATGGCGGGGCCGCGCACCGGTGGCGAGCAGCAGCTTGTCATAGCGCAACGGTTCGAACCCGTCGAGCGTGACCTGACGCTTGTGCAGATTGAGGTCGGTGGCCCGGACGCCGAGCAGCAGGTCGACGTTGTTGGCGCTGTACCAGCTCGCCTCGTGTACGAAAGCGCTGTCACGAGGGTCGTTGCCGAGCAGGTATCCCTTCGACAGTGGTGGCCGCTCGTACGGCCGCTCCGTCTCGTCACCGATCAGCACGACGCGACCGTCGAAGCCCTCGGCCCGCAGCGTCTCGGCGGCCTTCGCGCCGGCGAGCCCACCGCCAACGATCACGTATGTGTCGCTCATGAACGGCTCCTATCCGTCACCGTGACCACGCGTCCGTTGGCCGTACGCCTACGCGCCGGCCGTTGTCACCGCGCCAAGCGTCGCCCGGTCGACGGCCGTCAGCTCGACGTCGGTCGCCGCGCACATCGCGGCCAGCTGGTCCGGCCGGCGCGGTCCGACGATCGCCGCGGTCACGCCGGGGTCGGTCACCACCCACGCCAGCGCCATCGTGAGCAACGATAGATTGCGCGCCGCGGCAAGCTGGGCAAGTTCGTCGATCATCCGGTACGTCGTGTCGTTGGTGAACTGCTCGTACGGCTCCGGACGCAGCGTCATCCGCGAGC
>DASTMZ010000234.1:0-10472 GCA_035713725.1 Micromonosporaceae bacterium
GGTGAGCAGGGTGACCGCCTGCGCGCGCGAATCGAGGGCGTCGACCTCAGCGTCAGTGGCGATCTCGGTCAGGAAGGCATCGATGTCGTCGCCACAGCGCTCGGCAAGCGGCCCGAGTAGGTCCACCGCAACATGGACATCGGTCTCGTTCAGCGCGAGCGACAGATCGGTGTCGAGGGTCGGCGTACGAAGCCGCGCGACAACGTCCGCCGCGGCCCGTCGCAGGTGTGCGTTGACGGATCCGTGCCGTACGCCCGCGACGAAACGCAACTCCCGTGCGATCGCCGCGACGCCGACTCGGTCGCGTAGCCGATCGTGGGACCGCTTCTGCACGGGTATCCCGGCCCGGGACAGCGCCTCGACGATCGGCGCCGCTTGGGCGTCCGTACGGTAGAGCACGGCAATGTCGGCGAACGACACCGCTTCGCCGGTTGGGTCGCGTCCGTCCACGCGGCCGGAGTCGAGCGATCGGTGGGACATGCCGCCGACGAGCCCGTCGATTGTCCGTACCACGAAATCTGCCTCGTCCGCGACGCTGGCCGCCGCGTAACGGCCCACCGGTGGCGCGTCGGGCGCGGATCGGGCCGGCTCGAGCCGGCGGCCGCGGACGAGCGTTGTCGGCGCGATCGCCTGCAACGCGGCGACCACGATCGGCGCCGCGGATCGATAGTTGCGGGCCAGCCGCACCATGCGCGCATCCGTGAAGTCGGCCGAGAACCGCAGGAAGAACGACACGTCGGCGCCGCGGAACGAATAGATCGCCTGGTCCGGGTCGCCGATCGCGCAAAGGTTGCCGTCCGGTCGGCACAGCAGCCTCAGCACGGTGTACTGCGCCGCGTCGACGTCCTGGTATTCGTCGACGAACAGCCACGGCCAACGGTGGCGGTAGGCGGCTGCCAACTGAGGCGAGTTGTTCAGGAGGTCGATGGTCAGCGGGACGAGCTCGTCCAGGTCCACGGCGTCACGGGCGCGCAGGGCCGCGACGTAGCGGGCGCGCGCAGCCGACTCCATGGGCTCAGCGAGTGCCCGCCGCGGCCGAGCGGTGCCCGGTAGACCATCGCCGGCCGCCTCGGCGAGCGCCGCGACGCGGTCGGCGTCCTCGGCCACCCGGAACGTCGTGGACAGCCGCGCGCTGGTCGCGTGCTCGCGGAGGATCGCCAAGCACAGCGCGTGGAACGTGGACACCGTCACCGCGTCGCCGGCCGGGCCGAGCAGCGTGCGCAGCCGCTCCGCCACCTCCTCGGCGGCGCGTCGAGTGAACGTGATCGCCAGACATTGCTCCGGTCGCACACCCAGCTCTGCGCAAAGGTAGGCGATGCGGTGCGTCAGGGTGCTCGTCTTGCCGCTGCCCGGGCCGGCCACGATCAGCATCGGTCCGCCGGGCGCCGTGGCGGCAACGCGTTGCATCGCGTCCAGCCGATCGAGCAGCCCGGAGCCGACCTCCTCCAGACCCGCCAGCATCGGCTCGTCCGCATCCTGCGGCGCCGTCGTCTGAGATTCCGTCAGAGATGTCGGACGGTCCGCGGCTGGCCGGGCCACCCGCTGCCGCGGCGTCCGCGATCGCGGATTTGCGGGTACGGCGTGCGGCCGGCCGGGCGTACCCAGCGCCGCGTCGAAGAGTGCGTCGGAGCGCGCTGCACGGATCTCGCCCGGGTCGAACAGCCGGATCACGCCGTACTCGCCGTCGTAGCCCGCGGTCCGGCGTACGTCGCCGGTGCGCAGCCGACGGATAGCCTCGCCGAGCAGTTCCCCGCCGTACTTCGTGACGTCGTCCAGCGGTGCGCTACGCAAGATGTGCAACTCGGGTCCGAGCGCCGCGACGAGCGCGTCGATGCGACGTAGCACCGATCGGCTGCGCGCTCCGACGCCATGGATCTCGCCGAGGATCTCGGCCAGCTGCACCAGGTGCTCGACGGTGGTCTCGTGCGCGGTGGCCGGACGCTCGCCGACCGGTCGACCGGCGAGATCTTCGACCCGGCTGAGTACGCCGACGGTGACCGGCTTGCCGCACTTCACGCACACGCCGTTCTGATCGGCGGTTTCGGCCGGCAGCCAGTTCACCCCGCAGGCACGGTGCCCGTCGGCGTGATACTTGCCCTCCTCCGGGAAGAACTCGAGCGTGCCGGCGAGCCCGCGGCCGGTACGCAGCGCGTCGCGCACCGAGAAGTAGTCCCGTTCGGCGGTGAGTACGGTGGCCTCCCGGCCGAGCGTGAAGAGCGAGTGCGCGTCCGAGTTCGACACCAGGCGGTAGCGGTCAAGGCTCGGCACCCGCCAATTCATCGCGGGATCGGAGGACAGCCCGGTCTCCACCGCGAAGATGTGGTCGGCGAGGTCGGCGTAGCAGTCCGCGATGCGGTCGAAGCCGGACTTCGAGCCGAGCGCCGAGAACCATGGTGTCCAGATGTGCGCCGGCACCAGATATCCGTCCTCGCTCGCCGACAGCACGATGTCGAGCAGGTCACGCGAGTCCAGGCCGAGGATCGGCCGGCCGTCCGAGCCGAGGTTGCCGACCCGTCCGAGGCGCGCGTTGAAGCGGGCCGCGGCGTCCACATCCGGCATGTACACCAGGTGGTGCACCTTGCGTGTCCGATCGGCGCGCTTGTAGATCGTCGAGATCTCGACCGAATAGGTGAACCGGACGTCCCGTGCGGCGATGATCGGTGGCAGCGATCGTCGGATGGTGGCCAGCAACTCGGGCGTCGGCGCGAAAAGGCCGGGCTCGGCCGGCACGAGATCGGCGCGCAAGTGCTCGAACCAGGCGGGGTGCGTGAAGTCTCCGGTGCCGAGCAGTGCGATGCCCTTGCTCATCGCGGCCGCCGCGAGCGAGGCGACGGTCAGGTCGCGGCTGCACGCTATCGAATACTTCGAATGGATGTGCAAGTCGGCGATCCAGCTCGCGATGTCGACGAACTCGTTGACCGGTCCCGCCGCGGCACCTGTCCGGTCCATCTCGCCCGATTGGGGCGCCGGGCGGTCGGTCGAAGAGGGCACGCCGCATCCTGTCATGCATCGCGATGGCGAGGCAGTGCACCACGCGCGGATTCACCGGCCATAGTCGACAGTGCTTGGGAAGCACGTACCCGCGTGTGGTGGTGCGGAAACGGAGCGTCAGCCGCCGGCGAACGGCGGAAGCACGTCGACCGTGGCACCCGCCGGCAAGGCCGCGCCGCGGTCGTGGTTCGCGATGCCGTCGACCAGGAAGGAACACGCGCCGATGACGGTGGTCAGGCGCTGGCCGTGTCGGGCGCCGATGGTCGCGACCAGATCGTCGAGTGTCGCCGCGGCGATCTTCTCCTCCGGGCAGCCGGCCGCCGCGCGCGCCGCCGCGAAGTAGCGCACCAGGACCATCTGGCCACCGGCCGTCCCGTCGACAGCCACCGGATCGGTCGCCATGCGGTCAGCCGCCGATCGCGGACATCGGTCGGGTCGGCTGCAGGAAGCTCGGGTCGTCGATCGCGTGGCCGGGCAGCTTGCCGAACATCGCGACCCGCCACATCTTGGCGATCTCCTCGTCGTCGGCGCCGCCGCGCATTGCGCCGCGCAGGTCCGACTCGTCGCGACCGAACAGGCAGTTGCGCACCTGTCCGTCGGCGGTGAGCCGGGTGCGGTCGCAGTCACCGCAGAACGGTCGTGTCACGCTTGCGATCACGCCGACCTTCGCGCCGTCGTAGCCATCGACGAGCCACGTCTCGGCGGGGGCGGCACCGCGGTGTGCGGGGTCCGGAAGCAGCGTGAACTGAGACTCGATCTGCGCCAGGATCTCCTCGGCGGTGACCATCGTGTGGCGGTCCCAGATGTGTCCTGCGTCGAGCGGCATCTGCTCGATGAATCGCAACTCGTAGCCGTGATCGAGGGCGAACCGGAGGAGCCGCGGCGCCTCGTCCTCGTTGATGCCGCGCATCAACACCGAATTGATCTTCACCGGCACGAGCCCGGCTTCGGCGGCCGCGGCCAGACCGGCGAGCACATCCGCGTGCCGGTCCCGACGTGTCAACGTCGTGAACCGCTCCGGATCGAGCGTGTCGACCGAGACGTTGACGCGATCGAGGCCGGCGGCGACCAGCTTCTTCGCGATGCGCGTGAGGCCGAGGCCGTTCGTGGTCAGGGAGATATTCGGACGAGGGCGCAGCGCCGCGGTCGCGGCGACGATGTCGAGGAGTCCCTTGCGGATCAACGGCTCACCGCCGGTGAACCGCACCTCGGTGATGCCAAGGCGCTCGACCGCGATGCGGATCAGCCGGTTGACCTCGTCGTCGGAGAGGACGTCCGATTGGGCAAGCCACTCGAGGCCCTCGGCCGGCATGCAGTAGGTGCACCGCAGGTTGCACTTGTCCGTGAGCGAGACGCGCAGGTCGACGGCGGTTCGGCCGTACATGTCGATCAGTGCGCCGTTGCTCATCGTTCGACGGTAGCGCGTACGGCCGACATCACAACATCCCGATAGCCCGCTCCGAACAACGCGGTATGGACGAGGAGCAGGTGCAATTGGTGCAGTGGGAGCCGCGCCGCCCAACCCGGCGATAGCGGCCATTCCCGTTGATAGGCGGCGATCATGTCGGCCAGGTAGGGCGCGCCGCCGAAGAGACTGAGCTGCGCGAGATCGCTCTCCCGGTGGCCACCATGCGCCGCCGGGTCGATCAGGTAGACCGGTCCGCCGGCCGCCCACAGCAGATTGCCCGGCCACAGATCGCCGTGGACCCGGGCCGGTGGCTCGGCGTCCGCCTCGCCGGCGTAAATCGCGATGTCGGTGATCAACGCCTGGACGGCGGCGGCGTCGGCGGCACCGAGCGCGCCGCGGTCCACGCTCAAGCGCAGGTACGGCTCGAGCCGGCGGGCCGCGAACCACGTCGACCACGGCCCGGCCGACTCGGTGTTGTCCAGTGGCAGCGCGCCGATATACCCGGGCCACGCTGCTCCGAACACCAGTGCGCCGGCCCGATGAGTACGGGCGAGCGCGGCGCCGAACGCGCGAGCCGCCCCGGCCGACGGCGTGCCCTCGTCGATCCACTCGAGCGCGAGAATGTCCGGCAGCGCGGCGATGACCTGAGGCAGCGGTGCGCCGCCGTCGGTTCGCAGCCACTGGATGCCGGCCGCCTCGGCCTCGAAGAATCCGGCCGGCCGCGCGCTCGGTCGCGACGGTGTGACCCCGGCGGCCGGCTCGGGCCAGCGTTTCGCAAACACCGACGCGCCGTCGTCGAGGGTCAACCGCGATGCCGCCGCGATCGACCCGCCGTGCACCGGCGTCTCGCGGATCCGCTGATGCGTGAGGAACGTCGGCAGGTGATCGGGATGTGCGCGCAGGTACGCCAGGTCCACGGTGGGCAGGTTAGCCGCTACCGCGTCGGCGGGCGGTCGGGTGTCGCGGCTCGGTGCCTGAAGATGCAGCGGCGTGCGTACGGTCCGCGGGTCCGTGGCCAGCACCACTTCGTACGTTTGGCGGCCACCCTGCGGTGGATGGCGGCGTGTCGTCCACAGCGGCGGCGAGCGCGAGTTTCCGGCCGTTGGTGTCCGGGGCACGCTCGCGGTCATGGATGTCGCGCTGCCGCCGCTCAAGTCACCGACCGATGTGCTCGCAGTGGTGCCATACCTGCTCGGGTTCACGCCGGAGCGCAGTGTCGTCGTGATGGGCATGCGCGAGCGTCATGTCGTGTTCCAGGCGCGCTGTGACCTGCCGGCGGCCGAGGATGTCGCAGCGGTGACCGAGCACCTTGCCGCCGTGGTCGGTCGCCAGGCGGTCGACGCGGCGCTCCTGGTGGCGTACGGGCCGGGTGCCGAGTCTGCCCGTACGGTCGACGCCTTGCGGCAGGCGATCGAGTCGCGCGGCATCGATGTGCTCGACGCGCTGCGAGCCGACGAGGGGCGCTACTGGTCATATCTGTGCTCGAGACCGGAGTGCTGCCCGCCGGCCGGGACGCCATACGACCCGTCCGCCACAGTCGTCGCCGCGTCCGCGACGTATGCCGGACTGAGCCCGGCCGCCTCGCGCGCCGACCTCGTCACGCGACTGGCGCCCGCCGACGGCGTCACGCGCATCGCGATGCGGGCCGCGTCACGGCGCGCCGAGCAGCGACTGGGTGATCTGGTCGGGGCGGCCGCGGAGGCGGCCCGAGACGTGGTGCTGCCGGCCGGCATCGCGGCGGTCGACGCGGCGAACGCACGCATCGGATCGATCGCGCCGCTCGACGACGACGCCGTCGCGTGGCTGGCGCTGCTCCTGCTCAGCGTGCCGGTGCGCGACTATGCGTGGGAACGCGTCGGCCATGACGTGGACGGCAGCGTCGCGCTGTGGAGCGATGTCGTGCGCCGCGTCGACCCGGAGTTGGCGGCCGGTCCGGCGACGTTGCTGGCGTACGCGGCGTGGCGGCGCGGGGACGGAGCAATCGCGTCGATCGCGCTCGACCGGGCAATGGACGCCGATCCGACCTACTCGTTGGCGCGGCTGCTCGCCGAGGCGATCGATCACGGCATCCCGCCGGGACCGTGGTTGGACGTACCGGTGGCGACCGAGGGTGTGGACCGCGCCGCGGCGGTACGGCAGCACCGAAAGCGGCGTCGACGGGCGCGCCCTCAGCGACAAGTGCGCGTGGTGCCGCCGGCGGGCTGACGCACCGGCGGCTAAGCCTTCGTCAGCGACGGTTTGATTCGGTCGCTCAGGCTTCGCAGGTCGCGGCTGATCGGTGCAGCGGCCGGGCGGCTGAGCGGCTGGCGGCTCAGAGCACGACGCGGTCCGGGCGCGTGTAGACGTTCATCGTCGCGCCGCGCAGGAAGCCGACGAGCGTCATGCCGGACTCCTCGGCGAGGTCGGCCGCGAGCGTGCTCGGTGCCGACACCGCGGCGAGTAGCGGGATGCCGGCCATGGACGCTTTCTGCGTGAGTTCGAAGCTCGCCCGACCGGAGACGAGCAACACATGGCCGGACAGTGGCAGCCGCCGCTCGCGCACCGCCCACCCGACGACCTTGTCCACCGCGTTGTGCCGTCCGACGTCCTCGCGGGCGACGATCAGGTCGCCACCGTCGGTGAACAGACCCGCGGCGTGGAGCCCGCCGGTCGCCGCAAACGTACGTTGTGCGGTGCGAAGCACATCCGGCAGTCCGGCAAGCGTCTTCGCACCGAACGTGGCCGGATCCGCCGACACGTCGTACGCCGACTTGAGGCGTACCGCGTCGATGCTCGCCTTGCCACACACGCCGCACGAACTGGTCGTGTAGAAGTTCCGCGACGGGTCGACCTGTGGTGGCGCCACGTGCGGTGCGAGCGTCACGTCCACGACGTTGTACGTGTTCGGCTCGTTGTCACCCGCGCACAACTGAGCGCTGAAGACGTCCTCGTCGCGCGCGATGATCCCCTCGGTGAAGAGGAATCCAATCGCGAGGTCGAGGTCGTGGCCGGGGGTACGCATCGTCACCGCCAGCGGAGGTCGGGACTGACCGGCCGGGCCGACCCGGATCTCCAGCGGCTCCTCGGCGGTCAACGTGTCCGGGCGGCGCGTCGACTCGGACGCCGCGACATCGATCCGGACCACTCCGCGGCGCGTCGTCACCCGTCCCATACCTGCCATCTTGCCCCGCATCGGTGTGCGGGGCTAATGCTGTGCGCACGTCGTCGCGAGATGATCGACGTTGTGTACGGTGCCACGCGCTTCGGTGCGATCGTTCTGGCCGGTGGCCGCGCGCGCCGGATGGGCGGCGTACGCAAGCCGATGCAGCCCGTCGCCGGCGTGCCCATGATCGAGCGAGTGCTGGCCGCGGTCGCACCCGTCGGGCAGCCGATCGTGGTGGGGCCGGCTGATGTGGTCGTATCCGTGGCCGTACCCACAATGGAAGAAACACCGCCCGGCGGCGGACCGGTGGCCGCCATCGGCGCGGTGTTCGACGCGCACCGGGCGGCACTCGCCGACGTGGTGGTCATTGTCGCCGGCGACCTACCGCTGCTCACGGTGGCCGCGGTGCGCGAGTTGACCGCGACGGTCCGTCACGGGCGGGTCGACGGCGCCGTCTTCGTCGATCCGGATGGCCGGCGTCAGTGGCTGTGCGGCGCGTGGTGGTCCGCGTCGATTGCCGGGAGTTTGGCAACGCTGGCGGCGGCGCGCGGCGATCTCGCCGGAGCGGCGCTGCGCGATCTCCTTGGATCGCTCGCGGTGGCGGACGTGAGTCACGAGGGGGAGCCGCCGCCGTGGTTCGATTGCGACACGGACGACGACATCCGGCGTGCGGAGGAGTGGCTGAACCGATGAATGCCCTGGACGAGTGGACCGATGCCGTGCGCGGCGCGCTGCACCTCGACCCGATCGAACCCAAGCTGGTGCTCGACCTCGCACGGGACGTGGCGCACGGGGTGCTCCGACCGGCCGCACCGCTGACTGCGTATCTGGTCGGCATCGCGGTGGGTCGCGGCGTCGAACCACGCGAGGCGGTCGCCGCGGTCGAAGCGTTGATCGCCGGCTGGCCGTCGCCGGATACGTCCGACGAGCGCGACAACCGTGCCTCCTGACACTGTGTCGAAGGCCCACTGTGTCGAATGCCCACTGTGCCGCACGCCGACCGTGCGCCGTCAGACTGGCTCAGGTGGCGTGCACCGCGACCTCGGCGCTCCGTTGCAGCTTCTGCCACCGCAATCGACGGCCGGCCAGCGCCGTGACGGCTGACCGGATGAGCACGACGTACATGATCTGCCGGTACACGAACTGCTGAAGTGGCAATGCCCGACGGTACGGCGCAGCACGGTGTCAGTTGCCCGCCAGACCTCGCCCATGCCACCGCTGGCGATGGCGCCGTCCATCCGGTAGCGGCCGGCTACCACGTCTCCTGCGTCCACGACGTTCGCTTACCCAGCCGCGTGCCAAGTGACGCATCGCGGACGACTCGGTTCTGGCTCGGGTCGGTCAGCCGGGCTACGAACGGGTCGAGCTATGAACGGTCCGGCCAGGCAACCTCGGGCGTCGGGTAGAAGTTGATACCCATGATCTTCCATCGCGGACCCTGCGTCGCGATGCGCGCGTCGAACGCCGAGATGTCGTGCGCGGCACGCGGCGACCAGCCGAGCTCCGCGATCGCGGGCAGCCGCGGGAACGCCATGAACTCGATATCGCCGGACGATCGGATTGTCTCGGTCCAGAGACAGGCCTCGACGCCGAGCACCGCCGACGGGTCGACGCCGCCCAGGTAGGTGCCCGGATCCCAGTTGTACGCGGTGTTCAGGTTCACCGTCCCGGCCCAAGTCTGTCCGAGCAGCGTGCTGTCGTCGTACTTCATGTCGAGGTACGCGTAGTCGGCCGGGGACAGCACGATCTTCGTACCCGCCTTCGCGGCCGCGATGGTCGGCGCGTTCTTCGGGTCGGTACCCCAGAATTCCGCGACCGTCGACGGCTCTAGTGCAGCGTCGGTGATGTCGTGCCAGCCCATTGGCGTCTTGCCGTGCGCCAACACGACCTTCTGCGCTCGTTCGATAAACGTCGCATAGTCGTCCGGCTTGGTCGCGTGCGATTCGTCGCCGCCGATGTGGATGTACGGGCCAGGAGTCAGCGCGGCGAGTTCGCCGATCACGTCGTCGATGAACGTATACGTGATGTCTTTGCCGACGCACAGCGAGCTGAAGCCGACCTGTACGCCGGTGTAGAGATCCGGCGCTTTGCCGTCGCAGTTCAACTCGGCGTACGACGACAGCGCGGCGTTCGTGTGTCCCGGCATGTCGATCTCCGGTATCACCGTGATGAACCGTGATGCCGCATAGGCGACGATCGCGCGGTAGTCGTCCTGCGTGTAGTAGCCGGCGGGCGTGCCGTCGACCTGCGTACTGCCGCCGTGCAGAGCCAGGTTCGGCCACCCGTCGATGGCGATCCGCCAACCCTGGTCGTCGCTCAGGTGCAGGTGCAAGTAGTTGATTTTGTAGAGCGCGATCTGGTCGATGTACCGCTTGATCTCGTCGACCGGGAAGAAGTGGCGGGCTACGTCGAGCATCGCGCCGCGGTAGGAATATCGCGGATAGTCGGTGACCACGCTCGCCGGCACGGACCAGGTGGCCCGTTGCACGGTGCCACTCATGACTGCCGGTGGCAGCAACTGAAGCAGCGTTTGTACGCCCGCGAACAGCCCGGCCGGCGCGTTGGCCCGGATGGTGATGCCTCGCCCGCCAGCGGTCAGCTGGTAGCCCTCGGTGCCGACCGTCGCCGGTGCGCCGTGCAACGTCAGCACGATGGCGTTCGCGGTGTTGGCGTTCGCGGTGTTGGCGTTCGCGGTGTTGGTGGTCGCAGCGTGAGTTGTCGGGATGGCGAAGCCGGTCGATCCACGGAGAATCTTGGCCAGGTAGTCCGACACATCCGATGTGTCGCTCACAATCGCGGTGCCGCGGTCGATGACGAACGGCGGTCCAGCCGACGCGACCGCGGAGACCGGCACCGGAACGACGACGTTCGGGAACTGCGTCGCGCCGCCGCGTCCATCACCATCACCGAGCATGGGCCACACCACCAGAC
>DASTMZ010000235.1:0-24701 GCA_035713725.1 Micromonosporaceae bacterium
GAAGAACGCACCCAGCAGGTGATTGTCGTGTGCAAGCCAGTTGAACGCGACCGCGGACGCGGCGATCGCCGCGGAGAGGATCCGTGAGGCGATGGCCCGCTCGCCGAGTCGCCTTCGTACGTCCGCGTTTGCCAGCACGACAATGCCACCGAGTTCGAGCGCCGCGACCGCCGGGATCGCCGCCGCGAGCGGAATGTGCAAGGCCTCGATGGCGCCGGACACCTGGCCGGCGAGTGCGACCAGGAGCACCACGACATAAAATCCCTGGCGCAGCATGGACGTGCGGCGGACTAGCCGTGCGAGGTGAGCGTCCAGCTCGCCCTCGCCGATCGGCAGGTCGGACCGTCGGCTGATCGGCATGGTCGGTTCTCGAAGTGCGGTCATGATGGGCCCTGTCCCCCGGCGGTCATGAACCGGCCGCCGGTGTGCTCGGTCAACGGGTAGCCGCGCGCCGCAAGGAATTCCTCGAGGGCGAGATCGACACAGTTCTGCACGGTCGTGTCGTGGTCGCGGACGAAACGCTGCAGCACGTGCTCGATCTCGACCCGTACCCGGGCGTTGACCTGAACGCGCTCCCAGCGTGAGCGTCGAGCGGGCATGGCTCGTCCGAGGGTGTTGCTGGTTGAGCTCGGACTCTTCGCACCACTATCCGCTGTGCTCAGGCCGTTCGCAGCCGCCATGACCCGCCTCTGCTAGCTCGGACGCTAGCCAGCACGCTAGCAAGCAGCAACGCATTTCCATGGGCCGACACACCGGTCATCCACAATGGTCATTTAATCGGGCGCGACGTGTCGACGACGTGCGGCCGGCTAGAAGGAGAAGCCCCACAAGAGCGCGAGGTAACCGCCGTACCACGCGGAGATGACGGCCAGCAACCCGATCAGCGCGACCGAGTTGCGGATCCGCAAGCGGGCCACGCCGACCGCAAGCGGCAGCAGCACCGGAAATGCCGGCAGCAGGTGGCGTGGGTCGGTGTGGTAGAAGTTCGCGCCGCCGACGGTTGTGACGAACAGCACCGCGGAATATGTGAGGAGCGGCCACGGCTGGCGCTGCATGACGGAGAGCACCAGCAACACAACGAAGATCGCGAGCAGCAGGGTGACCACGTAGGGCTCGATCGTCTCCTGCTTTTTCGTCAGCGTGTCGACCACCATGCCGGCCGAATAGTGCCCGCCGTCGAACGACGAGTGCCAGATCTGCGACTCGACGTAGAACCAACCGTCCGCGCGGTGCAAGCGATGCGCCACCCACACGAGGTACGCGAGCCAGCCGAGCGGCGAGATGGCTGTCGCCACCACCGGCCGCCACCATGGACCTTCCCGCCGCCAGAGCGCGATCAGGGCGGCCACCCCGACGGCGGCGAACAGCGCCACCGCGGTCGGCCGACTGAGTCCGGCGATCAGGGCGATCACACCCGCGGTGAGCCAGCGGCGGGTGAGCACGGCGTAGAGGCACCATGCGGCCAAGGCAGTGAACAGCGACTCGGTGAGGTTGATCGACTCGTCGATCGCGTACGGCAGCACGGCCCACAACAGCGCCAGCACGATGCCAACCCGGCGGCTGTAGAGGAGCCGACCGACCGCGAACAGCCCCCAGGCGGCAACGAGCGACGCCGTCCAGTCGATGATCAGTCCGGCGCCGACATACGTGACCGGCAGCACCGTGGCGACGCCGCGCAGCATGCCGGGAAACAGCGGGAAGAATGCCAGGTTCGACGTCTTCAGTTCGCCATTCGGCAAGATCGTATTCGCGTGGTCGTACCCGCCAACCGCGATGTTGATGTACCACTGCGCATCGAACCGGTGGAACAGATGCGGGACGCTCTCGCCACGGCGCAGCGTCCAGATGACCAGCACGATCATGCCGAACGCGCGGAGCGCGGCATACCCAAGCATCGCCGGCGCGGCGGCCCGCAGCTGGGTCAGGAACCAGTGCCGACGACCGGTTGGCTCGACCGCGGCCGGTCTCCGAGGCGACCCGTCCGGCTTGGCCGCGCGAACATCCGCGCGGGCCCGGTTACGCGAGCCGCTGTGCGTCACGTTCACCGTCCGCGTGGCATCGGCCGTGCCGACTTGCGGTCCGGCGACCGTCGAGGCATCCGCGCCTACCAACGTGCTCGCGGTCGGTGACGCGCCGTTACCGGTCGAGGCGTCGGTGTCCGACAACGTGCTCGCAGTCGGTGACGCACCGTTGACCGTCGAGGCGTCGGCACTCGCCAATGGATCATCGCCCAGTGACCCGGCAGATCGGTGGCCGTTCGCGCGGGCCAATCGCGATCCGTCCTGGTCAGCGGTCGGGCCGGCGCCCTGCATCGAATCGGCCGGCTTGTCGATCACTCGGTCTTCCCCGTTCTGCGACATCGGTGCGGGCCAAGCTTGCCACAGCGGCGCAGCGGCCCCGGGATCCTCAGTAGTTTCCCCTCAGTCGATCTTGGTATGAGACCCCAACGTCACAGCATTTCCGCAGGTCAGAGGCCCACTAGGTATACCTATGCGTAGTACCCCTCGGCCTAGGTATCGCGGGCCGTCATGAATACGTCGTCGGTACCGATGTGGCGGGATCGTCCGAATCGAAAGATAGACCCATCACGGAAGAAACGACGAAGGAGACGGAAATGTTGAGCTACCCAGAGGGCCTTCTCGCCATCAGCCGCCAGCACCGTGACGACCTGATGGCCGAGGCCGAGCGCTGGAGCCTGGTCCGCGAGGCGCGCAATGCGCGGCGCGGGCGCCGCGGATGGCCTACCCGACGGGGCGGGTCCGCCGACCGAACGGCCCATCTCGGCACTCGCGACGATCCGGACATCCCGCTTCACACCGGTACCCTTGCAGCGTGCGGGCCACACGTAGCGGAGCCAGTCCGGTGATGGTCGGGCGCGGACACGAGCTGCATCGGCTGATGCGGCTCGTGTCGTCTTCGCGCCCGCACGTCGCGATCGTGGCCGGCGAACCCGGGATCGGGAAGACGCGACTCATCACCGAGCTGGTCGCATCGGTCGGGCCGGACACCATCGTGGTCATTGGTGATGCCCAGCCCGGTTCGCTCGGCCGGCCCTACGAACTGCTGCTCGACGCGATCGTCGACATGCCTGCGGACCCCCAATTGGTCCGCGAGGTCATGGACATGTCACGCAGTCAGGCCGAACGGCTGCGCGCCGCGGTGGGTGTCATCGACGGGCTGATCGGTGACCGGCCGGCGGTGATCGTCTTCGAGGACCTGCACTGGGCGGATGCGGAGAGCACGTCACTCTTCGAGCACCTTGCGGATCTGTCCGGACCACGGCTGCTGATCGGCACGTACCGGCCGGCCGAGGTGACTCGCCGACAGCCGGTCGACGCGCTGCTCGCCAGGCTGGAACGCCGGCACGAGGTCACCCACGTGATGCTCGAGCGCCTGACTACCGAAGAGACATCAGCGATGCTTGCCGCCGCGACCGGGCGTCCGGCGTCGTACCGCACCGTGATGGGTCTGCATCAGCGCACCGGCGGCAACCCGTTCTACCTCGAGGAGCTGATCCGCGGCCGACACGGCGACGACCTCGACGAGCTCGCCAGCCAACCGCTGCCGTGGAGCCTCGCCGAGGTGCTGCGCCGTCAGAGCGCCGACCTCGACCCGCCGAGTCGACGGGTGCTCGAGGCGGCCGCGGTGCTCGGTCAACGCATCCCGTTCGACCTGCTTGCCGCCGTCACCGAGATGAGCGAGACAGAGCTGATCGACTCGCTCCGCCAACTCGTCGAGCAGGACGTGCTCGTCGAGTCCGGCGAGGACGAATTCGTCTTCCGGCATGCTCTGGTCCGCGAAGCGATCACCGGATCCCTGCTCGGCCGCGAGCGCCGGCGCGTGCACGAGGCAGCGCTCGACGCGTTGCTCGCGCGCCGCTCCGGTGACGCCGTCGTCGACGGATCGGACCCGGACACCGATGCTCGCGGACCGCTCGCCGACGGTGACCCGGCGCTTGTCGCCTACCACGCCAATGGCGCGCGGCGCTATGACGACATGGTCGCCGCGGCCCGCGCCGGCAGCGTGGCCTACCTGCAGATCGGCTCGGTCTACCAGGCACTGCAACTCGCCGAGCTCGGTCTCGAACAGTCCGCGCACGACACCGTCCTGCTCGGCGCCGCGGCACGGGCCGCTTGGCTGGCCGGGTTGTTGGACGACGCGCACGGATACGCGAAGCGGTGGCGAAACCGTGCCGACACGCCGTCCGACGAGGTGGATGCACTGCTGTTGCTCATGCGGCTGACGTACGAGCTCGACGATCCGCACGGCATGCGCGCCGCGATGCACGAGACCGAGCAGCTACTCAACGCGCTGCCGTTCGGCGAGCAGGTCGGCCAGGCGATGGCCACGCTCGCGCAAGCGTTCATGCTGACCGACGAGGACGACACGTCGCTGGCGTGGTCGCAGCGCGCACTCGATCTCGCCGAGGCGCACGACCTGCCGCTGTCCCGGCTCTCTGCGCTCGTCGAGATGGGTTCCGTGCTGGTGTCCCGCAGGCCGCGCCGCGAGCAGGGTCGCGAGATCCTCCTGTCGGCCGCGACCGAAGCGGAAAAGGTCGGCGCGTGGGTGCTGGCCACCCGGGCGGTGCACAACCTGGCGTTCACCCTGCCGCTCTCGTCGCTATCCGAACGGGCCGAGTTGCTCGAACGAATGCGCACCGACGCCGAGCAGGCCGGCTTCGTACATTTCGCGGTCGCTGCGTATTACCAGGGCCTTGCGCTCAACGCGATCGGCGAAGGAGACCTTGACGCGGCGCGCGGCTGGGTCGCGAAGGGACGCATGCGCGAATACCGCTTCCGGCAGGCCGGCCGGAAGGCCGACTATCACACCGTGTTCCAGGCGGGTCTTGCGCTGGAAGCCGAAGACTTCACATTGGCCGACCAGATCGTCACGACGCTGAGCGCCACGCCGCTGCCGAACAACGTTCAGGTCGCGGGCCTCGTCTTCCACCTCGCGTGCCGGACCGGTCAGACCGACCGTGCCGCGGATGCGCTCTGCGACGTCATCGACGGACTGGCCGCCCGCGGCCCGGCCGGCGGCGACTTCACACACGACGTAGTCTCGGCGGCGCTCGCCGCGGGGCTGCCGCTGGCCAAGGTACGCGAGCTTGCCGAGGCCGGCCTCGGTGGCATGGCGGAGCCGGGCTGGTCGGATCTCGTGCACGCGCAACTCGACGAGGCCGCCGGACAGCACGCTGCCGCGCTCGCCGGCTACCGGACCGCCGCCGAGGATCTCGCACTGCCGGTCTGGGTACGAGGCACGGCGTACGTCGGAGCGGCGTCCTGCCTGCTGGCTCTGGACCGCCCGGCGGACGCCACGGCGGCGGTGTCGGCGGCCGGACCGCTGCTCGCGAAGTGGGGCGGCTGGCGGGTGGCGCAGCTCGCGACGCTTCGCGAACGCGTTGGGCTACCGGCGGCTGACGATGACGCGGTCACCGGGCTCGCCGCACTCACGCCGCGCGAACGCGAGGTGGCGCAACTTGTCGCGGCCGGCCTGACCAACGCCGAGCTTGCTCGTCGGCTCTACATCTCCCCGAAGACGGCGGCCGTCCACGTCTCGAACATCCTGCGCAAGCTCGAAGTCAGCTCGCGCACCTCGGTCGGCGACGCGCTGCGCGCCGCGTAGCGTGGCGGACCACGGCCGACGCGCGGCATGGCTTGCCCGAAAACGGCCGACGGCGGCCACGCGGGCGCCCGGCGTCGCTCGCCAACAGCGGCCGACCGAGATGACGGAGAAGGCCGCGACGCGAATCGCACCACGGCCCTCGGCTGGCTCCCCCACTTGGACTCGAACCAAGAACCTGCCGGTTAACAGCCGGCCGCTCTGCCAATTGAGCTACAGGGGATCGTCCGCGCTCGACGGCAGCTGCCGACGGTCGGTTCGACCGAATTAGCGTACACGAACGCCTGGGGCCTTCCGCTACTAGTAAGCGCCTGGTGGGCGATTGCGGAGCCGCGAAATCGGGTACCCGTGGGGTGATCCGAACTCCTCGGACGAATCGTGAGGTCGACATGCACGACCGCGCTCGCCGGAGGAGGATGTTTGACAACGAGGGACACCAAGGCGCAGCGAGGACGTTACCGGTCACCGGGAGGAGATCGACATGCGCGGCAAGATGATGTTTCTGGTCGGAGCGGCGGCTGGCTGGGTGCTGGGCACGCGGGCCGGTCGGGAGAAGTACGACCAGATGATGGCGGCCGCCCGCAAGGCGATGGACAACCCGACCGTGCACGAGACCACCGGCCAGTTGCAGGCGCAAGCGAGCAAGCTTCTCGACCAGGGCAAGGAAACGCTCGCGAACAGCAAGATCGCGGATCGAGTGCGCAACCGCGACGGCCAGACGTCGCTCGACGACGAGGTCGCCGAGCAGAAGATGTCGGCCAACAGCTTCTAGCCACCGCTATCGTCGTTCCGCGGACGGGCGATGCTCGGTGCGGCGACTTACGCGACCCGGCGTTGGGCTCCAGCCACGGTCGTCTCCCGGCCGTGGCTGCCGGGCCGCCGCTACTTCAGTAGCTGGCGATGCATGCGGCGCGCGGCCACCGCGAGGCCGACCAGGGTCAGCACCGCGAGATAGCCGACGTGTACGAGCAAGCCGACCGTCGGATGCCCGAGCGTGATGCCGCGCAACAGCGCGACGGACTGATAGAGCGGTGACAGCTCGATCAGCCCTCGAACCCACGCCTGCGAGTAGACGCTGAGCGGCGTGAAGGTCGCGGAGAACAGGAACAGCGCGATCTGCACCGTCGCCATCACGTCGAAGTCTTGCCAGCTGCGCATGAACGTGGACAGGGCCATGCCCACGCCACCGAATGCGAAGCCGACCAGTAGCGTGGCCGGGAACGCGACCAGCGCCCACAAGGCGGTCGTCATGTGCATGATGACCATGATCACGAGGAATGCCGCGGAATAGAGCGCTCCGCGGAACATCGCCCACCACAGCTCGCCAAACGCGATCTCCATCGGGCGCACTGGAGTGGCCAGCACGATGTCGTAGGTCTTCTGGAACTTCATCTTGCCGAAGAAGTTGAACGTCGCCTCGGTCAGCGCGCCAGTCATGGCGGACGACGCGAGCATCGCCGGTGCGACATACACGGCGTAACGCACCAGGTGACCGTCGACCGGGATGCCGTGGATCAACGACCCGACGCCGACGCCGATCGACAGCAGGTAGAGCAGCGGTTCGAAGAAGCCCGACACGAGCAGCAGCCAGTAGGCCGACCGCAGCGCTGTGACGTTGCGCGCGGTGACCGCGGTCGACCGGTGCAGGGCCGCGTCGATCCGGACGTACACGCTGGGCGACAAGGCGGAGACAACCACGGCGAACTCCTAGTCGGCCAGCCGGCGACGGAACTGGCGCAGCGCAAGCCAGCATCCGACGACCGCCCAGAGCAGCAAATATGCGACGTGGCCGGCGAGCGCCCAGAGCGAACCGTGGTCCGCATGCGTCGCAGCGCGGCAGATCTCGACGGCGTGCCAC
Organism: Micromonosporaceae bacterium; assembly: GCA_035713725.1. Lineage (GTDB taxonomy): Bacteria > Actinomycetota > Actinomycetes > Mycobacteriales > Micromonosporaceae > DASQPR01. Next base: position 7,481 of record DASTMZ010000235.1, read on the forward strand.
AGCGGCGAGATCCACGCCAACGCCTGGAGATATTCCGGCAGCCGCGAGATCGGGTAGTAGACGCCGGCGAACAACGACATCGGGATCACGATGAAGCGCTGCAGGAACGCGAAGTAGTTCGTGGAGGATTCGACGGTCGCGGTGAACGCGAACACCGGACTCGCGACCGCGACGCCGAGCAGCGCGCATGCCGGCAGGACGGCGAACGCCCACCACGAGTGCACCGCGCCGAAGAGCGCAGTGATCAACAGGAACACGCCGGACGACGTCACCACACGAAGCGCCAGGAAGGATAGGTCACCGAGCAGGAGGTCGCCGATCGCGAGCGGCGCGGCGATCATCGCGTGATAGGTGCGCATCCAGGTGAACTTCGACTGCACCGGCCACGTCGACTCACCGAACGCCACCTGCATCGCGGTCGACGCGATCATGCCTGGTACGAGGAACGAAAGGTACGACTCGCCACCCAGCGCGCTCGTGTTGACCAGGCTGCCGACGCTGACGCCGAAGCCGAGCACGAAGAGCACCGGCAGCACGAACGACGACAGTGCTGACCCGCGCCAGGTGCGCCGGTATCCGACGAGGTTGTAGTTGAGGACCGCGACCGCGCCGCTCATCACTCCACCAACCGGCGGCCGGTCAGATGCAGGAACACGTCCTCGAGAGAGCTGCGACGCACCAGAACGCTCGACGGATGCAAGCCGCGCTCGGTCACGCTCACCAACGCCGCGTCGCCGTCCGGCGCGTAGACGAGGATCCGGTCGGGCAGCACCTCGACACGCTCGCCGATCCCCTCGATCTTGTCCGCGTACGGCGCCTGGTCGTCGCCGGGGAACCGCACCTCGAGGACCTCACGCGTGGAGTAGCGCTCGATCAGTTCACGTGGCGTGCCCTGCGCGACGATCTTCCCGTTGTCCATGACCACGAGGCGATCGCAGAGTTGCTCGGCCTCATCCATGTAGTGCGTCGTCAGAACGAGCGTGACGCCCTGCTGCTTGAGCCGGAAGAGCCGCTCCCAGACGAGATGGCGCGCCTGCGGATCGAGGCCGGTCGTCGGCTCGTCGAGCAGCACCATCTCCGGGTCGTTGATGAGCGCGCGCGCGATCGTCACGCGGCGCTTCATGCCACCGGACAGCGGTTCGACCTTGGCATCCGCCCGCTCCGCAAGCTGGACGAACTCCAGCAACTCGTCGACCTTCGCCCGTGCGACGCGGCGCTTGATGCCGAAGTAGCGCGCATAAGTCGTGAGGTTCTGCCGCACGGTGAGTTCGGTGTCGAGGGTGTCTTGCTGTGGGCACACGCCGAGCCGGGCGCGGATCGCGACACCGTCGCGGACCGGATCACGACCGAGGATGCGAAGCGTGCCGGCGGTCGGCCGGGAGACGCAGCCGATCATCCGCATGGTCGACGACTTGCCGGCGCCGTTCGGACCGAGGAAGCCGAACGCCTCACCGGCCCGTACGTCAAGGTCGATCCCGTCGACCGCGGTGAAGTCGCCGAACCGCTTCACCAGCGATCGGGCGTGGATCAACGGAGCATTGTCAGTCATCGGATCTCGCTGAGTGAATCTGAACAGCTGAAGGATTCTGAACAGCTGAAGGACCTGAACCGGGGAGGACGTCGCAACACCGCACGACCCTAGCTCGGACGTCGGACATCTCCGCACTGGTTTTCGGCGCGTTTGCCGGGCCCGCGCTGGGCCGTGCGGACGCGAGCGTGGCGCGCGTCACTCCGGCTGCGACAGGGCGCGTCACTCCGGCCCGACCGAACGTCAGTCCGGCTGCGACAAGGACGCCTTCGCAGCCGCCACGAGTTCCGCCGTCGCCGCCCGTACCGATGGGTCGTCCGGGTCCGAACCGCCCTCGAACCGCACCGCCCACGCGAGCCCATCACGACCCGAGGCCCGGCGTGCCACCACGCGCGCCGCGCCACCGCCGGGCAGCGCGTGATGCGACGTGTACGCGACCGAGCCAGTGACCCGCTCGCGGACCCGCTTCGGCACGTCACCCGGCAGCGACAACGTGATCGACACTGGCGCCATGTCCTCGACGACCTGGTACCCGTCACCCTCCGCCACCGCGGTGTCAGCTGGTACGACGGTCAGCGTTCCGTCCCGCCAGGTCGCCTTGTGGATCTCATGCCACCGCAGCCGCGATCGGCCGGGCAAAAAGAGACCGCGATTCGTCACCACAACGGCGTCCGCGCCGTGCGGTGTCCACGCCACCACGCGTTCGCCCGACTCGAGTTCGGGCGTCTTGGACGCGGGCAACTTCGGCTTGCGGAACCACACGCTCACAGACCTCCGACTGCTTGCTCGCGAAGCGCTCTAGCGTGTTGCTCCAGCGAGAACAGCTCGCCGGCGAGCGCGAGATATTCGTCGCGCTGGGTCACCGGATTGATCCGCTGCACCCGAGACTTGACATCGTTGAGTCGCCGCATGACGCTCGCGAGCTGCAACCGCGCGAGCGTCACTGCGACGTAGCGCGGATCCGCCTCGCCGTCGATGCGAAGCGGCTCGACCGCCAACTCGCCGACAAGCGCCGCCGCGGTCAGGTCGCCGCACGCCTCGCGTACCTTCTCGACCCACACCGCACCGCCGGTCGCGCCGGACAACCCGCCCACGTCCGCGATCGCCTGGCGGATCACCACGTGCAACGGGTACGCGTAATCCGCTGGGGTGATCGCGTCGAACATCGGACCGGCGAGTGCGGGCGACTGGATCGCGAGCTTGAGCGCTTCTCGCTCGACCAGCGTGAGGGGCGCATCCTGCGCCGGGACGTCGGGATGCTTGCGTGCGGACGGCACGGGCGGGCCGACCTGCCCGGCACTGGCGACGTTGCCGACCGCCTTCGCGACTGTCTCGATCTCCATGCCGAGATCGCCAGCAAGCTTGCGGGCATACTCCGGCCGCAGCGCGCGATCCTTGATCTTCGCGACCAGCGGCGCCGCCTCCCGGAGCGCGCCGACGCGACCCTCGGCCGTGTCCAGGTTGTAGTGCGACAGCACCGAGCGAAGCGCGAACGCGATCATCGGCTCTCGACGGGCCACCAGATCGCGAACCGACGCGTCGCCCTTGGCCAGTCGCAACTCGCACGGATCCATATTGTCCGGGCTGACCGCGATGAACGTCTGTGCCACAAAGCGCTGGTCGTCGCCGAATGCGCGCAGCGCCGCCTTCTGGCCGGCCGCGTCGCCGTCGAACGTGAAGATGATCTCGCCGCTGAGCGCGTCGGTGTCCATCAGAAGCCGTCGCAGCACGCCGATGTGGTCCGCGCCGAACGCGGTGCCGCAGGTCGCCACGGCCGTGGGTACGCCGGCGAGGTGGCACGCCATCACGTCGGTGTAGCCCTCCACGATTACCGCGCGACCCTGCCGGGCGATCTCCCGCTTCGCCTGCTCGATGCCGTAGAGCACGTGGGACTTCTTGTAGAGCAGCGTCTCCGGCGTGTTCAGGTATTTCGGGCCGTCGTCATCGTCGAAGAGCTTGCGCGCGCCGAACCCGATGACGTCGCCGCCGAGATCTCGGATCGGCCAGATCAGCCGGCGTCGAAAGCGATCGATCAGGCTGCCGGACCGGGCCGGCTTGGCGAGGCCGGCAGCTTCCATCTCGCTCGCCGAGAACCCGCCGGCCCGTAGGTGCGTGACGAGCCCATCCCATCCGTCGGTGGCAAACCCGCAGCCGTAGGCCAGCGCGGCCGCGCGATCGAAGCCCCGGGCCGCGAGGAACTCACGTGCCGTCCGGGCCGCCGCCGTGGTCAGCTGCGCGGCGTAGAACTCCGCGGCCGCCTTGTTCGCCGCGATCAGTCGCTGTTTTTGACCCTGATTCGCTCGTACGGGTGCCGGACCGCCCTCGACGTAGTGCAGCTCGATCCCGGCGCGCGCGGCCAACCGCTCGATCGCCTCCACGAACGACAGGTGTTCGACGTCCATCACGAACCGGATCGCGTCGCCGCCTGCGCCGCACCCGTGGCAGAAGTAGACGTTGCGGGCGGCGGACACGGTGAAGGACGGTGTCTTCTCGTCGTGGAACGGGCAGAGTCCCTTCACGTTGCCCGACCCGGCCGACTTCAACGTGACGCGCTCGCTGATCACGTCGACGATGGACGTACGGTCGCGAATCAACGCGATGTCCTCGTCACGGATCTTGCCAGCCACGCCGTTGGCTCCCGTCTGTCGCGCCTCGCCACCATCCTGCCCTTCCCCGCCCCGGCCGCCTACACCCGGATGGGCGCGTCGGCTCGGCCGGTCTCCCCCGCCGGTACGCCAGCGGGGACTAGCATCGAATCACCGTAAATCGTCCGGAATCGGAGGGCCTGTGAGCGCCAGGCTTCGCGACGAGCGGCTTGCCTGGCTCGCCGTACGCGACGAGTTGGTCCGCGCCGAACGCCGCCGTATCCGGTCCCGGATCGCCGCGTTCCTCGGCGGCCGCAACCTCGCGGCGGCTCGCGAACGGATTGCCGGTCCGCGGGGTCGGGCCCGGCGCGAGCAAGCGGTGGGCGACGTCGAGGTGCCGATGTCGTCGACGTACATGGTGCGATCGTCGCTCGCCGTCGAGGAGGTCGCGGGCCGGCTGTCGGATCCGGAACGCGCGACGCTCCGGGCGACCGGGCAAGTGCCCGACTGGTTCCTCGGCGAGGTCAAGGCAACCGCCCGTCACATCGCATGAGCCCCACGCTCCGCTCGCGGCGGCGCGGTGTCGGGGGATGGTCGTAGCGTGCGCCGCATGGTCGACGCCGAGCAGATCCGCGCGTTCGCCGTGACGCTGCCGCGCACCACCGTGCACGTGATCCACGATCGACTGAAGTTCCGGGTCGGCGCGATCGTCTACGCCGCGCTGTCGCGGGACGAAACGACGATGGGCTTCGGCTTCCCGAAGGACGAGCGCGACGCGCTGGTCGCCGCCGAACCCAACAAGTTCTTCCTGCCGTCGGCGTCGGATATGCGCTTCAACTGGGTGTGCGTCCGCCTCGCCGCGATCGACCACGACGAGATGATCGAGCTGGTCACCGACGCGTGGCGCATGGTGGTGCCGAAGAAGGTCGCGCGTGAGCGGCTCAGTTCCTAACCGTGCGACTCCTGGCAGCGCGCGTTGCTGCTAGGTGCGCCGCCGGTCACGGAGTGACGCGCGGATCGCGGCCGCCGTATTGCCAAGAGCCGCGACCACGGTCAGCAGCAGGCTGGCCCAGAATCCGCCGGCGACGTGCACATAGTCGCTGACCTGCCGGTTCGCCGGCAGCGGCGTGGTCAGCTGGTTCGCCAACCGATCGGTGATCGCAGACCGAGCCAATGCCTCGCCGACGATCAGGCATGCGGCCGCGGCGGTGGCAATCGAGGCGATCGTCCGGAAGCGCGACGGCCCGCCTCGGCGAAGCACAAACGCGACGAGCGCACCCGCGATGAGCAGCAACGCGGCGAGCGTGATGAACGGCTGGACGCCGAGCCGATCCGGTTGTGCCTGGTCGGCGGGCCGCAAGTTGTCGACGTCCGGTCGCGAGCCGGTGGCAAGGTCACCGCCGGTGTACGTCGTCGTGGCGCCGGCCGCCGCGCGACCGTACCCATTGGGCGTGCACGACACGGTCAGGAAGCCGCCGCCGAAGAACAGCAGCGCGAGGATCAGAAGTACCGGCGACACGGCTCGCCCGGCGGTACGGATCATCCGGCGCGCAAGCCGCGGCCTGGCGAGGGCGGGAACGTACGGCATCGCGTGCGGCGCAGCACTATCGATGGCCGTTGACGCTTGCCGGAGCGCGGCGGCGAACGCGGCGGCCTCCGGCTGTCGGTCCGCCGGATCCTTGGCCAGCGCGCGTTGCACGACCGCATCGACGGTGGCCGGAACGGTCGGGACCAGCGCACTCGGCGCGGGCGGCGGGTCGGTCGCCACCGCGTACGCGAGTTGCGCAAGTGAGGAGTGGGCAAACGGCCGCGTACCGGTGAGCGCGGCGTAAAGCGTGCCGCCAAGCGCGTACACGTCGCTCTGCGCGGTCACCGCCTCGCCCCGCCACTGCTCGGGCGCCATGAACGCGACCGTGCCGCCGGCCCAGCGTTCGCTGATCGTCGCGTTCGTGTGCAGCCAGTCGGTGTCCTGGCTCAGGTCGAGGTTGGCGCCGCCTGGCAACGGCCGAGACAGTCCGAAGTCGACGACCTTGACCGGCGCGCGGACATCGACCGTTCCGTCCGGACCGGACCATCCCGGCAACAGCAGGTTCGCCGGCTTCACATCGCCGTGCGCCAGGCCGGCGGCGTGGATCGCGGCGAGCGCGTCCGCGGCGCGCGCAATCAGTTCCACCGCGAGCGCGGGCGGCAATGCACCATGCCGATCGAGCACGTCCTGAAGGCTCGGTCCGTCGACCAACTCCATGACGAGCCAGGTCACATCGTTGTGCTCACCGACGTCGAACACCTTCACCACTGCCGGGTGTTCGACGCGGCGCGCTCGGCGCGCTTCTTCGCGCAGCCGTCGCCGCGCGCGTGGCGCGGCGTATTCGTCGCGCAGCACCTTGACCGCGACGGGCTTGGCATCGACGAGTCGGTGCGCCGCGTAGACCGCGCCGGAGCCGCCGTGTCCGAGTCGATGTGTCAAGCGCAGGCCGGGCAGATCCGGCAACTCGGGTCCGGTCATCGTTTGTCTCCTCGACCAGTCGCGACAGCGTCCACATGATCCTCAAGTCGGAGATCGGCAAACGCCGGCAACACCGACAGCAGCTCGCCGCGCAACGTCGTCAGATCGTCTGCGTTCGGCGCGGACTTGACGTGCCGCAGTGGACCCAACAGAGCGGTGATCGCCGCCTGCCCGCCGTCGCGACCGTCCGCCGACACCATCGCAAGATCGAGCAGTTCGCGTACGTCGGCGAGGGCGCGCGCGACAAGCTCGAGACGCGGTCGCTCCTCGAGCAGCAGAACGAGCAGCCGCAGCCAGCGGCGAGCGAGTTGACGGACCTCGGCGGCGGTGGCCGCCACCCGCTCGCCGGTCGGCCGCACCGGCAGCGCGTGCATCCAGGGCTCGATGGTGTTGGCCAGCCAGACCGGACCAGATGCGAGTTCCGCGTCCGGCTCGGGCATCCCGTGGCTGCGACGCCGGCGCCAGACCGCCACCAACTGGCGACCGACGCCGAGCGAATCGGCGATCTCCGCGATCCCGTAGCACGCTTGCCGATCAATCGGCGGCTCGAGCACAGCTCCGCAGCGTAATTTCTGATGACAGACGCGTCAACAGAGAGGACGTTGTGCGCGAGCCGCCGACGGTCAGCGCGCGAGTCGCTCCGCGAGCCAGGCCAGCGACATTGGGTAGCGGTAGTCGATCGCCGCGTGGGTGGCCGGGAACAGCTCGAAGAACACGCGCTCCGGCGCGACACCGATCTTGTCCAACTCGGCCTTGAACGCGGTCGCGCCTAGGTCGAGGAAGTAGTCGTCGCGCGTACCGGCGTCGATCCAGATCGCCCGCATGGAACGCAACGTGTCGGCGTACCCGGCCGCCATCCGTACCGGGTCCCAGTCCAGCCAGCGCTGCCACACGTCGGGGCGGATCATGCCGGTACGCGGATCGAACGGCAGCTCCGGCGTGCCGTCGTCGCGCGCCGAGAACGCGGCCGCGCATCCGAGCAGACCGAGCAGTGTCGCGTCGGCCTCGTTGGTGAACGACGGTCGCGACCGGAAGTCCGCCCACCACGCCATGATGTCGGCGTCGAAGTCGCGCAGCGCTCGCGCGGCCGGGCCGAAGTCGTGCACGTAGCACAGCTCGTAGAGCGTGTCTCCGGCATGCGTCGCAAGGGCGCCGAACAGGTCCGGGCGGAGCATCGGCGTGATCATCGCACCGAACCCGCCGGACGACTTGCCGGCGATGGCGCGCGACTCACGGTCCGGAATCGTGCGGTAGTGCGCGTCGACCCACGGCACCACTTCGTCGCAGAGGTACGAGTGGTAGCGGCCGGTACCCGGTGAGTCGACGTACTGCGACCCGCCGTACGCCGTCCACGCGTCGACGTACACGACGACGCATCCGGGTGCCGTACCGCTGGCGAAGACCGCGTCCGCCGTCTCGAGGAACGGTTGGCGGTACGGCATCCGGTTCGCCCACATGCCGACGTGCCCGGTGTACCCCTGGATCATGTAGACGGTCGGCCAGCGCTCGGCCCCCTCGTCGTACCCGGGTGGCGTGTATACCCACAGCGGACGGTCCGACGGATCGCCCAAGACGTTGTCGCGCAACAGTTCTGACGAGATCACGTGCCGGTCGAGCCGGCCGGCGAGCGGGGCTTCCCAGGGCAACATGGCTGCCAGTCAAGCACACCAACGGTGGCCGACGGGACGCCCGATTGCCGCCGACGGGATGCCCGGTTGCCGCCGACGGGATGCCCGGTTGCCGCCGAGACGATGCCGGCGACAGCGACCCGGTGCGGCGCAATGTCAGAATACCGTCAGTCTTGACGTCAGAGTGATGTCACTGACATCATGCCGGCATGGCAAATGACGTCGTTTCGACATCACCAACGCAGCCAATCGCGTCACCGGCCGGTACGGCGGGCGCGATGGAGGACGTCAATCCGCTGGTTGACGACGTCGCAACCGCCATCGTCGAGCCAGATCGTGACGTCGCGGCCGCCCCAGTCGACGCCACCGCGCCACGGTCCCGGTGGGGACTGCTCCGGGAGCACGACTTCCGGCAACTGTTCCTCGCCGACACCGGCAGCCAGTTCGGCACGCAGATCGGCTGGCTTGCCTTGCCGTTGACGGCCGCCGTGACGCTGCACGCCACGGTGTTCCAGATGGGCGTCGTGACGGCGGCGGACAGCTTGCCGTATCTCCTGATCAGCCTGCCCGCTGGCGCCATCGCGGATCGGTCGCGGCGCCGGTACATCATGATCATTTGCGATCTGCTGCGCGCCCTCACGCTCGCCTCCGTTCCGATCGCGTGGTGGCTCGGCGTCCTGACGATCTGGCAGGTCATCGTCGTCGCCTTCGTCATCGGCGTGTTCAGCGCGACATTCGACGTGGCGTACCAGAGCCTGCTCCCGCACCTCGTCGATTCGGACAAGGTGACCGAGGGCAACGCGAAGTTGCAGGGCATCGCCGCGGTCAGCCAGATCGGTGGCCCGACCGTGGCCGGTTTCGTGATCCGTGCGTTGACCGCGCCCGTGGCGGTCGGCGTCAACACGGTCACATTCCTGTCGTCGGCGTTCTTCCTCGGGCGAATCCGGCGCCGCGAGGAGCGGCCGGAACGCCGCAGCGACCAGCACCTCGGCCGAGACATCCTGGAGGGCGTCCGGTTCGTCCAGCGCAATGTCCTGCTGCGGGCGCTGGCCGCCGAGGCCGGGGTGAGCAACTTCTTCAACTCGATGACCAACGCGGTGCTTCTCTATCTGCTCGCGCACACCCTGCAGGTCAGCGCCGGCACGATCGGAGCGCTGCTGTCGATCGCGTCGGTAGGCGGACTCGCCGGTGCCCTCCTGGCAACGAAGGTGGCTCGCTGGGTCGGCGAGGGCCGGGTGCTGTGGCTGTCGCTTGCCGCCGGTTCGCCATTCCTGATCGGCGTGCCGCTGATGCAGAACAACTACACGCTGTGGCTCGCCGCCGCGTCGTTCACCTTCGCGGTCGCGACCAGCGTGATCTTCAACGTGACCGCGGTGAGCTTCCGTCAGCGGCTGGCGCCGCCGCATCTGCTCGGTCGGGTGAACGCCACGATGCGGTTCGTGGTTTGGGGGATCATGCCGCTGGGCGGGCTCGTCGGCGGTCTGTTCGGCACGTGGTTCGGGGTACGCGAGACGCTCTGGATCGCCGCGATCGGCAGCATGCTCGCGTTCCTGCCGGCGTTCTTCTCGCCACTGCGCAACATGCGTACCCTGCCGAGCAGTGCTCCTAGCTAGCCGAAGCGCTCCTAGCTAGCCGAAGCGCCTGGACCTTCGGTCGGCGCGCCTGCCCTGCACCTGGTACCGCGCAGGCGGGCTCCTAGCTAGCCGAAGCGCCTGGACCTCGGTCGGCGCGCCTACGCCGCACGTGATACGGCAAGGTGGCCGCACATCGTGACGTGCGGTGGACCGGGGCGACGCCATAAGGTTCCGATGTGCGCCACACCCGCCGGATCTCTATCGCCGTTGCTGTGCTCGCCAGCCTGGGAGGGATCGCGGGCTGCTCGTCGGCCGGCCGGTCCCACGTTGTCTCCGGCACACCGCAGGTCGCGACGGTGCCGCGGCTGACCGCAGCGCCGAGCGGGACGCCGACGGCGAGCGCAACGCCGAGTGCCACGCCGAAGCCGCCGGCGTTCCGAGCCGGCAACCCGAATGGTCACGCCAGCATCCCGGCGGCCGCACGACCGGTCGACACGAGCCACCCGAATCACGTCATCGGCAGCGGCACGCCGGCAAGCTGTACGTCGGCGGCGCTCGTCAAGGCGGTCGCCGCGGGCGGCATCATCACGTTCAACTGCGGACCATCGCCCGTCACGATCACGATGACCGCGACCGCGAAGGTGCGCAACGACCACGGGCCGCGCGTAGTGATCGACGGTGGCGGCCTCGTCACGCTCTCCGGCGACGACAAGCGGCGCATCCTCTACCAGGACACCTGCGACAAGGCGCAGGTGTGGACGACATCGCACTGCGACGACCAGTCGACACCGCAGTTGACCGTGCAGAACATCACGTTCACGAAGGGAAACTCGACCGGCCAGACGTTCGAGGGCGGCGGTGGCGGCGCGATCTTCGATCGGGGCGGACGACTCACGGTCATCAACGCGAAGTTCGTCGACAACCGCTGCGATCCGACCGGACCCGACCTCGGCGGCGCCGCGATCCGCGCGCTCAGCCAATACCACGGAGACCCGGTCTACGTGGTAAACAGCACGTTCACCGGCGGCATCTGTTCCAACGGGGGCGGGCTGTCCAGCATCGGGGTGTCCTGGACGGTGCTCAACTGTCTATTCACCGACAATCGCGCGATCGGCAACGGCGCGAATCCGGCACAAGCCGGCACACCCGGCGGCGGCAGCGGCGCGGCGATCTACAACGACGGCGACACATACGTGCTGACCATCGCCGGCACGGTGATGGAGGGCAACAACGCGAACGAAGGCGGCGGTGCGGTCTTCTACGTGAGCAACGATCGCACCGGAACGATGTCGATCACGGACTCCACGCTGGAGCGCAACCGTAGCGGCAAGTTCCAGAACTACCCTGGCATTTTCTTTCTCGGCAAAGGCAAGCCCACGTTTTCGCACTCGACGGTGAAATAGCCGGTGTTATCGATGTCCGGTCGCAATTAGACTGCGTCGGCACGGGTGTTAGACACCACGCATGGGGAGGCTGCGGTGTCCGACAACAATTGCGCGCGTAAGCGCGTGGGCGCGGACGGCGCTGACGGCCGCGCGCTGGACGACGAATTCGACGGCTCGATCGCGGCTCAGCGTGACGGTCCGACGGATCAGGTGGATCGGCCACCAAGCGAGCCGGCCGAACCGGCGCCGGTGCGGCAACGCGCACCGGATCGGCGTGCCGAACGCGACCAGGCGCGGCTGGCTGCCGAGCGCGAGTTGGCGCTCGCGCGGCTGGCTCTGGACGGCGATGATCCGGCGCGGGCGGCCGTGCACGTCGCCGCCGCGCTGGCCGGCGATCCCACCCTCGCGGACACGTACGACATGCTGCGCCGACTTGATACGCCGCCGATCCGGGCCCGCGACTACTTCCCGATCGTCGACGCGAGCGATGTGGGCGTCATCGCGGCGTGTTCCTATCTCGCTGCACGAGCGGGCCACATGAACGACGCGCTCAACCTGCTTGTCATGGCCGCCGTGACCGCACCCGAGAAGGCGTGGACCGCGAGCGGCTGGCTCGACCTCCCGGGCAGCGCGGAGCAGCTGGATCCGGTGGATGCCGCGGAGACGCTGCTATTCCTCGCGCTGCGCCTGGACGACCCGGTGGACGCTGGCCTGCTGCCGACGCTGTCGCCGTACCTCGACTTCGCACGTCGGCTGGTCGAGGCGAATCCGGGCCGGACCGAGGTGCTCGCGCCGCTGTCCGGGCTCGCCCGGCGGTTGGGTGCCGTCGAAGAGGCGGTCGCGTGGTGCGAGTTCGCCGAACGCGTCGCGCCGACGCCGCGAAGTGCGATCATGCTCGGGTACGCCTACCGGTCGGTCGACCGATTCGACGACATGATCGCCGCCTGGCGAGCCGCGGTCGAGCGGGATCCGTCCAATGTGGATGTTCACATCGACCTTGCCGAACACCTGTCGCGCGCGGGTCGGCTCACCGATGCGCTCGGCTGGCTGGACCGGGCGCTCGGCGTCCACCCCAGCCATCCCCGGGCACTGCCGATCGCATGCGAGATGCGGTTCCGCGCCGACGGAAACATCGATCATCTGCTCGCACTCGTGGACTATTGGCTGGCACACCCGGAGCAGACGTACCCGCTGGATCGGCTCGCGCGAGCGTCCGACGGTCGGCTCTGGCTGCGGCTCGTGCCGCCAATGCCGGGTGCGCGACTGGATGTCACCACGGTGCCGGCACCGCGACCCGGCACCGCCGACACCGCCTACGCCACGGTAGTCGACCCGTCGCCGGAAGCATCCGACGTGCTGTGTGCCGTCGCCGTGCACACTTGGGCACATCCGATCGACGCCTACGAGCGCGCCGCGCCACTCGCCGACGTGGCACATGACGACTTGCTCGCGCTGCTGACGCGCGTACCCCCGCCGCCCACCGACGACTGGCGCACGGTCGCGCGGACCGATCCGGGCTATTGGCCGAGCCACGCACGAGCATGGGTTTGCCTCGGCCTGCTGCATCACCTCGCGGACGAGCCGTGGCCGACCTCCACGCGCCGCCGCACGCTCATCGAGATCGCGTCCGGTCGCCGCGACACGACCCCGGAATCTCGCGATGGCGCGCTCTTCGCGCTGATCGTGGCCGGCTGGCGAGACCCGCTCGCGCGCCCGGATGCGGCACGCGTCGTCGCGGCTAGATTCGTTGCCATTCGCGGCGCGCTGCGGCGGGCACCAGTGCCGAACGCGGTATCGATTGCTGTCCTCGCCACACTGACGCCAAGCCTGTCAGCGTCACTTCGCGACGATGCGCGCCGGCTGATCGACGTGGCCGAGACGGTCACCGATCTCGCCGCCCTGAGCCACGCCGCGCGACGGATGTTCGGTCGTCCGGTGCGCACTTGGTTCGCTCGGCACGTGCGGCGCTGAAGCGTAGCGCTGCCGCGAGGCGCCATGGGTAGAGCCGAAGCGTAGCGTTGCCGCGAGGCGCCATGGGTACCGCCGAAGCGTAGCGCTGCCGCGAGGCGCCATGGGTACCGCCGAAGCGTAGCGCTGCCGCGAGGCGCCATGGGTGCAGCCGAATCAGGCGCGGCCGGGTCGGGTAACAAAGGCCGGTGCCGGGTTCGCGCCCGGCACCGGCTCTTGGCGTTCTATGCAGACTTAAATCAGTTCACCTTGTACGTGTACGGCAGGTCGATCAACTCCTGCCCGCCATCGGTGAACAGGTCGACGGTGTCGATGTAGAGATGGCCCTTCACAACGGTGCCACGTGCGGCGCTCGGCGTGATCGTGACCATGATCGTCCCGGTCTGGCCTGGGTTCAGCACGAGCGGCCCAGTGGTGTCGGCCGGCGTCGCGCTTGGACCGGCCGTGGCGGAAGCACCGTTGAGAAGGTGGTGCTTCGCCGAGTTGGCCACGATCTCGGCGAGCGCTGGCGAGCTGGCCGGGTCGACGCCGACGGTGAAGAAGTCACCGGTCGACGACGTGACCGCGTTGTCGAATAGCTGACCGAACGCGCTCGCCGACACACTGAGCGAGCCGGCCGGCGCCGGACCGTTGAACGGGCCGTTCTGCCCGATGTCGGTCTCCCAGATGCCGGGTGACACCTGTGGTGCGTTGACCGTTACCGACGCGCCGTTGCCGACCGCCGCCGAATACTGGTCCGGATCGCCGCTCTGGTAGAAGAGATCCATGTTGACCGGCTGGTCGGCGGTGGCGACCGCGGTGAACGCCGTGATCTCCGACGGCACCAGCCAGAACGGGATCACACCGTCCGGCGTCGGCAACGGAATCGGCTGTGACACACCGAGCGTCGCGAGCGGAATCGTGCCCGCCGTGGTCAGCCGCGGGTCGGCGAAGAAGGTCAGCGGCGCCACGCCGTTGTTGCGTACCTTCACCGGCACCGTGACCGGGACGCCGGCGGCGAGCTTCGTGCCGGCACTGTCCGGCAACGACGGCGCACTGATCTTCACGGTGTCGTAGCGCACCCGGACCTTGAAGTTCTGCGTGAGCTCCAGGCCGCTGACCGGGTTGGTGACCTCGATGGACAGCACCCACCGGCCGGGCGTGGGATCCCGGCGATACAGCTGGATCGAGTTCAGCAGCTCGGTTTCGTCCGGGCTCACGTTGCTGGCGAACGAATACACCTGACCGTCCGGTCCGCTGAGGTTCGCGAACACCACCTCGTTCGGATCGCTCAGTGTTATGCCGATGCCGAGGTCGTCCTGGTGCTTCGGCACGTTCAGGAAGTAGAAGTTCGACTGCGCGACGCCGCCCGCCGAACGTCCGTTGCCGCCGGTGATCGTACCGGTGAATGTGGTGTTTCCGTCCGGCACCTGAGCCCGCAAGGTGAGCGGCACCGATGCCGTGGTGTTGGCCGACGAGACGAACTGCACCGACGCGGACACGTCGCCGGGCTTCGACGAGGTCTGCGAATTCACCGTGACGGTCCGGCTGGCGCCGGGTGCGAGCGTGAACGAACTTGGCGACACGGTTCCGTCGGTCTTGAAGTCGGAAGTCTGTGCCTGCCACGCGATCGGCCCGTTGAACCCGGAGCTCTGCGACATCGCGAAGAACGCCGTCCACGTACCCGCGATCGGGAAGCGTACGTCGACGTGTGCGAAGTTCGCGGCGCCCTGCGGAATCGAGAACGCGGTGAAGACGCCGTTCGGGTCGACCAAGGTGAGCCGGTCGAGGAACGGTGCACTGGCCGCGGCCATGGACACGTCGAGCCGGTCCGCGGCGTTGATGGTGAACGGTTGCGCCACGAAGCTGCGCGCGAACCCGAAGCCGTCGAGGTAGGCCGGCGCGGTCACAGTGTTCAACGTGTCCGTGCCGCTGATCGTCTGCATCACCTTGGAAACCGTACGGGTGGTGGCGGATACGGTCTGCGACGTCGCGCCGTCGTTGGTGACAGTGAGCTTGTCACTGACCGACGTGCCGGGGTCGGCGAGCTCCGTCAGCTGGTTCTTGTTCACGATCAGCGCGTTGCCGATCCGGGTTGGTGAGCCATTGGCATCGTGCCAGCTTTCCGCGGCCTGCACCGCGGCGAGCGAGTCGAGCAGGCCGGAGCCCTGTTCGTACGCCGGGTGGCCAAGATCCGTGGCAGTGCTGGTGAGCAACTGCTTCACCAAGCCCGGCGTCGGCTTCGCTCCGCCGTGCGTGTTCTCGTACGCCTCGATGACGAGCGCCGCGGCGCCGGCGGTCAGCGGCGACGATTGACTGGTGCCGCCGAACTCCTGGATCGGCGACGGTTCTCCAAGTGCGTCGAAACACCCCTCGTAGAGGGCGGTGTCGGTGGAGCACAGTGCCCAGCCGAGGTCGCCGGGAGCGACCAGGTCCGGGGTGCGCCCGGCCTGGGTGATGCCGCCGGAGCTCAGGCCGGAGATGTTGTTGTTCGTCCAAGTGCCGTTGGACAGCTGAGCGCCGCCGTCGGTCAACTGCACGTACGCGCGGAACGTCGTCGTCGCGCCAACGCCGATCACCTGTCCGGAGCTTGCCGGCGAGCCGACCGTACCCGCGGTGCCCGCGTCGCCAGTGCTCGTCACGACCGTGACACCGGCCGCGATCGCGGCGTTGTCGGCCAGCGAGATCGGGTCGTCGCCGGTGTCCGGGAACGGGTTGCCACCGAACGACTCGTTGAGCACGTCCGCGCCGTCGGCCCACCGCGTAGTCGATGGCCTGGATGAAACGCGATGTCGGCGCGCTGTTCGAGTTGCCGAACACCTTGAGGCCGATGAGGCTGGCACCCGGCGCCACACCGCGTACCCGGATGTTGCAGCCCGGCGGCAACGGGTGCGCGGGGTTCACGAAGTTCGACAGGTCGTAGGTGACGCGACCCTGTGCCCCGATCGAGCTCGCGTCACCGAACGCTTCGGCGCCGTCGCTGGGCGCGTTCAGGCCGTCACCCGAGAAGTCCTGGTAGTCCACGAAGACGTGAGTGCCGTTGGACCGGGTGAAGTCCGGGTCGTTGACGTCGAGGCCGTCCGCGATGAAGGCGACCTTGACACCCGTACCGTCGACGATGTTCTGTGCCTGCGGCGTGTTCGGATCGTCGAACGCGGTGTTCGTGACCTGCAACGCCTCCGGCTCGAGCATCGGGTGGCTCGGGTCGGTCGGACAGATGCTCGAGGTGTCCGTGGTCGGCGGCTGGCTCGCCGTCGTGCCGACTTGCGGCGCCGTCATCGGCGCACCTTTGATCGGAAGGTCGGGATAGATGGCAGCAACCGACGGATCGGCGGCCAGCGCGTTCGCCTGCGCGGCGGTCATCGTTGCCGAGAACCCATTGACAGTGTTGAAGCCGTGCAAGTTCCGCGCGCCGTCGGCGAGAGCGGTATTGAGCAGCGGCGTCTGGTCGGACCGGAAGGCGTTGATGCGCGCGGACGACGCCCGCCCCTTGGCGATGCGCAGATCGGTGTGTTGATTGCGCAGCACAACGATGACGTTGTGGGTCGGCCCGGACGCCGACGGGGTGGCGTGTCCGACGCTCTGCGCGACGGCCGACGCGACGCCCGTGATGACCATCGCGACCGCGACAGCGACCGCGAGGGCTGCCTTCCGTGGACGCCATGCTTTGATCGATACCGTCGGCATCGAACCTCCCTGTAGACACGAAAAGGTCCCCCGAGGCCCGCGCGACGCGAGTATCTAAAGTGGCCGATGTGCATGCAAGGCTGAAAACTGTCGGGAATGCGCAATCTGTGACATAGCTGTGAGGGTGGCCGTAGGGAACACAATCCGGGCCCTTCGCCGCGTCGGGCGGGCCAACACGTCCCCGCTTAGGTCAGGGCGTCCGCGCACTCCGCGATTCGTCCGGTGAGGAACGCGCGCTCAGCATCGTTCTCGGTGCGCTGCAGCGCCTCCTGGTACGAATCGATCGCCTCGTTCCAACGGCCGAGGCGACGCAATAGGTCGGCTCGGGTGGCCGCCAGGTAGCGGTAGCCGTCGAGTCGGTTGTCCAACGCGAGGTCGTCG
>DASTMZ010000236.1:0-4094 GCA_035713725.1 Micromonosporaceae bacterium
TGGTACGGCCAGGCGGTGTCCGTCGTCGGTGACATGGTCTTCGACACCACGCTCGTGCTGTGGGTCGCGACCGTGCTTGCGAAGGGCAAGACCTGGGCCTCCGCCGCGGTCAGCGGCATCCTGCTGACGGTCGCCCTCGCCGTGCTGGTCGTCATGGCGATCAATGCGCGTCGTACGAGTTGGCTCGGCCTTCTGGTCGGCGGTATCCTTGTCGTGTTGTTCTCCCGGCAGAGCGTCTTCTGGGCCGGCATGCTGTCGTTCTTCCTCATCGCGATCCCGGTCACAATGCTGAACACCGGGCTCGTGCCGTTGCTGCTCGAAGCCACGCCGCGAGAGTTCCTCGGCCGTGTCATCGCCGTCTTCAACCGGATCAACCAGGCCGCGTCGATGATCTCGGTGGTGCTCGCGGGCTGGCTCGCCAGCAGCGTGCTGCTGCACCTCCACGCCGACGTGGCCGGGCTGCACATGGGGCGCTTGGACACCATCTTCACGGTCGCCGGGCTGCTGATAGTCGCGGCAGGTGTTTACGCGTCGATCGCGTTCCCGACGATGGGGAGCTCCGCGTCGTCGGCCGACGCCGGCGCCCCCGCCGAAGACAAAGAGCCGTCCGCAGTCCCGTCACAGCCGGCGACCGAACCGACGATCCAGCCGGTGATCGTCCGGCGAGCGACCCGGCCTAGATTTCTGGATCGTCGTGAGTTTGCGGCCCCTCCAGGGGCGGTAAGTTGCCAGGATCGCGGCTGGGACGGTCGCGGTCCGGATGGTCGGGTTCGGAGCGGGTCTGACCCGGCGTTTGCGTGGCAACAATGGCCGTCTATCTGTGATATACCGCTGGCATGTCCTTCGTGGATCGGCGCCTGATCAACCGCGACTATGCCCGGCTGTGGTACGGCCAAGCGGTCTCCACGGTCGGTGACATGATCTTCAACACCACGTTGGTGCTGTGGGTCGCAACGGTCCTCGGCAAGGGCAAGACGTGGGCACCGTTCGCGGTCAGCGGCATCGCCATCTCGGTCGGGGTCGCCGTGATGGCAGTCGGACCGCTCGCCGGCGTATTCGTCGACCGGTGGAACCGTGGCACGACCATGTTGCGCACCGAGACCGTACGGGCGGTGATGGTCGGCGCCTTGGCGGTGATCGCGTTCCTGCCGACCCATTCGCTGCCCGTCTGGCTCTGGCTTGTCCTCATTTACGCCGTGGTGTTCGGCGTGAACGCCGCCGAACAGTTCTTCAACCCGGCGCGCTTCGTGACCATCGGTGATGTCGTCACCGGTGACGTCGATCGGACACGCGCCTTCGGCATCAGCCAGGCCACGACGGCGGTCGCCGCGATCATCGGTCCGCCCATCGCCGCTCCTCTCCTGTTCACGGTCGGCCTGCAGTGGGCGCTGGTGGCGAACGCCGCGTCGTACGTCGTGTCGTACGCGGCGATCCGCTCGTTGCACCTCGATCCGGCTCCGCCGGAGCACACTCCGGGCAGCAGCGTGCGCCGCGAATTCGTGGCCGGGCTGCGAATGTTCGCGGCGAACCGGTACCTCGTCGCAATTCTCACGCTCGCGGTCACCGCGCAACTCGGCACCGGCGCGCTGAACACGCTCGACGTCTTCTTCCTCACCGACAACCTGCACTCGAATTCGCACCTGTTCGGCTTCATCGCGACCGCGGGCGGCGCCGGAGCGATCATCGGCGCGCTCGTCGCGGGCTCGGTGGTCGCGCGCATCGGCGCCCGATCGACGACATGGATCATGGTGATCGTGGCCGGCATCGTCGTTGTCGTCTTCGCCAGGCAGACCATATTCATCGTCGCGCTCGTGGCGTTCTTCTTCGTGACGCTGCCCGCCACGGTTCTGAACACGTCGCTGAACCCGATGTTGCTCGCGGCCACGCCGCGCGAGTATCTCGGCCGCATGATGGCGGTGTTCAATCCGATCAATACCGCCGCGTCGATGCTGTCCGTGGTGGTGTCCGGGTGGCTCGCGAGTACGGTCCTGCTGCATTTCCATGCCAACATCGCCGGCGTGCACATCGGCCGCATCGACACCATCTTCACGATCGCTGGCCTGCTCATCGTCGCTGCAGGCGTGTACGCGGCGTTCAGTTTGCCGAAGGCAGCAAGGCCGACCGAAACGACCGGCGGCCACGCGGTCGCCGCCGAGCAGCCTGCCGAGGTCATCGAGTTCGGCCCGGCGGCCGTGCCACCACGACAGCCAACCGAGACCGTGGTCGATCCGCTGACCGATCCGGCTGAAGCTTGATCCGGTTCGTCACCTCCGCCGATGCGCGGTCCGTCGTCGGTGGCGTCGATCACGCGCGTCGGCCCTCCCGATGCGAGTGGCGGACACAACGCACTCATGCGCCCGAGCGGCGGAATCCAGTCACCGCTCATACACACTGTGCGGCTGCCGCGCGGGAGAGCAGTGGGGCCGCGCAAGTCTGATTCCGTCGTCAGATGTGTTCGCGGTGCGGTCGGATGCGAACAAACGCATAGCAGCCGAGACGGCTCTGTTGCGTCCGTCGATTGTGGATCGGGCAGCATGGGGCCGTGAGGCTCTCAACTCGTCGGCGTCTCCGGCCGGTGTCGCGGTCAGCGTTCGCCGGCTTCCGCTTCCCGGCCGAGGTGATCACGGTGGCGGCGCGCTGGTATCTGCGCTACGGCCTGTCGTATCGCGACATCGAAGAGCTGCTGGCCGAACGTGACGTCGAGGTCGACCACGCCACCGTCTACCGATGGGTGAGGCGGTTTACGCCGCTGATCGCCGACGCCGCTCGCTTCGCGCGCCATGCTCCGGGTGATCGCTGGTTCGTCGACGATACCTATGTCAAGGTCAACGGGGTGTGGCGATACGTGTACCGGGCCGTCGACCAGCACGGCCAAGTCATCGACGTGCTCGCGTCGAAGCGTCGCGACGCAGAGGCCGCCCACCGCTACTTGGGAAGGGCTCTGGCCACGTTGAAGGTCACCCCGACCGAGAACAACCGCATCGAAGCCGACCACAGCCGGCTCAAGCACCGACTGCGACCCATGCGCGGATTACGCTCCGACCGAAACGCCTAGATCGTCATCGCCGGAGTCGCCTTCGTGCAGAACCTGCGCCGCGGCCACTACGAAATCGGGATCGACACGCGCCCAGCACTTCAGGTCGCCGCAGCCTTTGCGGAGTTAGCGCAAACGACCTGAGGCCAGGGTAGGCGCGGCTTCAGCCTGCTCGCCGATGAGGCAACACAACAGCGCCGGTGCTGGGATGGCGACACCATCGACCGTCTTCAGTTCCGCTCTGCACGATGAACTCCGTCACCGTTGCGACGATCACTCGAATTCACCCTCGAACCCAACCGTTGCCACGGGGTCAAGGGACTGCCCCGGCTTTGGTTGACTCGCTGATGTGCAGTCCCGAACTTGTGTCGGTCACATGTAGCGGATTTCATCTTCGCGCGGTGGCGCCACCGGATCGACTTCGGCCACCACCGGGTGTACACGGTCAACCCGACCTCGTGCATGATCACTGGCGCGTCGGGGTTGTCGGCGTCGCCGGTAGCCGTCCGCAGCCAGTCGACGAGTAGTCTGCGGAGCGGTGGGCTGGGCGGCTCGGGATTGTCGAGCCATTCCTGCATCAGCGGTGTCGGCTCGGCCTGGACGACCTTCCGGCTCTGCCGACGGCACTGTTGCGTAGAGCGATCGTCAGCGGGCGCGGGCAGGATGGGCCGGGTGAAGTTGTCCTGCCACTCTTGTCGGCACTCGCCGTCCGGCTCGGCCTTCGCAGGCTTCCGGTTTCCGGCCGAGGTCATCGTGGTGGCGGTGCGCTGGTACCTGCAGTATGGCCTGTCCTATCGCGACGTAGAGGAGCTGCTGGCGGAACGTAGCATCGAGGTCGACCACGTCACCGTCTACCGGTGGTGCAGCGGTTCGCACCGCTGCTGGCCGACGCTGCCCGCTTTGCACGCCATACGCGGGTGACCGCTGGTTCGTCGACGAGACCTACGTAAAGGTTTACGGCGTATGGCGCTACGTCTACCGCGCGGTCGATCAGTACGGCCAGGTCATCGACGTGCTGGTGTCGAAGCGTCGCGACGGCCAGGCGGCCCGCCGGTTCTTC
>DASTMZ010000237.1:0-6949 GCA_035713725.1 Micromonosporaceae bacterium
GGACTACTGGGCGGAGATCGTGCCGCGCATACGCGCCGGTGGCGTCATTCTCATCGACAACGTGCTGCGCGGTGGCCGCATCGTGCTCCCTCCGGCGAATGCCGACGACGCCACGATGGCCGAATTCAACGACATCGTCACCGCTGACAAGCGCGTCACGTCGATGATCGTCCCGATCGCGGACGGCGTGACACTGGCCCGCAAGAACTAAAACCCAGGACCATTCGTGGGTACGGGTCAGCCGCGGCGAGCGCAATCTACCGCCCGACGAAGATCAAATCGGCGACTAGACTACTCGCTGGTACCGGTCGGAGGGACAGACGATGCGCAAGGTGTTGATCGCCAACCGTGGTGAGATCGCGGTGCGAGTGATCCGCGCCTGCCGGGATGCCGGCCTCGCGAGCGTCGCGGTCTACGCGGACTCCGATCGCGATGCCATGCACGTCAAACTCGCCGACGAGGCGTACGCATTGGGTGGCTACACCGCAGCCGACACGTACCTGCGCATCGATAAGCTCGTCGACATTGCGCAGCGCGCCGGCGCGGACGCCGTACATCCGGGTTATGGGTTTCTCTCCGAGAACGCGGAGTTCGCGCAGGCCGTCATCGACGCGGGCGTGACCTGGATCGGGCCGACGCCGCAGGCGATCCGCGACCTCGGCGACAAGGTCACCGCGCGACACATCGCGGCATCGGTCGGCGCGCCGCTCGTGCCCGGCACGTCCGAACCGGTCGCGGACGCCGACGAAGTGGTCGCGTTCGCGCGCGAATTCGGACTGCCCGTCGCGATCAAAGCGGCGTTCGGCGGTGGCGGCCGCGGGCTCAAGGTGGCGCGCACCGTGGAGGAGATCCCGGAGCTGTTCTCGTCCGCCGTCCGCGAGGCGGTGTCCGCGTTCGGGCGCGGCGAGTGTTTCGTGGAGCGCTATCTCGACCGGCCGCGCCACGTCGAGGCGCAGGTGCTCGCCGATCAGCACGGCACCGTGATCGTGGTCGGCACCCGGGACTGTTCGCTGCAACGCCGGCACCAGAAGTTGGTCGAGGAGGCTCCGGCGCCGTTCCTGACCGACGAGCAACGCGCGACGATCCACGCGTCGGCGAAGGCGATCTGCCGCGGTGCCAGCTACCACGGCGCCGGCACCGTCGAGTTCCTCGTCGGTACGGACGGCACGATCTCGTTCCTCGAAGTGAACACGCGCCTTCAGGTCGAGCACCCGGTCACCGAGGAGACGGCCGGCGTCGACTTGGTACGCGAACAGTTCCGCATTGCCGCCGGCGAGGAGCTGCGCCATCGAGAGGATCCGACACCGCGCGGCCACGCGTTCGAGTTCCGCATCAACGGGGAGGATCCGGGGCGCAACTTCCTGCCGGCGCCGGGCGTGGTGACCGAGTTGCGCGTCCCGAGCGGCCCCGGCGTACGCGTCGACACCGGCATCGAGGCGGGCAGCGTCATCGGCGGCAACTTCGACTCGCTGCTGGCGAAGGTGATCGTCACCGGTGAGACGCGTGCCGAAGCCCTGGAGCGCGCAAGGCGCGTGCTCGACGAGATGGTCGTCGACGGCATGGCAACCGCGCTGCCATTCCACCGCCGGATCGTGCGCGACCCGGCCTTTACCGCCGAGCCGTTCACCGTCCACACACGATGGATCGAAACGGAATGGTCCGGCGGAGTCGAGCCGTTCTCGGCGAGTGGGGTGTCGGGCGCATCGGGCGTCGGCGCGGCGGGCGTCGGCGCGGCGGGCGTCGGCGGCGCGGGCGAGGAGCGCGAGACCGTCGTGGTCGAGGTCGGTGGCAAGCGCATCGAGGTGGTGCTGCCGGCCTTGGCTCTGCCCGCTTTTGGTGCTGGTCTGCTCGGCGTCGGTGCGGCTGGGTCTGCTCGGTCGGGCGCGGCACGCCGCACGGCTGGCAAGAAGGTGGCCGCGGCCGCGAGTGGCGACGCGCTCACCTCGCCGATGCAGGGCACCATCGTCAAGATCGCGGTGGCAGACGGCGACCAGGTCGTGGCCGGCGATCTCGTCGTCGTGCTGGAGGCGATGAAAATGGAGCAGCCGTTGAACGCGCACAAGGCCGGCACCATCGCCGGACTCGCCGCGTCGGTCGGCGACGTGATCGCCACCGGCGCCGTGATCTGTGAGATCACCTGACCGACCCGGCGGCGCTCGCCCGTCGCGCTCGCCCGCTTGCTTCTTGCCGCCGCCCGCTTCTTGCCCCGTGATGATCGCAACGGGTGGAGTGCGGTGGCTGTCTGCGGGCCATGATCGCGCCAATTTACAGCCATAACGCTCCATCGGTAGCGATCTTCGGGCGTGTGAGGTCGGCCTGGCGTAGCGATCTTCGGCGCCCATGGCTCGCCGTGACGCCACCCTCACACCGGCATGATCGCCCGGATGTCGGCGACGATCTGCTCCGGGCGCCGCCAGACGTCGGCCGCGGTGAACCGCAAGATGGTCCAGCCAGCCACCCGCAACGCGTTGGCGCGACGCTGATCATCACGGTACGTCTGCCGGTCGCGGTGGTAGTCGCCGTCGTACTCGATCGCGATGCGCCATTGCGGGTACGCCAGATCCACGCGCGCGACAAAGCGGCCGGCTGGGTCCCGGACGTCATACTGTGCGACCGGACGCGGGAGACCGCCGGCCACGATGACGAGCCGCAACCGCGTCTCCATCGGCGACTCGCTCCGCGGTTCCGCACCACGGAACACGCGCAGTGCTCGCCCGACTCCCGGCCAGCCTCGGTGCGCTTGGGCGTACGCGACCACATCGGACAGCTGCAGCACGTGGCGTGCGAGCATCGTGTCGATGACCACCACCGCCGCGACGTGGTCGAGCGTGCGAGCAAGGTCAAATGCGGTACGGACCGCCGACGTGACCGGTACGCCAGCCAGGTCAACGATGTCGGCGCGGTCGAGCGATGCGCGGACGGGGCGTACGCGTGCCGGTGCCCGACGTCGTGTCCCCGGTGGCATGACGAGCGAGATCTGGCCGTCTGACGGCGTATCGACCACACCCCAGAAAGACGCGGCGCTGACGCCACCGATCACCGCCATCGTGCCGCCCCACAGGGCGGCCGCTCGACACCAGGTCCGGTAGTCCGGTTCGGAGCCAGCGCGAACGTAGATGCCCGGCAGCAGCCGTCGCCACGCCGGGCCGCGAAGTGCCGCCCAAGTCAGCAGACCAGCGTCAATCGCGTCGAGGCCGCGGAACGGCATCAGTCGAAGATCCGGCGGCGCGGAGGCACGCCGCGGCACCGATGCACGAGTTGGCACGGCCGGATCCTGTCACTGGCAGGCGATTCACGTCGTCGCTGTCCACATCTCACGGCCACCGACCGAAACCCGAGCGCAACCGATCGAACGCTGTCCACATCGGACCGCTAGTCGGGTAGCAGCTCGTGCGACCGCGACGAAGCGACGCCAGCTATCAACGCAACCGCGGCCACCGCCGGCATTGGCTCCAGTTGTCGTCCGTCCCGAAGGCGGAGCGCGACGAGCCCGTCGGCCGCCTCGCGAGCGCCGATCACGGCCACGTAAGGAATCTTGCGCAGCGCGGCATCCCGTACCCGTGCTCCGACCGACCCCTGAACCTCAAGCTCGGCGCGGAGCCCGGCCTCGACGGCGCTGCCCGCAACACCGGCGGCGGCCGCGGCGTCGTCGTCCGACACCGGTACGACGACGAGCTGCACCGGCGAGTACCACACCGGGAACGCACCGCGATGCGCCTCGATGAGGTACGCGAACAGCCGCTCCATCGACCCGACAAGGCTTCGATGGATCATCACCGGCATCGGCCGATCGCCGCTCGCGTCCACATAGGACAAGTCGAACTGCGCCGGTTGGTGAAAGTCGAGCTGGATCGTGGAGATGCTGGACTCGCGCTCGATCGGATCGGCCACCTGTACGTCGATCTTCGGCCCGTAGAACGCCGCCTCGCCAGCCGCCTCGACGTAATCGACGGCGGCGTCGTCGAGGGCTTCGCGCAGCATCGCCTCGGCGCGGCGCCACATGTCCGGCGCGCCCGCATATTTGTCGCCGTCGCCGCCGCCGCCACGCAACGACAGCCGAAAGCCGGCGCTCGCGATGCCGATCGCTTGGTGCGCCTCGCGAATCAGGGCCAACACCGCGGCGATTTCGTCGCGGACCTGACTCAACGCGCAGAAGTTGTGCGCGTCGTTCAGCGACATCGCGCGAACTCGGCCGAGCCCGCCCAGCACGCCGCTGCGTTCCGCGCGATACTGCCCGCCGATCTCCGCGATCCGCACCGGCAGGTCGCGATAGGAGCGCGGCCGCGACCCGAAGATGAGAGCGTGATGCGGGCACATGGTCGGGCGCAGCACGAGCTCGTCGTCAGCCGACATGCGCATCGGCGGGAACATGTCGTCGGCGAAATGCGCTGAGTGGCCGGATCGCTCGTAGAGCGCACGTTTGCCGAGCACCGGTGAGTAGACGAACTGGTAGCCGGCGCGCCGTTCGAGCTCGCGCAGATAGCTCTCGATCTCGAAGCGCGCGGCGGCGCCGGCCGGCAGCCAGAACGGCAATCCGGCGCCGATCAACGGATGTGAGTCGAAGATGTCGAGCTCTCGGCCGAGGCGTCGGTGGTCGGCCGGTGCGGGTGGGTCGCTGACGATCATGGCGGTCTCCGTTCGGTTCGGGGCGACCGCCGGACACGCGAATGCCCCAGGCAATCGCCCGGGGCGTTGGTGATGACGTCGATCAGGTCAGCACGGTGCGCGCCGGGACTCCCGGCGTCGTCGTGCCAAGACCAAAGATCACAATCCGACGGTACGGGCGACCGCGCGCCCCTCGCAAGCGAGTTTGTCGTTAGCCGGATCAACCGACCTCGTGGAGCATCAGTTGACGGGCCGCCTCGGCGATCGAGCCGGAGATCGACGGATAGATCGTGATCGTGTGAGCGAGCTGGTCGACGGTCAGCTGGTTCTCCACGGCCATCGCGATCGGCGTGATCAGCTCGCTGGCGCGTGGCGCGACCACCACACCGCCGACGATCTGGCCAGATGCCGGCCGGCAGAACAGCTTTACGAAACCGTCGTGGATGCCGGCCATCTTCGCGCGTGCGTTGCCGTCCAGCGACAGCACGACCTGCCGGGCCGGCACCTTGCCGCTGTCCACTTCGGCCTGCGACACACCGACGTTCGCGAGCTCCGGATCGGTGAACACGTTCGCCGCGACGGTTTTCAGCCTCAGCGGCGTGACCGCTTCGCCCAACGCGTGCCACATCGCGATGCGGCCCTGCATGGCGGCGACGCTGGCGAGCGGGAGGACGCCCGTACAGTCGCCGGCGGCGTACACGCCCGGGACGTTGGTCCGGGATACACGATCCACGTGAACGTAGCCGCCCGGGTCCACCGTCACGCCGTAGTCCGCGAGGCCAAGCCCGGCCGTGTTGGGCACCGAGCCGACCGCCATCAGCGCGTGCGAACCGGTGACGACGCGGCCGTCCACGAGCGTCACCTCGACGCCGTCGCCGGCCCGGCGCACAACCGCGGCTCGCGAGTTGTTGAGGATGTTCATGCCGCGCGTGCGGAACACGCGCTCGATCGCCATCGCGGCGTCCGCGTCCTCGTGCGGCATCACGCGGTCGCGACTGGACACGAGCGTCACGGCCACACCCATCGCGAGGTACGCCGATGCGAACTCCGCGCCCGTCACGCCGGACCCGATCACGATCAGATGCGACGGTAACTCGGGAAGGTCGTAGATCTGCCGCCAGGTGAGGATGCGTTCGCCGTCCGGCATGGCATCGGGCAGCAGCCGGGGCGTCGCGCCGGTCGCGACGAGTACGGCGGTGGCGTCGATGTGGTGCGGTGCGGCGCCGTCGGTCGGCGTGATCTCGACGCGGTGTGTGTGGCCGACCGTCTCCGTTCCGAGCCGGGCGCTACCGGTCACGTAGGAGACGCCAGCCTTGATCAACTTCGCGTGGACGTCGGCGGACTGCGCGAGTGCCAGCCGCTTGACCCGTTCGTGCACCGCGCCGGCGTGGACGGTGACCGCGGCGAGTCCGCCGGCATCGACGCCGAACTGCTCGGTGTCGCGATATCCGGTGACCACGTCCGAGCTTGCGATGAACGTCTTGGACGGCACGCAGTCGGACAGCACGCACGCGCCGCCGGCACCGTCCGGCTCGACGATCGTCACGTCGGCATCGAGTTGAGCGGCGACCAGTGCCGCCTCGTACCCGGCCGGCCCGGCGCCGATGATCACGATGCGGTTCACGCCCGCCTCCCGTCGCCCCCATTGCGTACGCCCCGCACCCACGCACTTGTATTCTCCCCCACCGCCGAAACGGACTATCGTGATCTCCGTGCGTCATTACGCCGCGTATGGCTCGAACCTCGATCCGGGCCGGATGCGTGCCTACTGTCCGCAGTCGCCGATGGTCGACACCGGGTGGCTCGAGGGCTGGCGACTGACCTTCGCGGGCGAGGAGGAGCTCGGCTGGGAGGGCGCGGTCACCACGATCGTCGAATCGCCGGGCGACCGCGTCTTCGTCGCGCTCTACGACGTGCATCCCTGGGACGCGCAGCAACTGGACCGGATGGAAGGGGTCGAGGCGGGGACGTACCGCCGGCTGACCGTACGAGCCGCGACCCTCGACGGCGACCTGACCGCCTGGGTGTACGTCTTCGACGGGTACGAAGGCGGTCTGCCGACATCCTGGTACCTCAGCGAAATCGTGGCCGCCGCCGAGCGGGCCGGCGCGCCGGAGGACTACCTCAAGGAACTGCGGTCGCGTCCGACACGCACGAGTTCGATCTAGCCCAGTTCGATCTAGAGATCAGCCGGCAACGGCTTGGTGCCGGCGGCGTAACGAATTGTCATCGCTGGGAACCGCCTGTGACGGCCGGCGCGTCCGAGCGCCATGACAACCATCCCGACCCGCCGCCACATGCGGGTAGCCGGCATCGGCCTCGTGCTGATTGCCGCGCTCGGCGC